>CAZMXB010000121.1:0-14089 GCA_964569855.1 uncultured Rhodoferax sp.
TGCATGCCCAGGTACATGGTGGCGCTGGCCTGCATTTTTTCCAGGCCGTGGCCGGGGTTGGCCAGCACCAGCACGCGGCGCTCGGCCTTTTCCATGGGCGTGAGCTCGCCCGCCTGGAGCAAAAGGGGGCGCAAGTCCTGATAGGGCCAGCAGGTGGGCTGGGTTTTGATGGCCGGCTTGAACGGTGGCAGGACCGCGCGCAGACTGGGCCACAGGGGGACGAGGTTCTTTGCGGTCAGCGCGGCACGGTAGTCTTCGGGCAGGTCTTCGAGGCGGCCAAGTTCTTGCATTCTTTTCCCCACGGTGGTGTTTTTGCGATGGGGTGGATCGTAGGAGTCGGTCAAAATGCTGCAAATCCATGGGAATGAATACTGAGTATTCGAAAATCGAATAGAGGTGCTGCGATGAACACGATTGATATTCGATTGCTGTCGGTTTTTGACGAGATATACAAGACCCGCAGCGTGACCGGCGCGGCGCTGGCGCTCGACTTGGGCCAGCCTGCAGTAAGCGTGGCCCTGTCCAAGCTGCGCCAACACTTTGGCGACCCGCTGTTTGTGCGCACCTCCAGTGGCATGGAGCCAACGCCATTGGCCGAAGGACTTGTGCGGCCGATTCGCGGGGTGCTGGAAGCCCTGGACCAGGTGCTGGGCCACCGCAATGGGTTTGACCCTGCCACCTCAGAGCGCACGTTTCGCATCTGCATGACCGACATCACCCAACTGGTGCTGCTGCCCCGCCTGTGGGAAACCCTGCGGGTTGCGGCGCCCGGCATTCACATTGAAATCATCCCGCTGTCGGCCGACATTGCCCGCATGCTGGAGGGGGGTGATGCTGACCTGGCCATTGGCTTCCTGCCCCAACTGGAGGCGGGCTTCTACCAGACGGTGCTGTTTGACCAGAGCTTTGTGTGCATGGTGAGTGCCCACCATCCGCGCATCCGCGACGAGCTGACACTACAGCACTTCGCCTCGGAGAACCATGCGGTCATCAGTTCATCGGGTGCAGCGCCGCTGTTGATTGACCAGGAGATTGCACGCATAGGACTGAAACGCAAGATTTCACTGAAAATTCCCAACTTCATTGGTGCGGCGCTGGTGGTGGAGCACACCGACCTGATCATTACCATCCCCGCTCGACTGGGTGATGTGTTGCGCGGCCGCGGTGCGCTCAAGACTTTCCCCGTTCCGTTTCAGTTGCCGCAATACGCGGTCAAGCAGCATTGGCACGAGCGTTACCACCAGGACCCGGGGACGCGGTGGTTGCGGCGCATCATTGCGCAGCTGATGACCGACCATGAGGAACACGTGTTGTCACCAACATGATGGCTGTGCTGTGCTGTGCTGGGCTGGGCTTCGGTGAAGTCATCGCAGCAGCCACGGCAGACCGTGCAGGGCCGTCATGCCAACGATCACGGTGAGCAACATGCTGCCCCGGCTGGCCATGGCTGCGATAAAGGCCGCCGCCGCCGCCGCATAACGGGGCCAGTGGCTCAAGTCAGCTACCTGTCCGCCCACCATGACCACACCACCCAACACAATGGCCGCAAAAATGGCGGGAACCATCAGTTTGAGTGAGCGCTCCAGCCAGTGCGGCATGTCGCGGTCTGCCAGGAGACCGATGAACGAATAACGGATCAGGAAGGTCCCAGCCGCCAGTCCCAGCACCACTAGCCAGCTTTGTGTAACGTCCACCAGTGCAATCCTTTCTCGGCGAACAATCCGGCCAGCAAACCGGCCAGGCATGCCGCCACCAAACCCAACTTGAGCGGCAATGAAAACAGCAACACACTGGCAAAGCCCCCCACGACCGCTGCCGCGGCCATTGGAACACTGCGCACCGAACCTACCAGAATGGCGATGAAGGACAAAGGAATTGCAAATTCGAGCTGCCAGCTGGCCGGTACGATGTTGCCGGCGAAGATGCCTATCAGGCAAAACAACAGCCAGCTCGGCCAGAAAACGGAGGTCAGTCCTGCGTAGTAGGCAATCAGGTGAGGGTCCTTTGGTCTGTCCAGCTCGCGTTTTTGCATGAAGGCAAAGCTGTTGTCGACCAAAAAGGCGGCGATCAACATGCGTTGCCCGGTGCTGAACTGCCTGACCTTGGGGCTCAATGCTGCGCTGTAAACAGCCATGCGCAAGTTGATCACACAGCCGGACAAGATGGCCACCCACAAAGAGGCTGAACTCTGGATGAATTGGGTCAGTACCGCTTGGGAGGAACCTGCAAAAACCAATGCGGGCAGGGCAATGGCGGCGCTGGTGCTCAAACCCGCATTGACGGATGCGACGCCGCACACCAACGCAAACGGAAGGTAAGACGGTACAACCCCCACGGTGTCACGCACGCCGTCCCAATATGCTGCCCGTGTGCCGGGCTGGCTCCAGTGTGACGTGCGTATAGGTTGCATGCGCACCATTATCCAGTGCCCTGCAAGGGCCATGGCATGGGTTGTGGCGTGCAGCGGGCCGAAGGTTCAGGTTCGCATCGTCCAGGTACGGTAGCGGGAACGCTGCAATGCCACCAACTCAACCACCCCCCAGACAAGGCTGCCAAGCACCGCAAAGTGGCGCACGGCACTATGCATGCACTTGCTCCATCGACGCGCCAGCCTTATTTTGCGGCGCGCCAACGCTGCCGCCGCTGGTGGCGGCAAAGCCCAGCCCGACCCAGCCGTCGTCAAACAGCGCGTCCAGTTTTTTCTGCAATCCCAAGAGTTTCCAGAGCATGGCGTACTCCAATTCCGTCGTTGAAGGAGTCCATAGGCTAGCGCGCCAATGTGACGGTTTCGCGTCAAACACGCTTACCCTTGCACTTGGGTCTGATATGCGTCTGGCAGGCGCTTTGGCCACTATGCTTCCCCGATGAATTACCTGCCCGAGCTTGAAGCCGTGGAGCGCATCCTGGACCTGGCCGGCAAGCACCTGGACGTGTCTGTCGTGCATAAGGCCGCACTTCCGAACGGCACCACACTGCCGGTGTACGCCATCGGCATGGGCAATACCAGCCACCAGGTTCCGGCCATCGGATTTTTTGGCGGTGTGCACGGCCTGGAGCGCATTGGTGCCGAGGTCGTGATCGCCTTCCTGCACAACCTGGTCATGCGCCTGCAATGGGACACGACGCTGCACCAGCAACTGGAGTCGGTGCGTCTGGTGTTCATGCCCATCGTCAACCCGGGTGGCATGCTGATGGGCACACGTGCCAACCCCAACGGGGTGGACCTGATGCGCAACGCTCCGGTCGATGCCGTTGACCAGGTGCCGTTCCTGATTGGTGGACAGCGCTTCAGCCCTGGCCTGCCCTGGTTCCGGGGACGATTGGGCGAGGCCATGGAGGCGGAAAACCGGGCGTTGTGTGGCGTGGTGGAGTCTGAATTGTTGAGCCGTCGCTTCAGCATGGCACTGGACTGCCACTCGGGCTTTGGCGCCCGCGACCGTCTGTGGTTTCCCTACGCCCACACCCGCAAGCCGATTACACATCTGGCCGAAATGCAGGCGCTGAAAGAGGTGTTCCTGCAAACCTATAACCACCACGCCTATGTGTTCGAGCCGCAGAGCCTGCAATACCTGGCCCATGGCGACATCTGGGACCATCTGTACCTGCAGGCCTGCGACAACAACAACCGGGTTTTCCTGCCGCTGACGCTGGAGATGGGCTCCTGGCTGTGGATCAAGAAAAACCCGCGCCAGATGTTTTCGCTCAAGGGCATCTTCAATCCGCTGATCGAACACCGCCAGCACCGCGTGTTGCGCCGCCACCTCGCGCTGCTCGATTTTTTGTCCCGTGCCGCCTGCAGTTTTGAGCGCTGGCTGCCCTTTGAAGCCACGCGTATCAAACTGCACGCCGATGCCCTGAAGAACTGGTATGGCTGAAACGGCACGGGTTATCTGGGCCATTCTGCAAGCTCAGCATTGGTTCAGGCCGGCTTGACCGCGCAATGGAGCCTGCGTGTGGATGACCGGATCTTTTTTGCGGAAGCGCCAAGGCACGCCATAGCAGTGGCCATTCGGCGCTACCATGGACCATGGCATATCAACTCTACTATTGGCCCGGCCTCCAAGGCCGTGGAGAGTTTGTTCGTCTGGCGCTGGAAGCGGCAGGTGCGCCCTATACCGATGTGGCGCGCGGAGAGGCTGCGGTGGGGCAGGGCATGCCCGCGCTGCTGCACTGCCTGCATGACGCTTCGGCTGTGCGACCACCCTTTGCGTGCCCGGTGCTGGTTGACGGCAAAATGGCAATAGCACAAACCGCAGCCATCCTGCTTTACCTGGGGCCGCGCCTGAAGCTGGTGGGGGCAAGCGAAGCTGATCGTATTTGGACGCACCAAATTCAACTGACGATTGCCGACGCTGTGAGTGAGGCACACGACACCCACCACCCGGTCGGTACGGGGCTGTATTACGAAGACCAAGAACCGGAAGCCGCCAGGGCGGCCAAGGCGTTTCGCACACAGCGCATCCCCAAATTCCTGGGCTGGCTGGAGACCATACTGGAGCGCAATCCCAAGGGTGACAAATACCTGGTAGGTGCACGAATCAGCTATGCCGACCTGTCACTGTTTCAATTGGTGGAGGGCCTGCTCTACGCTTTCCCCAAGGCGACCCGGCGCGCCACGAAGAAGACGCCTCGCGTGATGGCGCTGCATGCGCGCGTGATGCAGCACAAACGTGTGGCGGCCTACCTGGAGAGCGAGCGCCGCATACCATTCAACGAGACGGGCATCTTCCGGTACTACCCGGAACTGGATGCCTGAATCGTTTGGTGGCTGCATTACTGCAGGCGCTGTAGCAGGTCCAGTGTCGGATACCCGTCCGCCGGCAGGCCCACGCTTCGCTGGAAAAGACGAATGCCGCGCTGGGTGGCGGGGCCCATCATGCCGTCTGGCGTTCCGCTGTCAAACCCCTGCGCGTTGAGCGCCGTTTGCAGCGCCAGCACCTGGCTGCGGTTCAAAGCCTGCACATCACGCGGCCACGGTGTCTTTATGGCAGGGCCGTCGGTTAGCCGCTGCGCCAGCAGATGGACGGCCAGCGCATAACTGGTTGCGTTGTTATAGCGCAGGATGGTGCGGAAGTTCGGTCCCACCAGAAAAGCGGGTCCGCGCGCGCCAGCGGGGAGCAGGACAGAACTGTCGGTCAAGTCTGGCAGCGGCGTGCCGTCCATGGATTGCACACCCTCTGCGGCCCATGCATCTGCCGACTGTCGCACTGCGGTGTCGGCGTGCGTGTAGTCGAATCCTGGCGGCAGGCGCACTTCCAGCCCCCACGCTTGACCGGTCTGCCATCCGGACTTGCTCAAAAAGTTGGCGGTAGACGCCATCACGTCGGGCACGCTGCCCCAGATGTCGCGTCGGCCATCACCGTCGGCGTCGACCGCATGGGCCAGAAATACCGATGGCAAAAACTGCGTCTGTCCCATCGCACCCGCCCACGAACCGATCATTTGCGCGCGATCGATGTCGCGGTTCTGCAGTATCCGCAAAGCAGCCAGCAACTGGCCACGCGCCCAGGCCGCGCGACGCCCGTCAAAAGCCAGGGTGGCCAGGGCGTCTATGGTCGGTATGTCACCCACAAAATGGCCGTAACTGCTTTCCATGCCCCAGATGGCAACGAGGATCCCGGCCGGGATGCCGTAGCGTGTTGCTATCGGTTCAACGACGGAGCGGTGTTGCGCCAAACTGTCCTTGCCACGGGTGATGCGCTGCGCTGATACCGCGCTGTCGAGGTAGACCCATACCGGTCGGGTGAATTCCGGCTGCGCCCGATCCGACTCGATGACGCGCGGGAGAAAGCTGACCTGGTCGAATGCAATGTGAAGGGTCGCCTCGGTAATGCCGGCAGCGCGTGCTTCGGTGCTGAAATCTGCCACCCAGCGGGCAAACTTCTGCATCGGTTCGGACTCGCCGAATTCGGATGGGGCTGGCTTGACTTCAGCCGCCGTTGGTGTTGGCGTCTTCGGTTCGACCAAGGCTGCCGAAGAACAACCAGCAAGCACCAAAATGGCCAGTAGCGCGGGAACCAGCAAGGGGCGGCCGGAATTCGGAGAAAGAGTCTGTTCTTGCATGGGCTCCATTCTCTTCGTTCGGGGCGCCTGCAATGTGCGTGGAGTGTTATTCAGCCTTGCACCACCGACCGGAGTCCGGGCACACCGCAGCCCGGTCACCATTCAGCCTGACTTGTTCTTCATTCAAGGTCACCGAAGTCGACGGGTCCACGTCGAAGGTGATCCCAAGTGCTCGCCCGACACCGACATTCTGGATGGGTAACTCCCAGCTCAGGAATACCTGGGTGCAGTCCTGGTCCGCGCCGAAGTCGGCCGCGTGGAAACCACCGCTGTCGCGATGGATGACGGCGTGAGGCTGCGCGGTATCAAATACCACCACCGTGCCCCGGGAGAGCGGGATTCGATGTCCGGCGCGCGGAAAATGCAAGTCAAGACCTTTGTCCTCGCTCAAAAAGAGATTGCAAAAGGCCATGCCGCCATATTGGCCACCATCATGGTGGTACCTCGCACCGCGGCAGACCATCAAAGCTACTTCGCTGAAGGCCAGCACGTCGTGCAGAAGGAGTGCGCGCATCCAATCCGACACCGCTTGGACACAGTATTTGTAGTCTGGCCAGCGCGCACGGGTACGCGCCAGCGGCAAAACCTCGACGTCACCCGGTTCCAGACCCAAATGCAGCAAGGACTCGCGTTCCCAATCGGCGACCAGCCCTGCAGGTGGCGCAGGTGTGGCAACAATGCCAGACAGCACGGCGTCGCTCACAGTCCGGCTGCGGATGGCATCGTCGTTCCAGAAATAGGAAATTAGCTGGTTTTGTGGGTGATGCGGTTGACGGGGTGGGCTCATTGGGACCAGTTTAGTGAAACGCAGAGCGAGAGATTGGTAATCGTGCGACCGACTGGCCAACCGAGGGCTTGGCCAACGCTGAATCGATATACACCAGCACGTGAGACGGTAATTTGCCAATGAATTGCATAGCAGACCCTGCAGGCCGAATGGATAAAATCACATGCTTTGGATCATTGTGGGTTTCGAGGCTGTGAAAAATACCTGTGTTATCGCGCTGGGAGTTGCCGTGATGTTCATTGCGGCGGGTGCACAGGCGCAGTCTCGCTACACCTGCACCAGCAATGGCCGGACCTACCAATCCACCCAGCCCTGTGCGGGTAGTGGTGTGGTTTATTACGGGCCATCAGGCACACAAACGATCTATCAGACTCCCATACCCAAAGCACCGCCACCTCCGGCCAATTTGAAGTATTTGACGCCACGTTGTGCCTCACTCAACGACGCCATACGAATGGGTCCTACGAATGGCCTGAATTACGACACCATCAGTCAGATGCGTCGGGAGTACAGCCAGGAATGCTCGGAGAGTGAAAGCGCCTCCAATGATCTCATGGCGCAAGAGCGCAGGGACAAAAAAGACCAGCTCACCCAGGCCAAGAATGCCGACAAGCTGGACAAAGAACGCGCATCGATCCGTCAACAGCAATGTGGTGAGTCGAAACGCATTCTGTTCAGCAAGCGTGCCCGCACTGACCTGACCGATGGCGAGAAAGCGGAATTGCGCCGCTTCGAGGAAAACTACAACAGCCGTTGCGGTTAAAGAGTCGCAGTGACTGACTGAGCTCTTTAAATCAATGCCTTGATGCGCTCGTGCCCTGCACGGCTGATGGGCACTTGTTGGCCCGTGTGCAACACGGCTACAAAACTGTCCTTGGCCAGGCGTTCGATGTTCTTGAGGTGGGCCAGGTTGATGATCCACGAGCGGTGTATCCGCACAAACAGAGCCGGGTCCAGGCGTGTTTCTATGTCACTCAGGCTTTGTGTCTTGAGGTAGGTTTTGCCTTGGCAGTAGATTTGGATGTAATCGTCCTGTGCCTCGATACAGGCCACGGTGCCCAGAGCCAGAACATGCACCTGGTTGCGCTCGCGCACCAGCAGCCGCTCTAACTTACCGACGGGTTGTGCGGCCAAGCCTTGAAGCCCGGTGGAGGCCTGCCCCAGCAGCGTGCGCGCCCTTACCAGAGCCTCGTCAAAGCGCGCTTGTGCAAATGGTTTGAGCAAATAGTCCACCGCACGCAGATCAAAGGCTTTCAGCGCGTGTTGGTCATAAGCGGTTGTGAAAATGACGCCGTGGTCGCGCTGCGTGAGCTCCAGCACTTCCAGGCCCGAAAGCCGTGGCATCTGGATATCCAGGAAGATCAGATCGGGGCGCAGTTCGGTGATGGTCTTGACGGCGTCAAAACCGTTGTCGCACTCGGCAACTATTTCGATGTCGTCGTGGGCTTGCAGGTACTCGCGCACCAGGCCGCGCGCCAAAGCCTCGTCATCCACTATGAGCGTTTGAATCATGGGTCAATGCGTCAAGAGTTTGCGCCCTGAGCACGGGGCACAAATGGCAAGGTTAATTCCAGCGCAAAGCTCTCCAAAGTTGCCCCGGCCGGCAACGATAGGGCTTCGGCCTGCGCGACCACTGCTGTCGCCTCGCTGGCCAGTGGAACGGGCGCAAAGTGCAGTGGTCACAGGGTACTCAGCGCCGACGCGTTATTCTGCGCAGGTGCCAGTGTTAGCCGTTGGCAGAGGGGCATGGTCAGCACGGCGATCTCGAGCTTGGCGTGAATTTTCTTGTGCACAATTCGCTCCTTCAAGTAAGGCGAATTATGTCCGTGGCAGCAGTGCTTTGCGCGCAGCGCCCATTTCCTGCAGGGTCGACATTGGCACCGAGTATTTGTCGCAGTAATACGGGCAATAACTCGTGCGGCAACGATGGATATCTGGCGGCAAGCTGGCATTGCCGGCCAGGATGCTTCCATAGCTGATGTTCGAACCACAACGCATAACCCGGCCAAAACCATCCAGGCGCACAAAGCGCGGGCCGGCAGCGCACCAGCGGCCGCGGTAACTGCGCTCCTCCAGGCGCCGCTCTTCGAGGAACAGGTCGATGGTTGGCGCCTCGCCCAGGGCATCCCGCAAAGCGCCAGCGGCCGTGCGTGCATGGGCAATCAGCCGCTTCAGCAGGATGCGCTCCACCTCGCTGTAGGCTGCGGGGAACTCCTTACCGAGGTAAGGCCCCCGCATGGCCTTGGGGAAGACCGTGATGCCCAGTTCGGCCATTTGTATCATCACACCTTCCAGCCGCGGCAGCAGCGCCGGGTCGGCGACTTGCGACACCATGACCCGAAAACCGGCGCTCTGCAATAGTTGTACGCGCCGCACAAAGTCGGTTAGTCCACCCTTCCTCGCGCGCTCGTCCCAGTGCAGCGACGCATTGATGAAATGCACGCGATCGGGGCGAACCACCTGCGCCAATGCTTCGATACAGCCATGCGACAGGTTGGAATTGAGCGAAAGGTAATGGTCCTGTGACAATAAACTGACAATCTCCAGAAAATCCGGATGCACCAGTGGTTCACCGCCAGTCAGGTGCAAAAGCCACGTCTTGCCGGTGCGGGCGAAACCATCACGCCATTGCTGTGGTGTGCCCGCCCGCCGAACCTTTGAGCCCAGATCACGCGGGTCGATGAAACAATAACTACATCGAAAATTGCAGGTGAGCAGCAACAGCCAGTCGGCTTCGATTTCATATCGCATGGCCAATTATCGACGGTGTCGACGCACTTTTGCACCCGCTTCTTTTGCCACTACCGCTTGCACAGTAGCATTACGCACGCGGAAACGACGGATTGGCTATGCCAGGAAATGACCCAAGACCCTTTTCGTTTTGACACCACTTAGCGTGAATGCAGCGCAACTATTGTCGGCCTGTCGGCGGTCGGGGTGGTGCTGGACAGCGCAGAGTTCAACCCGCGAGGGGACGTTCAGGCTGGCGGTTGGTGGCATCATCCAGATCGTAGACGCAGGCAGACGCAGGCCGACGCAAGGACGCCGACGGCAACCCAATCGTCGACATCGGATGACGCGCTTTCGCACCACCACCCACTTGTTATGCCATCTGGTGCCGCAAGTGATGAATGGTTGCTCAATCACGCCGAATTTTTTGCGCGGCTGGCCTCCGACATGACGGAGCCGTCGGACATGGATGCCCTGAGTGAGGGAGTTGTCACTCTGGTGGCGGCAGCCTTAACGGTAAAAGTTGGAGCCATCACGGACGAAGAGCTCGGCGCCGCAGTGGGGTGAAGGTCGAAAAGAAGTCGGCTACAACACGGCGTAACGTGCGGGGTTTCACCTGTACTTTGGATTTTGCGTGTGTGGCCGCACGCCTATGGTTGGCACCGAGGTCGTCACTTCAACTCGGTTACGCGCCGCGCCTGGCGACCGGCTGGCATACAGTCGGCGCGCCTTGACTCATGCAGAAATTCGGCCAGACCGCAAACGTCATACCTGTTGGCGAGAACGCCTGTACGGGAAATGCCGTCAGGTACGACTGGCCATCGCAACTCAGGCCTTCCCAGTGCCAGCACAAACACCTGGGTGCCCTCGCGCACCAACAGCCGCTCCAGTTTGCCAAAGGGTTGTGCGGCCAATGCTTGTAGCCCGATGGATGCCTGACCCAGCAGCGCGCGCCCTTACCAGAGCCTCGTCAAAGCGCGCTTGTGCAAATGGTTTGAGCAAATAGTCCACCGCACGCAGATCAAAGGCTTTCAGCGCGTGTTGGTCATAAGCGGTTGTGAAAATGACGCCGTGGTCGCGCTGCGTGAGCTCCAGCACTTCCAGGCCCGAAAGCCGTGGCATCTGGATATCCAGGAAGATCAGATCGGGGCGCAGTTCGGTGATGGTCTTGACGGCGTCAAAACCGTTGTCGCACTCGGCAACTATTTCGATGTCGTCGTGGGCTTGCAGGTACTCGCGCACCAGGCCGCGCGCCAAGGCCTCGTCATCCACGATCAGGGTTCGAATCATTGGTTAGTTCGTCAACGGTTTGCGTCCTGCGCACGGGTCGTAAATGGCAGGGTCATTTCCACCACAAAGCGCTCTGTGGTAACCCCTTGTGTGATGCGCGCCTGGTCGCCATACAGGTTACGTAGGCGCTGCTGGCAGTTTTTCAGGCCCAGGCCCAGGCCATCAGCGCCATGCGCTGCGGGTGCGGCGAAGGTCTCGGGCACCGTGGGGTTTTCTACACGCATGTGCAACCAGCTGCCTTGCACCCAGGCTTGTATCACCACCACACCCGCGTCAGCGCGTTGTGCAATACCGTGTTTGACTGCATTCTCCACCAAAGGCTGCAGCAGCATCGGGGGCACCAGTGCGGTTCGTGCGAGGTCCTGCAGTTCGATGTCGACCGACAGTTTGGCCCCGAAGCGCTGCTTTTCAATGGCCAGAAAGGACTGGCAATGCGCGACTTCCTGCTCCAGAGGAATGGAGGCCTGTTCCGACAGGGACAGCGTCTGGCGAAAATACTGCGCCAGAGCAATGGTCATGGACCTGGCTCCTGCCGCATCGGAGCTGGTGAGCGCGCTGATGGAGTTCAGGCAGTTGAACAAAAAGTGCGGGTTGATCTGGGTACGCAGCATTTGCAGTTCAGCCGCCTGTGCCAGCGCCAACGACTGCATTTCGCGGCGCTGTGCCGCGTGCACCTGGTCCATGGCAATCAGCACATCGTGCATCAGCAGCGACGACAGATAAAGACCGGCCGCCACCGCAAACAGGGCCAGCCCCATGGTGGGTGTTATCGCCATTCCCGCCCAGTCCTGTTCCAGACCCTGACCAAACCCATTCCAACCCAGACAAATTCCCCAGCCCACAGCACCTGCGACCACCGATGCAGACGCGAACAGCGCGACACCAACGCCCAGGCGGCGCCGCGCAAAGGGCATGGCGCGGCAGACGTAGTAGGCAGAGGGCAGGACAAAGGCATAGGCCACGCAGACCGGAACAGCGAACCACAGCGCATTGCGCCACTGCGTTATGCCTGTCCATGCAAAGACACCCGCAACCGCAACGCCGATGGCCAGCCAGACGAGAAAATACCACGTCAGCGAACGAACACTGGACAACACCGGATGCATGCTGGTTTACCCGGCGTGTCAGTTCTTGATCTCGACTCCGCCCATGATCACGTAGCCGGTGATCGTCAGGCGTTTGGCAGGGTTGGCCGGCGGCACACTCTTGTCTTCAATGCCAGCCAGCAACGGAATGCCGTTGACGATGACACTCCAGTCAGCCGGCACTTTGAGATCGACGCCACCCATGGCGACAAACAGATGCAAGACGGCTTCGGTGCCGATGGACGCATTGCTGAAATCGACCTCGACGCCGCCCATGACGGCGGTAATCGCTCCACCCTTAAAGTCCTGGGAGTCCACTTTCAGTTGGGTGCCGCCCATCACCACCGTGAGATCCACTTGGGGCTCTTGTGAGGATGCAACAGAGTCGCCCAGGGCACTCTTGCCGTCATTGCCGCGCAATTGCCCTTGAAGAATCACCACCGCACCCAATGCGATCAGCAGGACGGGCCACCAATCACGCCAGCGCACCTCAATGACGCCCATGTGTGTCAAGGTCAGCAACACGCCCGCCAGGACCATGGTGCCGCCAACGACGTAGTCTGCGGGTCGCCGGGCATTGCCGAGTTTCAGGCCACCGACCGCGATCAAGACGACTGGCCAGAAGGACAACACGGCCCGCGCATCAAATACCCGAAAGTTGTCCAGCAAGAACACGATGCCAAGAAAGGCCAGCACAAGCCCGAATGCGATGCGCTGGCGCGGTGTGCGGCTGCGGCTCATGTCCGTTTCTCCGCGGCCTGTTCTTCAGCCTTGCCGGCAAGACCCACAAAGATATGGCGTAGTCCGAGGGCGATCAAAATCATCGGCCAGCTGTTGTGGAAACTGAGGCCCCACACATGTTCCAGCGAGGTGTAGAGCCAAAAAGCCAAAAAGACCAGAAAACCACCTTTGGCGACTTGTTCTGCACTGCGCGCACCCACCATGCTGACAAAACCAACGATGGCGATGATGAAAGGCCAATAGTGGCCCAAAGATGGGGCATCCAAATAGTCCAGCCGGTCCAACAGGAACAGGCTGCCAATGCCGATCAGGATGGAGCCAGTGATCCAGTGTCTGTTGTGCTGGTGATTGTGTTCTCGCGACCAGTGTCTCATGGTGGTGTGCCTTTGCTTTCAAATGGTGGGAGCGCTTTTTTGCGCCATGGGTGTGACGATACCCAACGCCTGCCCGCTTGTCGCGGCCTTTTCGGTGAATGGAGGCTGTGAGTCGGTGGGTGACGCCAGGGCGCCCCGATTTCGGCGGTCTGTTGGTTCAATGCAGTGCACAGCGTCTGTTGACTGGAAGTTGCTATTGGGCGGATACGATCCAGCAATGACTGTGAACCCACTTCCGAATCAACCCGGCCGTCCATCCCCACGCAGGCCGCGCGACGCGGCCAGCCTCATCGTCTTTCGCGGCTCGGGCCGGCAGGTGGAGGTTCTGCTCGGCAAGCGCCACGCCCGGGCCAAATTCGCGCCAGACGTGTACGTATTCCCCGGTGGTGCGGTGGATGCGACCGACTACCCTGCGTCTCTGGCCGCTGTGCCGTGGGCCGATCACATGGGAGTCGGCAAGCGCCTGGACCTGGCACAGGCACTGCAGACCGCCGCGATCCGCGAGTCCCGGGAGGAAACGGGCCTGGTGTTGAAGGCCGAAGGGGGTGAACAGAGCCTGCGCTACATCGGGCGGGCCATTACGCCAGTGTTCAGTCCGGTGCGCTACCACGCACGTTTCTTTGCTGCGCCCGCAGAGCTTTTTGAAGGCGACATCGGCGGTGATGGGGAACTGCACCATCTTCACTGGGTAGCCGTTGATCACGCGTTGCAATACCCCTTGATCGACGTAACGGTCTTCATGCTTCAGGAGCTGGGTCGGGCCTTGAGCGGCCACCGGACCCATCTCCCCCTGTTTGCCTACTACGGCAACGGGCCGCGTGTGCGGTATCGACCGATGCTCTCGGACCTCTGACGGCACATGCGGGTGGGCATGCCGGATCAATCCTTGAGTTGCAGTTCCAGATCGTGCAACACCTGGTAGCAGGGCAGCACCTGGGCCACGCTGCTATTGGGCTGGCGCCCCTCGCGGATGGCGGCGAAGAATTCGCGGTCCTGCAGCTCGATGCCGTTCATGGACA
>CAZMXB010000122.1:0-14083 GCA_964569855.1 uncultured Rhodoferax sp.
GCAAGTTCCGCGAATTCTTCTCGCCCGAGGAGTTGCCTGCGGTAAAGCGCTGAACAGAGGGCACACATTCCATCCTTGGCAGATTCCGATATGCCGGAATCACAAGCTATTTGTGACAATTCAGAATGAAGTAAATGCCCGTTGCCGAAGAGAAAACACTGCCATTAAGAGGCGTCCGCGTCGTCGAATTCACAGATAGGGTGATAGGCCCCATTTGTGGCATGACGCTGGGTGACTTGGGTGCAGACATCATCTAGGTCGAGCCACCCGACGGTGACAGCACCCGCAAGCTGCCGGGCAGTGGCGCGGGCTTTTACCCGCTATTCAATCGCAACAAAAAGAGCATTGCGGTGGACCTCAAAAGCGCAGCAGGCCGTGAGATCGTGCTCAAGCTGATTGCCACCGCCGACATCGTCAGCGAGAACTTCAAGACCGAGCCGATTCAAAAATTGGGGCTGGACTACGCGTCTTTGGGCATGCTCGCCCGCGCCATCAAGGTCGATGACCAGTGCCGCACATCGATGCGCAACGTCTGGGCGATTGGCGATTTGACGAGCGAACCCATGCTGACCCACCGGGCAATGGCGCAGGGGAAATGGTGGCCGAAATCATTTCGGTAAACGCCGCCACTTCGCCTCTGCGGCCATCGCCGCCGTCTGCTTCACCGACCCCGAAGTGGTGGTGGCCGGGCAAACACTTACAGACACTGCCAAGGCCGGGCCGGTCTGCATCACCGCCCAGTTCCCGTTCGCGGCAAACGGCCGCGCGATGACGCTGGAGTCCCTTGAGGGCTTTGTGCGCGTGGTGGCCCGGCGCGACAACCACCGCATCGTTGGGTGGCAGGCGGTGCAAGAGGCGGCGCTGCGGGCGCTGGGGCATGCGCTGCACATCTAGCGCGGCAGTGCTCGACTGGGCGACGCGCCATTGATCTCCCGCCCATCACCATTTAGTGGGAGCTGTTGCGACCATGAATGCCCAGCAAGCCCGCCAGCTCGCGCTGGCACTGCCACAGGCCTCGGAAGAGCCGCACTTTGACTTCACCTCGTTTCGTATTGGGGGCAAGATTTTTGCCACCATGCCCCCGGCGAAGAATTCTTGCAGGTGTTTGTGGACGAGGCGCAGCGCGCACCATTGATCGATCTGCAACCGGATGCCTACCAGGCCTTGCACTGGGGTGCCAAGGTAGTGGGTGTCAAAGTCATCTTGTCCCATGCGGAGCCGCTACCGTGAGGCAGTTGCTGCGTCAAAGCTGGCTGCGCAAGGCGCCGATGCGACTGGCGACCCAAGCTGTCTTTCAGTAGTAGCCCCAAACAGCGGCTGGTCTTCAGCTCTTTGTCTCGATGCGACCCTTCGCGCGATTTCGGCTCCCCTCTTGCCGCGTTATCGTGTGCGGCAGCTAACAGACAGGCGACATCTTTAACTCTATCGTGGCCCGAAGGCGAGAATTTGGTTTCGCCAAGGCTCACAGCCAAGGAAGCAAAGATGAAACGCAATCTGTATTATTTCCAGCCGCACATGTGGTTAGTTTCCCTGTTGCTGGTACTCGCGGCAATGTTCGCCCAACAGGCGATTGCAGCGCCAACCGCCAGTTTTTCCGCTGTCGCCAGCGGGCCAACCAGTAACCTGACGCTGACCGGCAATATCAAGGTCGCTGACGCCGACCTTGGCAAAAACGGCAACTACTATCTCGGCGTCAATTTCCAGCAGATGTGGTTTTTCAATAATGGCACCAGTTGGGTGCCGTATGTGTCGGGGGCCGTGCCGGTCTACGCGTACGCAGCACTGGGGGACCGCAGCATTGAGGTGGTGCGCAATTTGGCTGTCACCAGCTTGATCGGTGCCGACATCTATGTTGCCTATGGCTTGAGTGATACCGACATGGCAGCCAATAACAAGTACGCCAAGGTCTACACAATAGTTGCGAACTCGACGCCAACCGTTATCACAACCACGATTCACAATGGCGGCGTCGATATCTCCACCAACGCGACTGTGGGCGCCACCTTCAGCGAACCGATGGACCCAGCCACTATCACCAGTGCGACGATCACCCTGCTGCAGGGAGCAACACCAGTGCCGGGGACGGCGAGCTATTCTGGCAACAGCTTGGTCTTCAAACCTGACAGCCCACTCGCCAACAATACCCGCTACTCCGCCACGATCAAGGGTGGAAAGAATGGCGTCAAAAGCACGGTTGGCATGGCCTTGGCCAATGACTTTAGCTGGAGTTGGACCACCGCTGCTGCGGTGATACCCCCGGTGATGGGGCCGGCCCCCGTTTTGCTTGGAACCGCGGGCAATTTCCTGATTCTGGCCAAGACGGGTATCTCCAGCGTACCGACTTCCATTCTCACGGGCGATATAGGGGTTAGCCCGGCCGCCGCTAGCTTTGTCACCGGATTCTCGCTGACGGCAGATTCCACCAATGTATTCTCCACCTCGACCCAGGTGGTGGGCGGCGGCAAGGTCTTTGCCGCCAATATGGCGGGCCCGACGCCTAGCAACCTGACCACAGCGATCCTGGATATGCAGACTGCCTACACCGATGCCGCTGGCCGACCCACTCCCGACTTTCTCAACCTCAACAGCGGCAACATCGGGGGGCTGACCCTGGTCCCGGGTTTGTACAAGTTTGGAAGCGCGGTCACCATACCGTCTGATGTGGTCATTTCCGGTGGCGCCAATGACGTGTGGATCTTCCAGATGACGGGCGACCTGATCATGAGCAACGCCAAGCGCATAACCCTAAGTGGCGGTGCGCAGGCCAAGAACATTTTCTGGCAAGTGGCTGGCCAGGTGACGATTGGCACCCATGCACATTTTGAAGGCAACATCCTGTCGCAAACCGGCATCACACTGCAGACCGGTGCCAGCATGATGGGACGGGCGCTGGCGCAGACGCTGGTCGCTCTGGATAGCGCCACCATGACCAAGCCAGCGCCTTAATGCACCTAAATCAGGAGTGTTCGAAAGGGTAATGACGGGCAGGTTGCGTGTGGTGGTAAGCACATGCAGGTTGAGCAGGACTGGTCGGCGGGCGGAATTCAGAATTTGCTTCCCGAGCCGACAGCAGGCCAACCGGAGTTGCAGCATGATTCCATTCGAGGGCAAATAGTCTCTTGCGGAACCCGCGCCGGCCAGTTTTGCGTTTCTGGCACCCGCAGCGGTTGTGGCCGCTGATGCGACTTACGTCTTTTTCACGCTGGCCGGGGTGGCGGGCATGGTCGTCAGCAGTGCTGACTGCACCGGCAGCGCGGCGCAGTTCAGCGCTCCGCGGGGTTTAGCGGTGGATAGCGCCGGCAACGTGTACGTGGCCGACAGTAGCATCCATGCCATTCGCAAGATCACACCGGCCGGCGTCGTTAACACCCTGGCCGGCGGCAGTGGCACCACCGATGGCACCGGCACATCGGCCAGTTTTTATACTCCCAAGGATGCGGCCGTCGACGGTAGTGGCAACCTGTACGTCGTGGATCGCGCCAATCACACCATCCGCAAGGGTACGCTGCAAAGTGTGCCTCTGGCGGTCATCAACGCCAGCATCTCGGCAACACCTGCCAGCGGCACCAAACCATTGACGGTTCAATTTACCGGAACCGGCAGCAGCACCGTGTACAGCGATGTGCTGAGTTATCTGTGGACCCTTGGCGATGGTTCGACTTCAACGGAAAAGAATCGCAGCCAAACTTATATGGCGGCGGGCACCTACAGCGTCACGCTGGCAGTGTCGAATACAACCGGCCAAGACGTCAGCGCTTCGGCACAGTCCATCACGGTCAGCACAGGTACCTCAACCCTGATCGCCGATGCCGACAAGGTGTTTGTATGGGCGGAAAAAACCTATGCGAGTATTTTTGGCCGTGCGCAAGCGACCCAGACGATTACGGGCAATCGTTATCGCAGTTATGCCAACGGTCATTTCCTGGCCGTCAACGACACCGGCACGCCGCGCCTGTACTACCTTGGCTCCTTGAGCAACAACGCAGTATTTGACTTGGGCCTGCTCTCTGGCTGGTTGACCCAGGCCGGCATGTAGAGCGGCCGTTTTAGGCTGCCCATCGCCGGTGTTAACGCACCAGTTGATTGAGCTGGATGATGGGCAAGAGAACCGCCAGCACAATCAGCATCACCACCAGGCCCATGGTCACGATCAACAGCGGCTCCAGCAGGGTCGCCAGTTGCAGCGAACGCCGTTGCACCTCGGTGCTGATCTGGCGCGCGGCGCGCTCCAGCATCAGTGGCAGTTGGCCGGTTTGTTCACCCAGCCGTGCAAACATGGCCAGCAAACCCGGGAAACGTTTCTTTTGCGCCATGGCCGAGGCCAGCGGCGCGCCTTCACGCACCAGCACCAATGCATCCAGTGCGTCGGCGCGCATGGCGCGGTTGGACAAGGTGTCGGCCGCGGCCTGCAGAGCTTTCAAAATCGGCACGCCGGCCCCGGCCAGCATGGCCAAGGTACTGGCAAAACGCGCCGTGTTGTAGCCGCGGGAGAGTTTTCCCAGTACCGGCAGCGTCAGCCAGGCGGCGTCAAACCGCTCACGAAATGACGCGCTAGCCCACGCCAAACGGGCACCAGCAGCAGCTAAAAGAAGAGCAATCAGCATCATCCAGCCCTGGTGTTTCACAAAATTACCCAGCCCCAGCATGATGATGGTGAGCATGGGCAGCGCCCGTTTACTGCCGGCAAACACTTCCGCCACCTGCGGCACCACATAACCCAGCAGGAACATCACGATGGTGATGGCCACCAGGGTCACGATGGCGGGGTAGAGCGCGGCGCCCACCAGCTTGGACTTGAGTTCCTGACTTTGTTCCAGGTCATCGGCCAGGCGCTCCAATACGACGCCGAGGTGGCCGCTGTGCTCTCCGGCGCCCACCACCGCGCAGTAAGTTGGGGAGAATTCGCGGGGGTGCTGGGCTAGCGCGGTGGCAAAGGCGGTGCCACCATTAACCTCGGCTCGCAGGGCGGCCACCAGGTTGCGCTGTCGCTCGTCGTCGGACTCGTCGGACAAGGCGGTCAGCGCGCGCTCCAACGGCAAGCCGGATGCCACCAGACCCGCAATCTGCCGGGTCCAGATGGCCAGCGCCGTGGCGTTGAATACCCGCGAACTCCATAGCGTGGTTGAAGCGGTGGTCGTACCTGCCTCCGCGCTTGCGCTGGCTTGCGCGTTGACCGGCTGCAGCACCATGGGAACCAACAGCTGGGCCCGCAACAAGCCCCGCGCCGCTTTGGCGGTGTCGGCTTCAATGACGCCTTTGCGGGTGCTGCCATTGGCGTCCAGGGCTTCAAATGAATAAGCGGGCATGGGGTGATGTTAGCTGCTGTTACCGCAGTGTTGAACACGGAGTCGATGGGATGGATAAGTTAGTCGACACTTCGACAGAGTTCACGTCATCCGGGTTTACCAGAATGACAAAACAGGTTCACCGTCCTACCATTACGGAAATCGCACGATCGTGCTTTTTTAGACCCCGACCGGTTGGTACAAACATCCGGAACCAGGTCAACTAGCGACAGCGCCCGCACCCCAGAGGTCGCACTGAGGTAAGAGATGGATTCCTATCAACCCTTGGGCGTTGTCGCCCTGTCTGGAGAATATTGTGAAGAAAATTGTGATGTCCTGGTTGAGTGCCTGTTTGTTGGCGCTGTCGTTGCTTCCCGCGTCCGCTCTAGCAGCGGGTTATACACAGACCAAATACCCTATCGTGCTGGTGCATGGTCTGTTTGGCTTCGACAATATCGGTCCAGTGGAATACTGGTATGGCATACCCTCCGCTTTGCGGGCTGACGGTGCCCGGGTGTACGTGACCCAAGTGGCGGCCGCCAACAGCTCCGAAGTGCGTGGTGAGCAGTTGCTGACCCAGGTCAAGCAGATTTTGGCCGCCACCGGAGCAAGCAAGGTGAATTTGATCGGTCACAGCCATGGTGGCCCGACCATTCGTTATGTTGCGACCGTGCGTCCGGATCTGGTTGCGTCGGTTACTTCGGTTGGCGGCGTCAACAAGGGCTCGGCCGTTGCAGACGTCCTGTTGAAAGTAGCGCCTCCCGGGTCCTTGTCTAACTCGATTGTTGTGTCGGTGACCAATGGCCTTGCGACCGTCATCAATTTCCTGTCGGGCGGTTCCGGTCTGAGCCAAAATGCTTTGGCTGCCGCCAAGTCGCTCAGCACTGCGGGTTCCCTGAAGTTCAACCAGGCCCATCCGGCCGGTATCCCCACCACGGCGTGCGGCGAGGGAGCCTACACGGTCGGGAGTGTGTCGTACTTCTCGTGGAGCGGTGCCCGGGCCTACACCAACGTGTTGGACATCCTGGATCCCGCTCTGGCGTTGACCTCACTGGCCTTCGGTGGTGCGAAGAATGATGGTCTGGTTGCAAGTTGTTCCACGCACCTGGGTCGGGTCATTCGTGACGACTACGCCATGAACCACATGGACGAAGTGAACCAGACCGTTGGTTTGATCAACCTGTTTGAAACCAACCCGGTAACCATCTACCGCCAGCACGCCAATCGTTTGCGCAACCTGGGTCTCTAAGCTAGACATGCGGGTCCGCACGCGCCAACTCTTTTGGGGGCTGGCAACGCTGGCCCTGTTGGTCGGGGGTTGGATGCTGTGGCAGAGCAACAGCCCTCCAGGTCCGGATCTGGTCCCGCCGGTTGCCACAGCGGCAGTAGGCGGGGCGCCCTTTGTTCGCTCCATGCGCGACACAGTGCCCGATGGCAACCTGCAGGTGTTGCAGGCCGGGACGGCTGATGCCAGCAGCGGGCCACTGGCCTATGGTGAACTCAAGCGCCTGTTTGATTACTACCTCAGTGCCGTGGGCGAACAAACCGTTGAGGGCATTACTGCCCATTTGCGCGGGGAACTGGAACGCCGTTTGCCCGCACCGCAAGCCAAAAAAGCGCAACGATTGCTGGACTTGTACATCGCTTTCAAGCGCGAGTTGCTGGTCTTGGAACAAAAGCCGGAACTCAGCGGCAACGCGGTGCAGGCGATTCGCGCACGTATGCTGGCGCAACAGGACTTGCGCGCACGTTACTTTAGCGCCGAGGAGGCCCAAGGCATGTTTGGCTTTGATGACGCTTATGACATGGACGCGGTGGCACGGCTGGAGGTCAGCCAAAATCCGGCTTTGAACGCGGAACAAAAAAAACAGCAACTCGCTTCCCTGGACGCCGCGATGTCGCCCGATCTGCGCGAGGCGCGCGAGGCCAGCTTGGTAGTGGTCAAGGTGGAGCAACAGGCGCAGGAATTGCGGGCCAAAGGCGCCAGCGAGGACGATATCTACCGCATGCGGGCCAAGGCATTTGATCCTGAAGCCGCTGCCCGGCTTGCCGAAGTGGACCGCGAAGAAGCGGTATGGAAGTCTCGCATCGCCCAATACCGGGAGCAGCGCGGCAAAGTGTTGCAAAGCAACGCCCAGGCGTCGGAGGCAGAACGTCAGGCGGCCATACTCCAACTCCAGCAAAGTCTGTTTTCACCGCTGGAACTACCCCGTCTGGCGGCCTACGAGTAACAGGCGGCTGCGCGTATTGCTGGCTGAGCGTTTTAATTCAATACTTGATTGCCGACCGACACAGCTGGATTATTGCGGTGCCAATTTTTTCAGTTTGCTGGCCAGCGACGCCGAAGATAGCGCGCCGAGATGGGTATCGACCAGTCGCCCGTGAGTGTCAAAGAACAAAGTGGTGGGCAGAGCGGTTGAGCCGAGTTGCTGTCCCAACTTCTTGCCGGGATCCAGAACCACATTGGCAAGAGTCAGGCCACTTGCAGCAAGGTAACGTTGCACCGTGACCTGGCTCTCGCCCTGGTTCGTGAATATGAAGCCGACACCGGGCAATTGCTGCTGCGCCGCAGCCAGGACGGGCATCTCCCGGCGGCAAGGCGGACACCAGGTGGCCCACAAGTTGACTACCAGCGGTTTGCCCTGCGCCAGCTTTGCCAGGCTGACCGGCGCTCCTTGCATCGACACAAACGACATCCCGTCCAGATCGGAAAGTGCCGGACCACTGCCCAAGCGCAGAACCGCGGGTGTCACGAACCACATCACGGTACCTGCCATCAGCCCAATCAACAATGGACCACGCAACGTTGAACGTCGCCAGCCCTGCCAAAGCGCGACAAGAACAGCGGCAAGTACACCTGCCCACGGCGTGAAGCCGCCGTCGCGGATATCAAACATGGTCCATGGCGCACTGCGGTAGTTTTCGAACCACGACACGACAAAGGCAACACGGGCGGCGAAACCCGCTGCCAACAACATATCCGCTACGGTGCCGCTGACGCTGACCTTTTGACTTCGCCCGACCAAATGGCCAATGGTTGCAGCTACAGCACCACAAATTAGCAGGATGAGCAGTTCGGTTGGAAGTGCAATAGGCCCGATGCTGATGGCCGTTGCACTCATGCGTTGGCTTGCGTCGACGGTGTCATCCGATCAGACGGGCGGCATCGCGGGCAGCCACACGACCTTCGTCGGTGGGCACCACCCACACTTCCACCGCGCTGCCGGCTGCGTGCACGGCCAAGGTGTCACTGCCCACCGCGGCCAGGTTGCGCGCCGGGTCGATCTCTACCCCCAGATAGGCCAGGCTGGTGCAGACCTCCTGGCGCAGCGCGGCATCGTGCTCGCCGATGCCACCGCTGAAGGCCAGCACGTCCAGGCCGCTCATGCAGGCAGTCAGGGCCCCACTCTCACGCACCACGCGGTGGGTGAACATGGCGATCGCCTTTTGTGCTGCAGCCGAGCCGTCAGCCCGCAGGCGGCGCATGTCGGCCGAGATGCCGGACACACCCAAAAGGCCGCTCTGCCTGTATAGCAACGTCTGCAAGCGCTGGTGGTCCCAGCCTTGCTCCAGAAGGTACAGCAGGACTCCAGGGTCCAGCGACCCGGTGCGCGTGCCCATCATCAGGCCATCCAAAGCCGAGAAACCCATGGTGGTAGCAATGCTACTCCCCTCGCGTGCGGCGCACAGGCTGGCGCCGTTCCCCAGGTGCGCCATCAGCACGCGACCACGGGCACGCGGGCTGGCGCGCAGCAGTGTGTCCATGATGAACTGGTAGGACAGGCCGTGAAAGCCATAGCGGCGCACACCTTGTTCAGTCAAGGCCTGGGGCAGCGCAAACGTGTAATCTACCTCGGCCAGGGTGGAGTGGAAGGCCGTATCAAAACAGGCAATCTGCGGCAGCTCGGGGAAGGCCTCGCGGAAGGCGCGTACGCCCTCCACGTTGTGTGGCTGGTGCAGGGGCGCCAGCGAGTTCAGTCGGGTGAGACTTTCCAGCACGGCATCGGTGACGATGACGCTGTTCCGTAACTCGGCACCGCCATGCACAACACGGTGCGCCACGGCTTCAATATGCGGCACACCCGGCTCAAGGGTCAGCAGGCTGCGCAGCGCCTCCAGTGCGCGGGCGAAGGAGCTGCCGGCACCGTCGGTCAGCGTTTGCTGGTGTGGGGTGCCGTTGAAAGACCAGTCCATCTCGGGCGTGCCACCGGGCTCCAGTCCCTGTATGTTGCCGGTGAGTACACTGGGGCCCACATCATCGCCGTAGCATGGGTGCAGGGAAAACTTCAGGCTCGACGACCCGGCGTTGACAGCGAGTATGGCCATGGGTGATTTCTTATTCAGGCAGGGCTGTTCCAGTTCTTGCGGGCATGGTTCCGCCGCGCATTGTGTGCGGCCAGCAGGGCCAGCAGGGCCGAGGCCACGCGGTTGGTCGGACCGTCAGCACGGCTGGTCAGCGCAATTGGAATTCGCGCGCCCAGCACCAGACCGGAGCCCGATGCGCCGGCCAGGTAGTCGAGCTGCTTGGCCAGCATGTTGCCGCTCTCCAGGTCGGGCACAGCCAAAATGTCCGCGTGGCCAGCCACCAGCGAATCAATGTTCTTGATGTGGGCCGCCTCACTGGAAATGGCGTTGTCAAAGGCAAGCGGACCATCCAGCAGGCCGCCGGTGATCTGGCCGCGCTCGGCCATCTTGCACAAGGCCGCAGCGTCCAGCGTGGAGGGAATGCTGGGGTTAACCGTTTCCACTGCCGACAGAATGGCAACCTTGGGGGTATGAACCCCGAGAATACGGGCGAAGTCGATGGCGTTCTGAATGATGTCCACCTTCTCCATCAGAGTCGGGCGGATGTTGAGTGCGGCATCGGTGATCAGCAGCGGCTTGCTGTACAGCGGCACGTCAAACCGGAACACATGGGACATGCGTCGCTCCGTGCGCAATCCGGGGTGCTTGAGTACCGCGTGGATCAGTTCGTCGGTGTGCAAGCTGCCCTTCATCAGCACCTCGACCTCGCCATTGGCCGCCATATCGGCGGCAGCTCCCGCCGCCGCGTGGCTATGGGGCACGGAGACAATTTCCACACCTGTCAGGTCGATGCCTCCTTCTTGCGCCACGTGGCGGATACGCACCTCGGGGCCGACCAGCACCGGGACGATCAGACCGTAGCGGGCCGCGTCCATGGCACCGCTCAGCGAACCCAAGTCGCACGGGTGCACCACGGCGCAGCGCACGGCCTCCAGGTCCTTGCCTAGCGCCAGCAGGTCTTTAAAGCGGGCCTCGGGGTCGAAAAGCTGGATTTGTGGTCCGGCAATCTTGGCCAGGCGCACTTTTTTGGTGGGTGCCAGCACGCGGGCAGTCCCATGCAACACACGCTCGCCTTTCTGGTTGACCACCTGGCAGTCCATTTCCACTGCCTTCTTGGCGTCGTCTTTGGTCAAAACCGTGACTGTCACCGCCAGCGTGTCGCCGACCCGCACCGGCTTGACGAAATGCAACACCTGCTCCAGATAGATCGTGCCCGCGCCAGGAAAACGGGTGCCCAGCAGGGCAGAAATCAATGCGCCGCCCCACATGCCATGCGCAATCACGCCGTGGAACAGTGTGTCGTTGGCGTATTCGGCATCCAGGTGGGCCGGATTGGTATCGCCGGAAACGGCGGCAAAAGCCTGGATGTCGGCGACACTCAGCGTGCGCAACAGGCGCGCGCTGCGCCCGATGGTGAGTTCGTCGTAGGTGACATTCTCGACAAATTCTTCTGTGGGAATCATGTTCATGGTGGCGGTATCCGGTTAGTGGGGTTCAGGCAAATGATCGCCAGCCCCTGAAAGGGCCCCAAACATCCAAAGCCAGCTCAAGCGGCAATGGACAAGTCAACATTGTGCTATCGGATTATGCGGGTAAACCCTAGGGTTGATGTTTTAGTTGCACATCTCCACAAAAACAATTTGCGCACATTCGATCGAATGGTGCTTTTCAGTGCATTTGCCAGGTCAATGCGGTGAATACCCCGCATTGACCCCAGTCTTTCGCATTGCTGTGTCCTGGCGCACACTGAATCTTTGAATTTGACGGTATCCTTTTTGGTATGAAGCCAGTCAATCGATGCCGCAGTTGTGGCGCAGCCAGTTACAAGCCAGTCATCACCCGGGATGAAGCGGGAGGCATGCGACCGTCCGGTCAATACCGGTGTGTGGGCTGCAATTTGGTCTTCAATAGCATCGATGAATGGCGAACGGGCATTGGTACTCACGGCGCGGGTCTCGCTGCTTTCAACGGCAGGCCGTTGCATTCCACATCAACCGGTGTGGCAATCGGGTCACCCAAAGCTGATTACTGAGGCGTTACAAGGTCCTCAGGCCTGTACCAGGGTCGTTACCTTGCGGCGCGTGCGCTCGCGCAGCGAGCATTCGCGCAAGGTGTCTGCCAGAGTTTCCAGGTCAGGCACGCCATAGATGGCGATATTTGCAAAGTTGGTATCGGACGAGCTTAAGTCCAGCAGGCACTGGCCGAGCAAGCGCATGCCGAAGGGTTTGCGAACGTCAAAGTGGTCAATGCGGAAAAGCTCCACACTTTCCTTGGACTTCGAAAAAACACCCTTTTCAACACGAACCCGCTGGGTGGTGATTTCGAAATGGGTGCCAAGGCTCAGAATCCAATAGTAGAGATAGGCAATACCCAGCGTCAGAACCACGGCGATCCATTGCCAGGCAGAAAAAATGACGGCAGGGTGCGCATTGAACAACACACGTTCCGTTTGCGCCTCCTGGGCGGCCGCAAAACTGGCCAGGTCCGTATTGCAGAAACGGCATTTGATAGCCGCCGCCTTGATGGTTTCAGCACAGACCGGACAGGATTTTTCGTCAGCGTTCATAGTGGATCGAAGGTTTTGGGCATCATACTCTTGAATTCATAGCAGAAAACCCATTGTCTACGAGGGCTATGGCCCAATCTGGCGCGCTGCAGCCGGGCGCCGGCTACAGCGCGCCAGATGGGACGGGTACCGGCATGTTGCCAGTGCGGCACCTCAGGCGACCGTGATGGTCACTTCGATGTTGCCACGGGTGGCGTTGGAGTAGGGGCAGACGGCGTGGGCCTTGTCCACCAAAGCCTGGGCGGCGGCGCGCTCCATGCCGGGGATGCTCACCACCAATTGGACTTCAATCCCAAAACCGGCCGGGATCTGGCCAATGCCCACGGTAGCGTCAATGCTGGTATCGGCTGGCAAGGCAATCTTTTGCATACCCGCCACGAACTTCATGGCCCCGATGAAACATGCACTGTAGCCTGCGGCAAACAACTGCTCGGGGTTGACGCCATTGCCGGGACCGCCCATTTCTTTGGGCACCGCCAGTTTCAGGTCCAGCAGGCCGTCCGATGTGCGGGTGGTGCCGTCACGTCCGCCAGTGGATTTGGCGTGGGCCTGGTAAATGACTTTCTCAACTTTGGTTGCCATGGGGTGCTACTTTCTTGGGTAAATGCTCCAGCTCGGAGCGGGTGGATAAGATAACTAGGGCAAAACGTTGCTTCTTTTAGAACCGGCTCTTGAACCAGCCAACGGTGGTACCAATGGTGACCAGTGCGCGCAACTTCAGTAGCGCCATCGTGTCTCCGGCTTCAAGTACCGCCGTACCGCAACGCGGATCGGACCGTTGCAGAGCGCCTGTCATCTTGTGGTCGATCGGGATGGGGTCACAACCGCGGTTGCTTTCGCAGATGAAGTCCCAGGGTTCACGGGCTGGCGCGTGGCATGCAAAACAGTTCTTGCCAAAACGGTTGTTCACTTCGGCAAAGCCACGTTTGCCAATCTTGGTACCTTTTTCATTGACGTCGAGTTCGAAGAATTCCCAGTCACCGGTCGCCGGGCTAAAACCGGCTTCGCGTTTGACCATCACCTCGGTGGGCACCAGCTGCACCACGGAGCCCGCAGGGTAAGGCGCACCCCGGGGCGCGTTGGCAGCGGCCAACGTGCCTGCAATGTCACCTGTCAAACTGTCCACAAAGAAGTGGCGCACCGGCGTCATTTGACGCATGCATCGAAAGCTGTTGTCGTCGATCCTCACCACGGCGGCAGCCGTATCTGCTGCCTGGCTGATCGCCGCGAGGCCCAGGCTAAGAGTCATTGCCGTTGCGCACAGCCGCAAGGGCGAAGCGAGCGTCCCGAGGACCTGCCACAGGGCAGTGGTGGAGTGGGTGGAACGACGGGCTTTCATGGGGTTGGCTCAAGCCTGTACGGCGATGGTGGGGGTTGGTTTGTCTGACGCGCCCGGCGCGTGGATTGCATTGCGCAGCTGCTTGATTTGCTGGTTGAGCCTAATCAGATCACCCAAAGACAGGCCGCTTTGCGCCAGCACACAGCCGGGGATATGCGCCGCCTGGGTTTGTAGCTGTTGCCCAGCCGGTGTCAGCCAGACATGGACGCGCCGCTCGTCCTCGCCGGAGCGAAGGCGAGCCAGCCAGCCGGCCGACTCCATGCGTTTGAGCAAGGGCGTTAACGTGCCCGAATCCAGCGACAGGCGCTCGCCCACGGCCGACACGGTCGGCCCGTCGGACTCCCACAACACCAGCATCACCAGGTATTGCGGGTAGGTCAGCGCCAGGGCATCCAGCAAGGGTTTATACAGCTTGGTCATGGCCAGAGAAGCCGAATACAGCGAAAAGCACAGTTGGTTGTCCAGCAGCAGGGCGGGATCCGGATGCTTGCGTGTTGTTGTGTTCGGCATAAGTTGAATTATTGCACACAATTAAATTGTGTGCAAGCTAAAATAGATCCATTCGTGCCAACACGCGTTGGTAAGCCA
>CAZMXB010000123.1:0-290 GCA_964569855.1 uncultured Rhodoferax sp.
TGTTCGCCAACCTGGGCGACGGCACCTACTTCCACAGTGGCCTGTTGGCCGTGCGCCAGAGCATTGCGGCGGGCGTCAATATCACCTACAAGATCCTGTACAACGACGCCGTGGCCATGACCGGCGGCCAGCAAATTGGCGAGCGGGCCGAGGGTCACTCGGTGGTGCAGATTGCACTGAGCATGCGGGCCGAGGGGGCGGTCAAGATCGTCGTGGTGACCGACGAGCCCGAGAAATACCAGGGCGTCGAGCTGGCGCAGGGCGTGGCGGTGCACCACCGCGACCTGCTG
>CAZMXB010000123.1:300-13877 GCA_964569855.1 uncultured Rhodoferax sp.
CCACCGCCATCATCTACGACCAGACCTGCGCCACCGAAAAACGCCGCCGCCGCAAACGCGGCACGCTGGTCGACCCCGCCAAGCGCGTGGTCATCAACGAACTGGTGTGCGAGGGCTGTGGCGACTGCAGCGTGAAGAGCAACTGCGTCAGCGTCGAGCCGCTGGAAACCGAATTTGGCCGCAAGCGCCAGATCAACCAAAGCACCTGCAACAAGGACATCAGCTGCGTCAAGGGCTTTTGTCCCAGCTTTGTGACGGTAGAGGGCGGCAGCCTGCGAAAAAAGGCCAAGGGAAAATCAGCCGCTGCTACAAATATGGAGACACTGCCCACACCGAGCATTCCTCATTTGAGCGCGCCAGTGCATGGGAGCGACGGCAGCGCCAGCGGCGGTGCCTGGGGCATCATCGTGGCTGGCGTCGGTGGTACCGGCGTCATCACCATCGGCCAGTTGCTGGGCGTGGCCGCCCACCTGGAAGGCAAGGGCGTCGTCACGCAAGATGCCGGTGGCCTGGCGCAAAAGGGCGGCGCGACCTGGAGCCATGTGCTGATTGCCGCGATGCAGGACGACATCCGCACCACCCGCGTCACCATGGCGTCGGCCGACCTGGTGATAGGCTGCGACCCGATTGTGGTGGCAGGCAAGGAAACCGTGCTGCGCATGCGCCGCGGCCGCACCCATGTGGCGCTCAATTCCCACAGTGCGCCCACCGCCGCCTTTGTGGCCAATCCGAACTGGACCAACCCGGCCCAGGCATGCCTCGCGGAAATTGCCGGGGTGGTGGGCGACGACCGTGTCGGGGCGTTCGATGCCGATGCCATCGCCACCCAGTTCCTGGGCGACAGCATTTACACCAACCCCGTCATGCTGGGCTATGCCTGGCAAAAAGGCTGGATTCCGCTGCAATTGGCCTCGTTGACGCGTGCCATTGAGCTCAACGGCGTGGCCATCGAGAACAACAAGACCGCCTTTGCCTGGGGCCGCCAGGCTGCGCTGGACTGGCCGGTCGTGCAAAAGCTGCTGACCCCCGGCCAGGTCATCAGCTTCACACCGCGCAGCATGCAATCGGTAGACGAGTTGGTGGCCAAGCGGGTTGAGTACTTGACCGGTTACCAGAATGCGGCTTATGCGGCCAGTTATGCCAGTTTTGTGGACACCGTGCGTCGCGCCGAATCCGCCATTGCGCCCCCGGCTGATACCACCAAGCCTGACGCATTGCCGCTGACCCAGGCGGTGGCACGCTACCTGTTCAAGCTCATGGCCTACAAGGACGAGTACGAAGTGGCACGCCTGCACACCGATACCGCTTTCCTATCCAGGATCAAGGCCCAGTTTGAAGGCGACTTCAAGCTGAACTACCACCTGGCGCCGCCCCTGTTGGCCAAGAACAATGCGGCCGGTGAACTGCAAAAACGCAGCTATGGTCCCTGGATGCAAAGCGCGTTTCGCCTTTTGGCGCCGCTGAAGGTGTTGCGCGGCGGTGCGCTGGATGTCTTTGGTTACACCGAAGAACGCCGCCATGAGCGGGCCTTGGTGCAGGAATACAAGGATGCGGTGCAAGGCTTGTTGCCCCAGCTGAATGCGGGCAACCGGGATGCAGCAGTCGACTTTGCCCGGCTGCCGGAGCAGATCCGCGGTTACGGCCATGTCAAGGCCCGGCATTTGGCGGCGGCGCGTCAGCAGTGGCCTGTTTTGCTGGAACGGTTTCACCGACCAGCCTGAGATGGCGTGGGGATTTGTTGTCAGAAAGGACGGCATAGCACCACGCCAGATTACAATCAAGGGTTGCCCCAGCGCACGGTCGTCACCTGTAAAAGTGTGGCGCGCTTTTTCTTGTCCCTTGATTTGTGGAGTTAGCCTGTGTTTATTTCCTCTGCTTTTGCCCAAACTGCTCCCGCCGCCGCCGGGGGCGACATGCAGTCTTCCCTGATGAGCATGTTGCCGCTGGTATTGATGTTTGTAGTGCTTTACTTTGTGATGATCCGCCCCCAGATGAAAAAGCAGAAAGAGCACAAGGCCATGATTGATGCCGTCGCCAAAGGCGACGAAGTGGTCACCGCCGGTGGTGTTTTGGGCAAGGTCAGCAAAATCGGTGACAACTATTTGGGTCTGGAAGTTTCAAACGGTGTCGAAATCCAGATTCAGCGCAGCGCTGTCGTCCAGGTCCTGCCCAAAGGCTCCATCAAGTGATCCTTTTGCAACAATCTCTATCGTCTGAAATGCGATCATGAACCGTTACCCGGCGTGGAAATACGCGATCATCCTGATCGCGCTCGTGGTGGGAGCCTTGTACGCCCTGCCCAATCTCTTTGGCGAGGCTCCTGCCGTCCAGGTTTCCGCGGCAAAACCCAATCTCAAACTCGACGCTGCGACTCTCAGCCGGGTGGAAGACACACTCAAGGCCATTGGCATCACGGCCGACACCGTGGCCTTGGAAGGCACCTCCATCAAAGCCCGGTTTGGCAGCACCGATGTGCAGTTGAAGGCCAAGGATGCCATTCAGAAAGCACTCAATCCGAACGCCAATGACCCAAGCTACGTGGTGGCCCTGAACCTGCTATCGCGCTCACCGGCATGGTTAACCGCAATGCATGCATCACCCATGTACCTGGGTCTGGATTTGCGCGGCGGCGTGCACTTCATGCTGCAAGTCGACATGCAGGCGGCGCTGACCAAGCGGGCCGAATCCCTGGCGGGGGACCTCCGTACGATTTTGCGCGAGAAGAATGTGCGCCACAGTGGTATCAGCCGCAATGGGCAGAACATCGAAGTTCGCTTTCGCGATGCTGCCACTGCAGAGGCCGGGCGGCGAATCATCCAGGATCAATTCACTGAACTTCTGACCAGCGAGAGCGCCGAAGGTACCGACGTGAAGATGCTGGCCAGCATTCAACCTGTGGCCGCGCGGAAAATTCAGGAACAGGCCCTGAAGCAAAACATTACCACCCTGCATAACCGGATCAATGAACTGGGCGTTGCCGAACCAGTGATTCAACAGCAGGGGCTTGACCGCATTGTGGTGCAGTTGCCCGGAATCCAGGACGTGGCCCGTGCCAAGGACTTGATTGGCCGCACCGCGACACTTGAATTGCGGCTGGTGGATGACAGCGTCGCCGCGCGCGATGCCGAAACAGGCGCCGGTGCAGTTCCTTTTGGGTCCGAACGTTTTCTGGAACGGGACGGGCGCGCAGTGATCGTCAAGAAGCAGGTGATTCTTGCTGGCGACAGCCTCACCGACGCGCAGCCCGGCTTTGACTCTCAAACGCAGCAACCCAAGGTCGACCTGACGGTCGATGCCAAAGGCGGGCGCATCATGCGTGACGTGAGCCGCGAGAATCTCAAGAAACGCATGGCCATTGTCCTGTTTGAGAAGGGGCGCGGTGAAGTGCTCACTGCGCCAGTGATTCAGGGTGAGTTGGGCAACCGTTTCCAGATATCAGGTTCCATGAGTGTGGTGGAGGCCAACGACCTTGCACTCCTTCTGCGGGCCGGCTCCCTCGCTGCTCCCATGGAAATTATCGAAGAACGCACCATTGGTCCCAGTCTCGGCGCGGAAAACATCGCCAAAGGCTTTAACAGCGTAACCTGGGGTTTTGTCGCGGTCGCAATCTTCATGTGCGCCTACTACATGCTGTTTGGCGTGATCTCCAGCGTATCACTGGCCTTCAATTTGTTGCTGCTGGTGGCCGTTTTGTCCATGTTACAGGCAACATTGACCCTGCCGGGCATGGCCGCAATGGCATTGGTCCTGGGTATGGCAATCGACGCCAATGTGCTGATCAACGAACGCGTACGTGAAGAGCTGCGCAATGGGGCGTCCCCGCAGGCAGCGATCCACGCGGGGTACGACCGCGCCTGGGCCACCATCATTGACTCCAACGTGACGACCCTCATAGCGGGCCTCGCGCTGCTGGCGTTTGGCTCAGGTCCGGTACGTGGCTTTGCAGTCGTGCATTGTCTGGGCATACTGACAAGCATGTTTTCTGGTGTTTTCTTCTCGCGTGGCGTGGTGAATTTGTGGTACGGTCGCCAGAAGAAACTCAAAGGCGTGTCCATTGGGACAGTTTGGCGGCCGGATTCGACCAATCAGGTCTCGACAAACTAAGGGGAACAGGCATGGAATTTTTCAAAATTCACCGCGACATTCCGTTTATGCGGCATGCGCTGGTGTTCAACCTGGTGTCGCTGGCTACTTTTTTGGCGGCCGTGTTTTTTCTTTTTTCGCGTGGTCTGCATTTGTCTGTGGAGTTCACGGGTGGCACCTTGATGGAGGTCAGCTACTCACAGCCCGCTGACCTCAACACCATTCGCAACAGCGTCGCCGCCCTGGGCATCAATGACGTGCAGGTACAGAACTTTGGCACCGCCCAAGATGTTTTGATCCGCATGCCGGTGCAAAAAGGCAGCACCTCTGGCACTCAAAGTGAACGTGTTCTGGCCACGCTAAAGGCCGCTGACCCCAGCGCCACCATGCGTCGCACTGAATTTGTCGGCCCCCAGGTCGGTGATGAATTGGCCGCCGACGGTCTGAAGGCTTTGGCCAGTGTGGTGATCGGCATCATGTTGTATCTGGCCATCCGCTTTGAATGGAAGTTCGCGGTCGCGGCCATCATCGCCAATCTGCACGACGTCATCATCATTCTGGGCTTTTTCGCGTTTTTCCAATGGGAGTTTTCATTGCCCGTGTTGGCGGCCGTCCTGGCTGTGCTGGGCTATTCGGTGAACGAATCCGTGGTGATCTTTGACCGAATTCGGGAGAACTTCCGACGCTACCGAAAAATGAACACAGTGCAGATCATTGACAACGCGATTACCTCCACCATCAGCCGGACCATCATTACGCACGGGTCGACGCAGTTGATGGTGTTATCCATGTTGCTGTTTGGAGGCGCAACCTTGCATTACTTTGCGTTGGCACTGACCATTGGCATCCTGTTTGGCATTTACTCGTCGGTGTTTGTTGCCGCGGCCATAGCCATGTGGCTTGGCATCCAACGGGAAGACCTGATCAAAGGCGGACCCAAGAAAGAAACCGACCCAGCCGATCCCAACGCAGGCGCCACGGTGTAAGCTTATCCTGGATTTATGGCCACCGTTCCCAGTTCAACCCCGCTTACGCCCAGACTTCAATTCGCCAGGGTGGTACGTGAGCGCTTCCTCGCCGAGGCAGGAAAAGCCTTGGTCGAAATCAGTGGCGCCGTCTACGAGCAAATCACGACATTGATGGATGAACCCGGCAACGCCAGGGACAGTCAGGATCGGCGCGACACATGGATGGCCTACAAAAAATGCCGCCCAATGTGGGTCGATGGAACGATGAAGGTATGGCGTGAGTGCCTGGACCCCCCCGCCAAACAAAAAAAACAGGCAAATCCTGAGGCTGCAGGCCTCCAACTGGTTGGTACCGAGGTGGTCGAGAACAAAATTCTTGCATCACGCATGGTGATGGCCGTGATGGACAAGGTCAGCGGTCCGCTGGAAGACTTGCGTTTGCGGATGCAGTTTTTGGAAGGCACTGAAGAGCTCGCCGGACACGATTTGCTACGGCCAGAAGTCTTGGTGCTGCTGATGGTGGAGCAATGGGCTCAATCGGGTATGCCTGGGGACTCGTGGGCTCTGGTCAATGAAGTTGTTCAAAAATTGCTGGTAGAGCGCCTCAAGACTGCCTATGGCAATGCCAATGATGCCCTCATCAAGAAGGGTGTCATGCCCACGATTGAATTGAAGGACCGTGTCAAGGGTCCCTCGCGTGGGGCAGCGCCGTCTGCCCGCTCCCGCACGTCGCCGCCGTCTGGACCGGGTCAGGCCACTGATGCGGCTCCGTCCGTACGCGGAGAGCTGGGGCCGAGCGGTGGCAATGCCGGGAATGCTCAGGGCGGCTACGGCCCGGGGCAAGCATCTTACGGCAGTCAGTCAGGACCAACGAATCCGGGTGGCGAGGGGCACGGCTCCAGCCAGTTTGGGCAGCGCGGTTACGCAGACTCCAACGCGCCGCCTGGCGGCGGCGGTTCAGAGCCGCGCGCCACTGGTGGATTTTTTGGCGGCCGTTTGGGCTGGGGCGCCAAGTCCGCCGGCCAAGTCGGCGGCGGTACAACACCCGAGGCATCGGGCTCATCGGGCCCCTCTGGTGGTGGTGGATCTGGCCCGACGCCATTCTGGAAACAATCAACGGGGTTGCAAAACGTGGGGCAGGGTCATTCGGCCTCCGAGGAAACCCGCATGATGACGACGGCTACACCGATGGCACGTGCACGAAACCGCGCACAAGGCGTCATTGGTCAGATTCGCCGTTTGTTCGTGAGCCATGTCGGCGGCGAATTTGGTGGTACGGCTGCGCACCATGCCCCTTCGCCGGCATTGGCTGCAGCCATGGCTCCACCGCAGCCGGGGCAGGCGGGCGCCTATGCGGCGGGCGGGACGTTATATGAAGACTACAGCCCCGCCGGTGTGGCCCGTGTTGCTGTTGATCTGCGCGAAAAAACGGCAGAGCTCAAGAAAAAAGCTGAAACCAAAGGTGAAAAGGCGACGATTGAAATCGTCGCGCTGATGTTTCAAGCGATCCTGGCCGAAGAACGGATTCCGCCCGGCATCCGGGTGTGGTTTGCCCGCCTGCAGATGCCGGTTTTACGAATGGCGCTTGAAGACCCCGATTTCCTGGGCACCACCAACCACCCGGCGCGCCTGCTGATTGACCGCATGGGATCTTGTGTCATGGGGTTTGATAACACTGGCGTGCAAGGGCACGCTATGGAACTGGAGATCAAACGGATCGTCCAGGTGATTGAGCAATACCCGGAAACAGGCAAGAAGGTCTATCAGGTCGTTTTTGAGGAGTTTCAGAAATTTCTCTCCAAATTCCTGACCGAAAAGGACTCTACGCAAAAGGTTGTCAGTGTCGCGCAGCAGGTCGAGCAAAAGGAAACGCTCGCCATTCAATACACCATTGAAATGCGCAACATGCTCAAAGACATGCCGGTGCGCGACGAAATCCGCGAATTCCTGTTCAAAGTCTGGGCTGAGGTATTGGCGGTTGCGGCCGTTCGCAAAGGACCGCAGCACAAGGACACGCTCACGCTCAAGAAATCGGCGACGGACCTTGTTTGGGCGGCAAGTGCCAAACCCAACCGCGCCGACCGTGCGCGCGTGATTCAGGATTTGCCCAACTTGCTGCTGCGCTTGCGCTCTGGCATGGCGTTGTTGGCAATGGCACCATCAGAGCAAGATGCCCATATCAAGACCGTCAGTGATACGATGGCTGACGCGTTTTTGTCCAAGACCCAGGCCATTCCACAGGCCAAGATTGATGCGATGGCGCAGCGTCTCGGAAACCTGGAAGATTTTGTCAACGAAGATGGTTTGGGCGATCTTCCGCTGGACGCCGAGAGCATAGAAATGATGCTGGGCATCGACGCGTCGGCCATTGAAGTGGTTGGTAACGGGGGCTCAAGGCCGACGGCAGCCATGCTGGCCTGGGCACAAGAGCTGCAGTTGGGTTCGTGGTTCACTCTGGACCACAACAACCAAATTACCCAAGTCCAGTTTGCCTGGCGCAGTGAACGCAAACATCTGAACTTGTTTGCATCCAACTCAGGAAAGAGCTACCTCATTCAAGGGGGCCGCCTGGCGGCCTATTTGCAGGCTGGCCTGTTGTTGCCGCAAGAAGAAGAAACCTTGACGGTTCGAGCCACCCGGGACGCGTTGTCCAAGATCGAGGCCAATCCGGAACGGTTGATGCATTAGACCCTCACGCAGCGCCCGCATGCCCGGACGGGTTCAAACTCAGTGCGCAATCCGATCCGTCGCGTCATCGCAGAGTTCGTCCAGGACCAGCGGATCCGGTTCCTGTCCAAAACTCCAGTAAACCATCAAGATGATGATCTTGAAATCATCCAGGGAAACCGGCGCTCCTGGCGCTGCCATCGCACGGTCTAGGACCACCTCACGCATGGCCGCTGGCAAGACCCCTGACGACTCCAGAAAACTGATGAACCCCAGGCAGGTGGTGCCTAAATGGTTTTGCTCCGCTTCCGTATAAATCCTCGCGCTGGTTGCGCAGGGCTCACGCAACCAGGGCTCGGGAGAAACCAGTTGTGAAGTGCCATTAAAACCGGCTGAACAACGGGCTGCCGCGTTGAGCCCGCAGAGCCATTGCAGCGCGTCTTCAATCTCATCCGACTCAAATCCGACGGCATTGAGTTTGCGCTCCAGATGCGCTGGTTCAGGGCAACTGTCACCAGCGTAGTAGTTTTCATATACGAAGACAAGTACTTCAAACATTGAGCCAATATAGCGCAGAAAGTGACCAAACCGGGGTGCGGCTTTCCTCAGAAATTCTTGGGGAGTACCAAAAATGGGCCTCGCCCGCGTGGGCTAGGCCCTCAGGCGCGGACAATGCGCTGGAATAGTCCTCCGGGCAAGCGCGCCAGCAGGCCCTGGAGCTCCAGTTCCATCAGCCGCACCTGTAGCGTCGCCGTGTCGAGCCCCGTGCGGGCCAAAAGGGCATCGAGACCCATGGGAAGAAAACCCAAGGCCTGAAGGACGTCATTGTCTTCACCGGACGCCGGGCGTTCCGCGCCGGATGGTCCCTCACGCGTGGCGTGACGGGGGTTGTCCGGTAACAACTCTTCCAGAACATCCTGAGCGCTCTCAACGAGTTTGGCACCCTGCCGAATGAGGGCATGGCAACCCCTGGACTGAGTGGAATGGATGGACCCCGGGATGGCAAACACTTCCTTGCCCTGCTCTGATGCCAGGCGCGCGGTAATCAGCGACCCCGATTTCAGCGCCGCCTCCACTACCAAAGTACCACAGGACAGCCCTGCAATGAGGCGATTACGCCGGGGAAAATTCGCTGATATCGGAGGCGTACCCAAAGGGTATTCGCTGACCAGCACACCGCGCTGGGCAATGCGGTGGGCCAGATCACGGTGCTGGCGCGGGTACACCCGGTCCAGCCCGGTGCCGACCACGGCAATGGTTGCAAGTTGTCCCGGGATGGCTCCTTCCAGGGCGCCCTCATGTGCGGCACCATCCACACCCAGCGCCAAACCAGAAACGATGGTCAGACCCTGCTGGGCCAAAGCCCGCGAAAACTCCCTTGCGTTGATGGCACCCTGGGGTGTGGGGTTGCGACTACCGACGATAGCCACGCTTCGCGCCATGGTGGTGCTGAACCCTTGCGTTTCCCAGACCTCCGCAACACCGTTCGCATACAGCAGCAAGGGCGGGTCTTCCATGTGCAACAGGGACTGCGGATAAGCCGGGTCACCCAGCGACAGGAGACGGTGCTGCCGCGGACTCGCGAGGAGCCATACCCATGTGAGGTCCAACAGAGCCGGCAAACCGGCGGGTTCAGAATGGAGGGCATCAGCCAAGCTGGAACCAACCAGTTGTTCCAGTGAATGCGAACTTGCCGCGAACACCTGATGGGGTGAGCCAAAGGCCGTCAGCAAGCGTCGTGCCGTCGTGTTGCCGACACCCGGCGTGAGCTCCAGGCGCAACCAGTACCCCAGCTCTTCACGGTCCATGGACCAGGTCATTTGCGCCAGGGCCGACTGTCTTGCGCCCGTGTCAATGCCAAGGCTACTCAGTAGCGTGGGTTGATGAGCCGGTCTCCTACCCGCACTCCATCGGTGATTTCGAGAATCAGGGCGTAGGAAACCCGCTCGTAAGTGCGAAAAACCATCAGCAGTCCGTTGCGCTCGTCGGGCAGCTTCAGCTCAGTGCGATTGTCGTCCGTACGGTCAATCACGCGGGCGCCATCCTTTTGAATCGCCAGCACAATGCCGGGCTCCATGCCATCGGCAGTGCCGCGGTTGATGGCAACGACCTGGTTTTGCGCGGCATTCACAACGGCGCTGCCATAAACGGACACGATACGCCCCTCCACGACACCATCCGGCGCCCGTGGTGTGTAGGTTTGAATCTGCCGTGGCGGCTCCGGCACCAGACGGTCGCCCACCCGAATTTCTTCCTTGGCACTGATGATGTCGATGGTGGCCGGAATGATGGCCATGCTCTTGCTTCCGTCGCGGTTCTCGACTTCGGATGTGCCCTCGCCACGCACCATGGTGGCCTTTCCAACATATTGGGCCTCGTAGCCCAGTATCTCTCCGGTGGTGGGATCCTTGAGTGGCGTGGCATTTCGAAACACGCGGAACTGTTGCTCACGCGCCTGGTCGTCGACCAGCGGCACGCCTTGAGAACCGCGTGCATACGCACGGTCGCCTTTGGTGATCAACACACGGCTCTCCAACGCGGAAACAATGCGCGGGGCGGCCAGCAAACCGGCTTCGTCCACCACGATGGGTTCGGCCAAAAACGCTTCAATGGCGCTGGAGCGCAAGGTCGGCAGGGCCGAGTCCGACAGCGCCTCATAGCGCGTGCGGGGCGACACTTTGACGGTCGGCGGATCGCGCTGTTCACCTTCCAGGCGCAACCGGGCCAGTCCGCCAATACGATCAAGCACCAGAACCTGGCCAGGGAAAATGCGGTGCGGGTTCTTGACATCGTTCAGATTCATGCCCCACAACTCGGGCCAGCGCCAGGCGCGTTTCAGGAATAATCCGGAAATGGCCCACAGGGTATCGCCCGACTTGACGGTGTAGCGATCAGGCGCATTGGTCGCCAGGTCGGCCAGCGGTACGCCTTGTTTTGCCACATCGTTGGCAGTTTGTCGTTGCGCCGGGGAGACCGGGGGGTTCTGCGCCCACGCGGGAACCGCCACCAAAGCACTTGCCATTGCGCTCAGCGCGGCCAGCTTGGCCATTGCCACGGTGGATTTGGCCATCAGGTGTGTCGTCATATCGTGTTGCAGCCCCAGGAAATAACTTGATAATTTACGCGCGATTTTGCGCTCAAGCCCTTGATTCGGCAACGTTTTTAGCCATCTGCCGCTGCGCGATCACGCAAAAGTGGCGAAAATAGCCACATTTCGCCAATCACATGGCGTGGCGCTGATCACATGCCATGCGCCCGTCTGGCCCTCCGTGGATGAACTATGGCTCTGCTTCCTATTCTTTGTTATCCCGACCCCAAGCTGCACCGCGTCGCCAAGCCGGTCGATGGCGTTGACGCCCGCATCCGGACCCTGGTGGCCGACATGCTGGAGACCATGTACGAGGCCAAAGGCATAGGCCTGGCGGCCACCCAAATCGATGTGCATGAACGTTTGATAGTGATCGACGTGTCGGAAGAGCGCGACGCGCCCCTGATCCTGATCAACCCCGAACTGGTCTGGACCAGCGCTGAAACCCACATCAACGAAGAGGGTTGCCTGTCCGTTCCAGGCATCTACGACGGCGTTGAACGCTTTGACGCCGTGCACGTGCGCGCTGGGGATGAACAGGGCAACATCCGTACCATCGAAGCGGATGGCTTGCTGGCAGTGTGTATCCAGCACGAAATGGATCACCTGATCGGCAAGGTGTTTGTGGAATACCTGTCACCCCTCAAGCGCAACCGCATCAAGAAAAACAAGATCAAAGCGCAGCGTGAGGATGACCGGTGAGGGTTATTTTTGCCGGCACTCCGGAATTTGCCCGCGTTGCGCTGGAGCGCTTGCATGCCAGTGGCCACACCATTGCGCTGGTGTTGACCCAGCCAGACCGACCGGCAGGACGGGGCATGAAATTGCAGGCCTCCGCTGTCAAACAATTTGCCCTGCAACACGACATTGCGGTAGCGCAACCGCGCAGCCTCAAACTCGATGGCACGTACCCCCAGGACGCAGCCAGCGCCCGCCAGGCCATAACCGAGGCGCAAGCCGATGTGATGGTAGTTGCGGCCTACGGCCTGATCCTGCCGCAGTGGGTACTCAATGACATGGCCCCCACGCTCCCTGCTGTGCCTGGTTCGCTGCCCCCCGAGGGGGCCCTCGCGCCGAGGGGCGGCCCGTCGGCGCTCACGCCCGCTCAGAGCAGGCATGGTTGTCTGAACATTCACGCATCCCTGTTGCCGCGCTGGCGCGGGGCGGCGCCGATTCACCGTGCCATCGAAGCCGGCGATGTGGAGACCGGCGTCACCATCATGCAGATGGACGCGGGTCTGGACACGGGCGACATGCTGCTGATGCACAGCCTGCCCATTATGGCGACTGACACCACGGCATCGCTGCATGACCGAATGGCCGACCTGGGCGGCAAACTGATTGTGCTGGCGCTGGACCTGGCGGCCGCCGGGCGGCTAAAGCCTGTGGCCCAACCCGTTGAGGGCGTGACTTACGCCCACAAAATCGAAAAACACGAAGCGGCCATAAACTGGCGACAGGATGCCCACCTTATCGTGCAGCGGGTGCGCGCCTTCAACCCTTTCCCCGGCGCCAGCGCAACGCTCCATGGTGAAGTCATCAAAGTATGGGCTGCCCATGTGGCTGAGCCGGCCACGCTGGCCCTGACACAAGACCGCGTCGGAGCGCAAGCCCCTGGAACAATTCTGGCTCTAGCCCCCGAAGGTATTGCAGTGACAGCTATGAATTCAATAGCAGTTCTGACCGAATTGCAGCGCCCGGGTGGCAAACGCCTGTCAGCAGCCGACTTTCTGCGGGGCTTTGACATACAGCCGGGTATGCGCTTTGATTTGCCAAACCCATGATCCTGGGTCGCGCCTACCGCCAACATCCCGAGTTCCGCCAGGGCGCACTGGACATGTTGGGCGTGGCGCCAGGCATTGCCGCCTGGGGTTTGATGACCGGAGTGGCAATGGTCAAGTCCGGCATGAGTACGGTCGAGGCCCTGTTGATGGCAGCCATTGTGTTCGCTGGCAGTGCCCAATTGGCTTCCATCCCGTTGATTCTGGCAGGAGCCCCTATGTGGGTGGTGTTGGCCACGGCCTTGTGTGTGAATTTGCGTTTTGTCGTGTTCAGTGTGCACATGCGGCCCTATGTCATGCACCTGCCGCTGTCACAACGGCTGTTGGCGGGTTACCTGACGGGTGACCTGACCTACGTCCTGTTTGTGAAGCGGTTTGCCGACCCGGCCGCGGAGCAATCTGGCCGCCGGGGCCAGATCGCCTACCTGGCAGGCAACGGCGGTGTCAACTGGCTTAGCTGGACCACCTGCAGCGTGGTGGGTGTGGTGCTGGCCAACGCCATACCGACCCAATGGGGTCTGGGCTTTGCCGGTATTCTGGCCCTGTTGGGGATGTTGTGTTCGCTGGCCTCCAGCCGTTTGCGCTGGGTTTCGGCGGCCGTGGCAGGGACGGCAGCAGTCGCCGCCTTTGCGCTGCCACTCAAGCTCAATATCCTGGTCGCCATTGCTGCTGCAGTCTTGGTCTGTGTGGTGCTTGAAAAGGCATTGCCGTCCGGCCGTGGAGCACCCCGCACAACCGGGCATTGAACATGGCCGACTTTCTTACCGGTGAAACCAATGCCTGGACACTCGTGACGATTGTGGCGCTGGCGTGTGTCAGCGTGTTGTCGCGGTCCCTGTTCTTCATTTCGAAAAAGGATTGGGTATTGCCACTCTGGGTGCAGCGCGGATTGCAGTACGCCCCCATCGCGGCCCTGTCGGCGGTAATCGTGCCCGAGATCGTCATGACGCAGGGCATGCTTATTCACACCCTGCAGGATGCGCGTTTGTA
>CAZMXB010000124.1:0-13806 GCA_964569855.1 uncultured Rhodoferax sp.
GATGTGCTGGAAATGAACCCCTTCGTCCGGGAATTTCGAGTGCTGAGTCCCGTACAAGTCAAAACAGCCATTTTAGAACTATTTATATAACGTCGTGATTATAAGGATAATCATGGCGCACGTGAATCGTATTAATTCAGAAACCTTACCAATTTCCCCAGAAAAGTTGCTGCTGGCCATAGGGCCACATCCAGGCCCTGGTGCCTTCGAGACGGCTCTTGGTCTGCTAACTTGCCTTACGCGCACTGGAGCCGCTTAGGGCGCCCTCCCCTCGTCAAATGGGCAACCGCCAGGAAAGGCTGTGGCCAATCTTTCTATCTTCGATTGACTGATTTCGCCATCTGGCTATACTACTTTAGTGCTGCACTAATTTGGTAATGCACTAAGGAGTTCACCGTGCAGACAACAACCTCTCCCCCTACCGTCAAAGTTATCGGCGCCAATGGGCAAATCTCCCTCGGCAAACAATTTGCCGGCCGTCAGGTGCTGGTTGAGGAGCAGGAATCGGGGGTCTGGCTGATCCGCACGGCAACCGTCATTCCTGACAACGAGCGGTGGTTGCATGAGCCAGTAGCCGCTTCCGAACTGGTGCGCGCTATGACCTGGTCTCAAGAGCATCCAGCAACAGATGCACAGACCGATGCGATTTTGTCCTCAGCAGCTCTGAACCCCACGCTCTGATGGGCAGCAACGAGCCGCTGGTGCGACTGGACCTGAACAATCCGGTCTTCCAGGAACACCTTTTGAACCTGGAAAAGGCTGAACGTAATTCCGCAATCGACACTCTCAAGAAGATCCGCCAATTGACCTGGACGCAGCTCTATCGGGACAACGGCTTGAAGTGGGAAAAAATTGTCAGCGTTAAACCCCCGCAAGGTGTTGACTCCATCTATTCACTGCGCATTACCCAGTCCAGGCGTTGCACCGCCTACCGGGATGGAGAGTTCATGCGGTTGCTGACTGTGGCGCCTGACTATGACAGTACTTATGGAAAGAAGTGACAACAAAGCGTGACCTCACTAAAGTCATCTTTTAAAGAGCTGTAACTGTTGCTTTGAACCTCCTAAGCTGCAACACAAGGTCAAAACCCAGACAAATATGACGCTGTTGGACGTCATTTCTTTAAGGCACTCTCAAGATCGCCAGAAAAACAGCACGCGAGCGTCAATGGGAAATTGGGGGTTTTGCCGCCTTCGCCTCATTTGATCTAGACGGGCCTTCCCTACCCTCTCCGCCAAGAGGTTGTTACCGGGTGTGCCTAACTCAACAAGCGCACATTGAGTCCAGCGACACGACTGAAAGCAGGATCGCCGGTCAGAAATACATGGCCCTTTCCGAGTTGCAGACAACTGGCCGCCTGAAGGCAATCGGGGGTCTTTAGACCATGGGCTGCGCGAATATGGGCAGCCAACTCAACAACCATCTGGGACATTTCGATCCATTTGAGGTCCGGGAGTGCAAAAAATGCGTCGTACTTCTGAAGAAGTTCCTGGTTGTTGCTCTTCATTGGGCCCACACGGCACTCCAACCAGGTCAGGCGGCTAATGCTGGTGCCAATCTTAGGATGGGAAGTGGCGAGCTCGCCCAATACCTTGCTGGTCCTTGATGCAAACGGTTCGGCACCCTCAATCTTGTAAATGAGCGCACACGCGTCCAGAAAGACGATCACCAGGCGCGCTCGCTTTGCAAATCAGCATCGATAGCAGCTTTGCTTCGCTCTCCGGAGTTGGGCTGGGAAACCAACCACTCCAGGGCTGACATGCCAGGCACACTCTGCGAGCTTTTATCAAGCAAACGCTGATAGTCGACCTCAGAAAGGATTACGGCAGCCATTTTGTTGCGCTTTAGGATATGCGCTGGCCCAGAACGAAGGCGGTCATTGATTGCCGCCATTCCGCGACGTTTGATCTCCGATATCGTGAGCGTGTTTTCCACTGGTCTCTCCTCAGTGGCTGAATGATACCAATATCAGTACTATTCATCAATTGAAATCCTTATCGATCCCACGACTTCCTACCCTTGCTCAGTGCCTTCCAACCATGCTCAACATGTCGCACCAAGTTGTCCAATTGCCCGTCAAGTTGGCTCTTCGGCCCGATCCGCGAACCCATATATCTCGCTCCTAGCCGATCACCACGGCATTGAGGCTCTCGCTCCGAGATGGTTTCATGTGTGACGAACTTTTTCCCTCTGCACCGTCTTCCAGTTCAAGGCACTGGCTCAATGCCTGAGTACAGTGGGAAATGCATCCTACGCCACATTGCTGCCTTTCATGTGGACCGGCTCAACACTCTGCCGCGCGTTCCAGAGCCATATAGATGCTCTTCCTCACTCACTTCGGTATACAGGGCGCTATGGAGGACGCCCTGCGAACTAGCGTGCGCGCAAAGCATCCTTGCAATATAACCATTGAACTGGTGAATTACATCGGTGTAATGGCAACCCCCGCAACAACGATTGAGGGCGCTCCTTGACTATTTGCTTTTCAGGCGCTCCTGGATCCAAGCCAAACCTGCGAAACCACCCTCTCCTTCGCCCAAAAAAAGGCGACTCGACTTAATGCGCTGAATCTGGAGTTGCCTCAGTCCAGCGGCAGCTGAATACCCCCGATTCCTTCTTCGTAGCGCACTCCAACCAGCATGTAAGTTAGCAAGAAGTACAGCGCATGCCCGCGAGCTTCTTTATCTTTCGCGGCGTCGTGGCCAGGGAGAATGGGGCGGGCTATTCCTGCTACTAGGGTCAGGCCTGCGTGTACTGCTACAGCAGGCCAACCAGCGCTTTGCAAGAATGGGTTGGCCTATCCGAATTGGTCCAATTTCAGGCCCGGTAGATCTTTCATTGGGACGTTCAACTCGATGAACTGAACGGCCTACGGTTGCTCACTGGGTTTTCATTCCATGCCTAGCCCTATTTTCCAGTTGCCACTCTTCACCGGTTTTCGACCATTCCGGCCTACAACCCGGGAGAAATCCTGAACCAGTCAAAACTTGGGGCCGCCTTGACCATCAGTGGTTAACCTGCTGGGCGCTACATTGAACTGCTTTGAAACCGCATGCTTGTGCACTGTCCTCCCGCCTCGAGCGGCAACGTGGGCGAGCGGGTCAAACGATTGCCCAAGGTTTATGTACGTGAAAGCGGACTGGTACACGCCTCGCTTAATCAGGGTAGTCTCAACTGGGTTGCGAGTCACCCCGTGAAGGGTACAAGCTGCATTGGCTCTGCCGTGGTGCAGCTCATCAACGACGCCTACCGCCCAAACAAGATTTCAGCGGATCAGCAATGGTGCCGAGGTGGACATGCTCCTTGGGTATCGCGTGGTCAGACTCTCGTTGTTGAGATTACGCGGTCTCCAGCACCGACTGTTTCCAAAGACTCTTCTTCGGCTGTGACTGACCTTGGCACTGTGCTCATATTGTGGGTTTCCCCGGCTGAACTACCCTACCCCATGAAAGATGGAATCGAAGTGATGGTACCGCTTAGGATGCCATACCGATCTCGTGCCAAACTTGACACTTGCGGATCTGCATGGTGCATTTGTTACTGCTGAGATGTCATGGTGCTACTCGCCACATGACTCTTTAACCGACGGCGATGGAAAAGCATTTCAACTGAAAGTGCGTATTTCGCTCGGGGAAAATTGCTCAGAAGGCAGTTTGCTTGGCCAAGGGGTGTTGTTTCAAACAACACCCAAAATGTTCCTCAAACCAATAGTGCCTTTATGGCCCTTGCGACAGCATCCATTCGATTCGAATCCAACCCGGAAAGCTCGATTTCGAACCGTTTCTTCTTCTGATTGAACCGAACTTTGCCGGACTTATCCCCTACTCCAGTCACAGTCACCAACTCTGAACTAGGCGTGTTGTTTGAAACAACACCCTGTTCCAACAGGTCACTGAAGACCTTTTGCGACGCCAACTTGGGTGACTTTGCCGCCAAGATCTTTGCCTTTGCTAACACAGCGTCAGGATTCTTCTGCAAGGCAGCGCTAAGAGGAGTCGCCCAAGCTTGCTGCAAATCCAAAGGCGACTGAAAAGCGCCCAAAACCGCTGTGGGCAACCGGGCCAAAGCAACTGCTTTGCTAGCATTGCCGACATCTACTCCCAACGCTTCTGCCATCTTCCTCATCGACGTAAACAAGCCCTCGTCCAACGCCTTGGCGTACATCACCCCTTGCTCAAAGGGACGTAAATCGGCACGCTGCCTGTTTTCACGATCCATCTGAGCAAACAGATCGGCATCACCCATCTCTTCGATCAAAGCGCGTACCGGCAAGCCAAGCTCAAGACATGCGCGGTGCCGCCGATGTCCAAACACAATTTCAAACTCACCAAGGGCGCCACTCAAAGGGCGCACTTTGATCGGCTGAACATTTCCTCCAGCATTCTCAATCTCAAGTTTCAATTTCTCAAAATCCTTGGATCTCAAAGAAGCTTCACTGCGATTCGCCCAACGACTCGCCTTTATGCAACTTGGACTTAAAGCCCGCACAACGTCTGCACCTATAAAGCGCTCAGCATCCTTGTTCGCGGCAGCCAATTTAGCCTGAACATCCGCCAAATCCTTCGCGAGCTCATCCTTACCAGTGATGGCGGACATAAAAATACCAGCGCCAGTGAATGACTTGCTCGGCTCTCGGGAAGTCGGTGCACTTTCCGCTTTTGCCACAGCCGTCGCCGCAGGAGGCGTCACCGAACTAGCTCGCGGCTGAAATCCAGCCAGGCTAATACCAGAGGTCTTTTGGTTAATCTTTTTGACCATGGTTGGCACCTTAATTCGAAAGTTGACGACGCCAAGTCGCTCGAATAATCTCTTCCATCAGTTCAGCGACACGCTCGTACGCATCCCGAGCGCGCTTGTAAGTCTTCTGGCTTCCGTCATATTTGGCCACGTCATACACCGTTCCAAATTCAGCTGAACTGGAACTCGCAACGGTGGTCTTCGGGATATCGGCAGGCAGTACCTTGCCTTCGTAAGTTTTGTTAATCCAGTCCCGAATCGTCGTCGTTGTTGAATCCTGGCTGTCTACGCGTGTAAGCACGACCCGCACGAAGTCAAAGCTCTTAGTTACACCCCTTTGCTCAACCAGCTGCCCGGCCAAATCTGAAAAAAGCCGCCAGAATTGCGCCGCCGATGCTGCATCCAGCGCGTTGGGCGGAAGCGGCATCAGAATCCCATCGCTGGCCATCAACGCGTTTATCGTCACATACGAAAGGGCAGGGGGGGTGTCAATGATGATGACATCGTATCTATCTCGAACGTCGTCCAGCGCTAGATTCAAAACGTTCCAAAACTCGAATTGCTCTTCACGCATTTGACGCGCAGGCAGACCAAACTCAGCGGCAAAAAGCAGGGGAGCTGCACACACCAAATCCAGTCCATCCCAATAGGTCTTTTGAATAGCCGGTTCGATGCTAGTCTCCTGTCCTAGGCAGACTGGCAGAATGGTCTGTGATTCATCCACCTCCGTGTCGGGGAGAATGCCAAACAACGTAGTCAACGAGCCCTGGGGATCACAATCAAGGACCAAAACCTTGTGGCCTTTCAAAGCCAAGCCTTGCGCCAAGGTCATTGCGGTCGTCGTCTTACCGACACCGCCTTTAAAATTAGCGACGGAAATACACACTGCGTGTGCACCCGGTGGCCGCAAATTCTTGGCACGGAACTCTCGAACCCACGGCATTGCCTCTTCCAGAGTGAAACTCCGACGGTTCCCGCCCGGATTGATGGTCCCCCCAGGCAACTCACCTTTTGTTGATCGGTAAACAATTTGGGAGCGATCTGCGTCACATAGTGATGCTAGCTCCGTAATATTGAATTGCGGTGGCGTTTTTCTATTCTCGGGGGCGAGAAGAGCACCGCGCACTGCATTCATCATGTACCCAGCTTTATCAGCTTGGGTCATGACATCCGCCAAACTTTCTGGAATGAGCAAGAGTTCTTGTGGATTTACCATTGGCGTTAATTTTATTGAATAGACAACAAATGTTTGACTACCCCCAATTGTGCTGACTTTCTTTAGCACTTTCAATAAACTCTCTCTTTACTGACTGTATTTTTCACTCCACGTGAGTGAATTCAAGGATGGAAACTCCAGAATATGCACTCTGCTGCTACTTGGTGACGGCTGTTCGGCTGCTTGGAGATGTTTAGGATCAAAACGCTCTGGTTTTAGATTCTCAAAGACCATTCAGACCTTTAATACCTTTTGCGTTCCAAAATCTCCAATAATGACAACGACTTACGTTCAAATAGGTGAGCCCGTACAGGGTTAAAGGTGAGGCGTTACAGGGCGCCCTGGAGAACATTCAGGGATGTGTGTGAGACTGATTGAGGCCGAGTGTGAGTGGAAATAGGGCTCTCTGTTTGGATCTGCGGAGGGCTATTTGTTACTCAAATCCACTCACGTATGACAATTGACAGGCATGCAACTAGCCGTAAACACTGAATTGGCCGCTTGAAGCGTCGATATCGAACTCCATCCCACAGGTGCAACAGGTTTAACGAACGGTTACAGTAACACCGACTTGAAGATAGGTGAGACTCCACAGGGGTCCTAAATCGGATGTTCGTACGTGAGTTCACGGAGTTCACAGGTCTCACGTTCGCAAGTATGATTGACGGATGAGCATGGAGCAACCCAGTCTTTTTCAGGCAGACGAGTCAGATGACACGCTGTTGAAACACGTTAATGCGGTGGCACTGATGCCCGTACAAGGCGGACGCCGAATATCACTTTTGGGACGCCGGCTCTTTAACGTGCTCCTTCACCGATCTCAAGACGAAGGCGAAAAAGAGGAGTACGAAGCCCGGCTCCATGAGGTGATCAGTGACGCGGATTACAACAGTAAAGACACTGCACCACTCAAGAAAATGCTCAAAGAGCTCATGACAACTACAGTTGAATGGCAAAGTCCTTCAAGTGGCGAGATTGAGACATGGGATGCATGCAATCTTCTAAGTGGCGCTGGCATTACCAAGGACAAGCGTTCAGGGGCGGTCACGATCCGATGGCGGTTTGATTCCAAAGTACGCCAACAATTGCTTAGCCCAGATCGCTATGCCCGTTTGTCAATCGAAGCCATCACTCAGCTTTCTTCACACGCCTCTATGGCACTATATGAAATCTGCGCCAGGTATGTTGATAACCCCGGTCATAAAACAGCACGTCAGCACTGGCGATGGTGGAAGCCAGTACTGACCGGATATTCTGGCGACGACTCCAAGTCGGAGTATCGGTTTTTCAAACGTGACGTGCTAAACAGAGCGATCGCGGAGATCAATGAGCGTACCAACATCGAGGTAAAAGGTCCCATTGAGCACAAGGAACGGGATAACAAGACTGTCGCTGAAATTCAGTTTGAGGTCCGGATCAAAGGCCATCGCGCACAGCTCGAATTCAAGAAGCCACTACACGACGTTACACCACAAGACCTGCCAATCATTGGGAGGGCAATCTCCGCCGGCGTTAAACAAGGCGAAGCAGAAGATCTCTTGCGCAAGCACGGTCGCAACCCACTAACTGCAGCCGTTGGAGACCTGGAGACACGTTTGCAAATGCCGATCGATGTTGTCGGCGAAGTTAGAAAACCCGCTAGCTGGTTGAAAGAAAACCTTGAGCGAAAAGCGAAGAAGGCGAGGGCGGCCGCCAATCTACCAGGCGTTAGGCAGATTTCGTTAGAGGAATTGAAGAAACGAAAGGCAGTCTGGACAGAGTCTTGGCTGAGAGCACGCAAGGACGATTTACAACGTGGTTTCGAGGAACTACCAGCAAACGAAAAGCAGGAGCTTTTGACCAAGTTCAGGAACGAACTGGCCGCCCGCAATATCCCTCAGTTTTTGAAGCGTTTGGATGCTTCAGGTTGGCAGCACGCCATGATCAAAGATTCCTTCATCAAGTTTGTTGGCACGGAATTAGTTGGTCCCGATTGGTTTAGGCCTACCGACGAAGACATTCTTGCTGTGGCAGCTGTGATGGGCTAAGCAGTATGCGGGTGCCAGACGAAATTGCTTGGATGTCCGGCATTACTGGTGCACGGTCGTTTGGACATGGCGATGCGCGTGGTCTGCTGGCGACGTGCGCGCATACCCGCCTGATGCTGGTGGACTTCCTGCACACGGCTTGCGAAACTTTTCAGGTATGCCCCTCGGCCAACCGCCCCAAATCGGTCCGCTAAAGTCTGCGCATGTCCCGCGGGCGATCTCATGATTTCGGTGACAGACGCCTTCGGTAAATTTTCTGAAACCGTTGGGTCCTGAGGAAATCGACGACAGCCGAAAAAGCTTATCCGCCGCCGCGCGAGCCGCGCCTCCAGTGCATGCCTCGCATGGCGGTGGGGAGGACGCCTTAACTATACGGCTGCTGGACCAACTCCTCGCAGGCGGCATTGACCTTCCCGTCATTCATCGCAATCGGGCATTGGCGTTCCAACGAATGCATTTGGGCAGTGATCAAACTCGGCTTATGACCGCCTTGGGTTGATTGGTAAGTTGGTAACGCCGAGCCGAACACCCGCTATCAGTCTGTTGCAGGTGTACAGGCGGCAAGGCCATTGACATCGCCGCCATCGTCAAGAATAGACGCATACCGGCTGTAGACCGGAACCAAGCGATAGACAACGGATTGGGGAAAGCCGACTTTGGTTTTCGCCGGAAGCCGACCTTCGCTGGCAGAGTCGAAAAATCGGCAGCGGTCATTCGTCGACGAATTTCAAGTTGTTGAATTGGCTGTCGGCAGCGGGGCGCAAGCCGGCGGTCGCTACGACACTTGGAAATGGAACAAATTCTCCATTGCGGTCATAGCCGGAGACGGTCCAACTGCTTCGCTTACCCAACGTCAAAACTCCGAACCAGTCGTTCGCGGGCGACAATCAGTTTTTGAATGTGGCGGCCAGCATTGCAGCGGGAGCTGACGTTCTATTGAAGACCCGTTGTTTCAAGAAATTCCAACTGGGAGCAGACAAGTAGTGAACTATGGTGTTTCTTGCTTCCACTCAAGCAATTCACCTGGTTGGCAGTTAAGTGCCTCGCAAATCTTTTCCAGCGTGTCAAACCGCACCCCCCGCACCTTCCCACTTTTTAGCAGGGAGATGTTTTGTTCAGTGATGCCAACTTTTTCTGAAAGCTCCTTGGAGCGCATCTTTCTCTTTGCAAGAACAATGTCGAGATTGACGATGATGGGCATCACACAAACTCCCTGTTCTCTTGCGAGACCTTTATCGCCTCGCTGATAACTGACACGATTCCGAGCAGCGCTACGCTCAAGAAGAGGCTCAACATATGTGTGTCAGTGATTCTGATTGGCCAATTGCTTGAGTAAGCTGTTGTTCCCCACGACTCAATCAGCCACAGCACAGTTGTTTGAAACGGCTTGATGAGTGAAAAGATGATAAAAAATGTCGCTGACGTTCTGAGATCCTGTTGTGCCTTGCCGGTAAATGCGTTGTTCGCTGCACAGTCACCGAAGAATTTCCAGAGTGGGAAGATCGCCAACTCAAGCAGCACATACGGCACAACCACTAGTGCTGCGCCGAGTTGTATGCGGTGAACTCCAAGTTCAGCCGTTTCCGATGCAGTGCGGCCAAAACTGTCGCCGATAAGGGCGTGTAGGAGATGAAATTGCGACACCAAGGGCAAATCCCACACTACAAGTGTCATAAACAACGCCGTGAAAAGATGAAAGACTATCAACACCATCGCGAGTAGCGTCGCTCCTTGAGCCAATCGAGCGACGCGATGCAGATGGCCGGAAGCAGGCACATTGTGAGCAAAGTTTACGGGTGTCATGGTCATTCCTTAACTTATTGGACTATTTAATTAATGTAAAACAATAAATAAACAAAGTCAAATAACAATTTATGGAGCCTGAATTTTTGTCGTCAAATCGAATTGCTCGGCAGTCAGTGTTTAGCGTGGGCGCGACTGCTTGAAATCGCTGCGAATGACAGCATTTGGCCTACTGGAGGTGTAGAGGTTGCAAAACGTTTTACACCGCGGCCATCTTCAAGAACAAACGTATAGCGGCTGTACACGCTGGGCTGCAGAAATCCAACGGACCATCGATAGCCGACCCTCGGTTTTCCCGAAAGCGGGTGTTCGCATCGACACGATCAAAACCGTGATCTTCCTCATCGCTGAAAACCTCGACTTCGGCGCCATCAACCCTCATGCTGGGCAACCCACTTGAAATTCAACAGAGCCTTTAATGTCAATATGTAGAGTTCTTGCCACCAATATCAGGCATACAGGGGATGGCTCGCCGATTTCAGTTCCCTTGAAAGTCCAAAGGGCTTTTTCGGCAAATTGAACGCCCCGTGCTCTCCGCTATAGACGCGTGACACGACACGCCGGAAGTCATAAGACTCAACGGCGATTGCGTGGAGGGGATGGAGTCACGGTATCTAACCAATAGAGCCCAAGGTATTCTCTTAGTAGCGGAACGGATCCCATCAGATAAGAAGACATGCCAGGGATATTTGCATCGAACATGAGATAGGCGCCCTTTCTAAGGCTCATAGCTATAGGCATCGAGGTTCTGTGTGTATCGCATTCGGTGCTGCAATTCCAGGCTGCGCCTGTGGAATACAACATCAGGTAGTTCCGCACAAGCAGTACTCTGCCAGCCTGTTCAGAGAATGTGGCGAGCCCCTGGAGTAGGTCGTTGGTGGCTCCTTTTCTGGCGTGGTAGTTGCCTACAAGGATTACACCGGTGGTATCGGGTTGTTGAAACATCAACCCAACAAATGTTCCAATGGAAGGGTTGGTGTTCTTAGTCTGAATAGGGACCACAAACACGTCGCCGACATCCAACTGGCGCGCAATCAAATCGATCCAGAGCGACCACATGGACTCGCTTGAGCGACCATCTTGACTCTGAGGAGCCCGATTCCAAAAGGCATTGCCTGCAAATCGTTCATAAGAAAACGAAATCGAATTTGAGTCAGCGCCGGGAAGGTCGGCTGCCAAACTGAGATTTGCTTCCAGTCCCACAACAACGCGGCGCCCTCGACTCAATTCAGAGCAAATAACTTGTCGTATAAAGTTTGGTGACTCCTGGGTTCCATGCAACTCTCCAAACACGGCCACTGACCCAATCTGAATCGGCTCGACACGTACTTCCTGCAGTTGGCTATCGCATAGTTTCTTCAGCTCTGCATGTGCGCTTAGGGTGAAGAAAAAGAGGATAGCCAGAAGCAGTGTTAACTTGGTTCTAGACTTCCGCAAAAGTTTCAGTGTCATCAACGAAACAATAAACATCAATTTACTCGCAGTCGAAAATTTCACAGTGTGGACAATGAGGTGACAACGCCCGGAAATCGACCGAAAGCTGATAATCTCTATGGTACTTGAGCATGATTTTCCAGAAGTCAGCTGTCAAAGTCCGAGTCTCAAGAGATACCGGCAAATTGGGTGGCAATGCATATTCCTCCCTTTGATCGGAGGCGCAATGGAGTGACCAACGTTAACTTGCCGCCATTGTGTCCGCTTGCCGGTTCCTAGACTGTATAAATGGAACCCCCCGTTGTGAGTGACCGCTTGCGAGAAATGAGCTCTATTTATTGTGTCGCAGCGACCGACCTCTTGCGCCCCGCTGCCGCCAGCTATTTGAACAAGTTGGCATTCGCTGGTGATCGACCGCTTCCGAGTTTTTGACCCTGCAAACGACCGGCAGTTTCCGGCGAAAACGAAAGTCGGCTTTGGCAATTCCGTTCCCTGTCAATGGGTCGCCGTGAGGAGCCGCTATGCGTCTGTTGCCGGTGCAGAGCAGGCAAAACCTTTGACACAGCTGCCATCGTCAAGAATGGGCCTGATTCCGGTCGTTCTGGGGTGGTGGCCGACTCGTCGGTCCGGTACGTCGCGATTTCAGTCGTGCGGGGTTGTGCTCCAATGGGCTATAGTTCTCAATGGCTCTATCTTGGACGCGTTCGGTAGGCTTTTCGCAACTGATGGACTTCAGCGAATAGTCCGCTCGACTAATGATCAGATCATTTTCCTTAACGCTGGCTCTAACCCACTTCCTGATTGCATCTCCTTGTGCTGCAGCTCAGGTTTTTAAGTGCAACGTAAACGGGTCAGTCCATTACCAGCAGGTCCCATGCCAGTCGAGCCAAGCCAGTCAACCTCCTACGGTTGAAGTACTCAATGCCGACCGAAAAAAACACTTGGTAGAAGAAAAGGAGCGCCACCCGAATTCAAAGGTACAAGCTCGCCCCGTTGAGCCTCCTCAGCCGTTAGGAAAAGTTGCAGCGAAGATTCCTGCTTCGCCACCCTCGTCCTTCAAGTGCGACAGCCGAAAACACTGCTCTCAAATGGCGTCATGCGCAGAGGCAAAATACTTCTTGTCTAACTGTCCCGGCGTAAAAATGGATGGCGACGGAGACGGGATTCCGTGTGAGGAACAGTTGTGTGGCCACTGAAACATGAGCCTAACGTGGCTTCTAGCTCACCTAACCCCGAACATACCACCAGCGTCAGAGTCAGTTTGCCCGGGCGTTAGAACTGTATTTTCTACGACTGCCTTGGAGCGTAGAAACGGTCTGCAGTGTGTCGGCGATTCACTGCCAACCCCAACGACTGCAACCGCTGCGATGCTGACCGCCACGTTGAAAAACGGATTGTCGCCCGCGAACGCCTGCTTTGGAGTTTTTGCGATGGGCAAATCATGAAATTGGACCGCCACAAGCTACGACCGCTGTGGGGAAAACGGTTGAATTCCAGGCGTCGCAGCGACCTTCCGCTTGCGCCCCACTGGAGCCGCACAGCCGGCAAGACGTTTTTGCGGATACCGATCTCGGCTTTCTGAATTCTGGTGAGAAATCGAACGATTGCTGTGCTCAATCGCGAGCACCCACCATGGGCACGTTGCTCACCGTCACGACTGACAGCTGTACGGCAACCTAATTTGATGAAACCCAGCAACGTCAAGTTTCTGGCAAGCGCTTGTTAGGACACATCGGAGTGTGCACGGTCCTTCTGCTTTGTGACATACCACGCATCTCGAATTGAATCTGCATGGACTTGTTCAAGTTACCTTGCGCCACACACTGGCCAGCCAAGGCTGCTGCTCGATGGGCAAACCGGCCGGACGGTAATAGTGCAGCAACTCGGAAAATCTTGCAGCCGACAAATATTTGCGCCACGCGCTGATGTCGTGGTACGCGCCATAGCGATCTCCATTGAAGCCTTCGTCGTTATTTCCTCGGGGGTTGGAACTAAACAGCACGCCGCCTGGTTTGAGAGTGGAATGCAACTGCGCCAACACCCTGGGCAGCGCCTGCCTGGGTACATGAAACAGTGACGCATTGGCGAACACACCGTCAAAGTGATCGCGGGGCAACTCAAGTGCCATAAAGTCCTGATGCAACACCGTGCAGCCGCTGTAGCTTCGTGCCATCTCGACAAAACGAGTCGCACCTTCCAAACCCACCGCCAAATGCCCACGCTCACTGAACGCCTTGAGGTCGCGCCCGGGGCCGCAGCCAAAGTCGAGAATATTGAACGGCGCAGCACCTTCGATGAATTGCAACAATGCGTCCATGTTCTGCTGCACATCGTGGTCGCGTGTGCCGGCAAAGAAGTCCTCGGCATTGTGGTTGTAGTGGTCCAGCGTGCGCAGGGTGGCTTCACGCAGGGCATCCGGTGGTAAATGGCTAGTTCGGGTCATGTGCAGTAGGATACTTCTCGGCTAAATACGCCCATCCCCTCTAAAAGGTAAAACGAGCGGATTCCCCCTCTGGGGACCGGGGAAATATCAGTCCCCTTGCCCAGGTTGCGTGGCGTTGCTCCAGAACACCGCATCGGCATATTGTG
>CAZMXB010000125.1:0-13655 GCA_964569855.1 uncultured Rhodoferax sp.
TCGGAGTGATCTCATCATCTTTTCGTTTGGTTCCGGTCTTCTTCAGTCTCGCCGCCACCTCCGCCTCTGCTTCCTTGCGAGTCTTGAACTGTTTGTCCCATTTTGTGACTTCGACCAATTCGAGCAAGGCTCTGTCTGACTTCGCCAGCTTCGAGGATTTCGACGCATTGGCGCCGTAGCTGGCTGGCTCTAGCGCGGGATGGGACTTCGCGTTTTTGAGATCATCGATCGCATCCCGCAATTCATCTAGCAGTAGGATGCCGGGGTGGTCGGTGACGACCACATCTCCGGAATCAGTCTCGCCCTCGGCGATGCGGAGGCTCGGTCCGAGAGTGTCTGAAAATATCTGCAGGAGCTGCAGCGCGGTGTCTCGTGTGAGCGCGCGGCCCGCGCCAAAAGCTGAGTCGAGTTCGCCGCGCAGCAGAGCAATCGCATCAAGGCTCCGCTCCGATAGTTCTTTAGGGCGTGCTGAGAATTCGTCGCGGTCATCCATGGATCATGGCTTCGCAAAACGACAGAATTGCAAAAACTTTGGGTGTGGCCATGCGCGACGTTTCCTTCGCTAGGTATTCAGGGGGTAGGGGGGCGCCCTCATGGCGGATGGGGGCCAATCAAGCTTGGATCATCCTGTGAGCCATCAACCCCCTCCGGTTCATCTGCCCCGTCAGACTCCTTGCTAGGCATGAGCGTCCGGCCAATGCCCGCCGCCGCGTCCTGTAACGGGTCGCCGCTGAGGTGGGCGTATCGTTCAGCCGTCCGCGCGTTGGCGTGGCCCAGCAACTTGCCGACCAGAAACAGGCTGGCGCCATCGGCAATCGCGAAGCTCGCGAAACTGTGACGCAGGTCATGGATACGAACGCCATTCAGTTCTGCGCGAACGCATGCCTTCGCGAACGCGCGGCGGACGCCGATGATGTGACCGTCGCCACGGATGGCGGGGAATACAAACGTCTCCGGCTTGGCGTCCTTTGGGCGGCGCTTGGCCAGGATTTCCAGCGCGGGCGGCGACAGCGTGATCCGCCGCTCGCCGTTCTGCCCACCGGCCTTGGTGCGCTCGGGCGGCAGCAGCAGCACCTTCCGCTCGGTGCTGACCTCTGACCACCGTAGGCCGAGAATTTCGGTCTTCCGGGCTCCGGTCAGTAGCAGCAAGCGGATGGCGTCGCAGAAGGCCGAACTGACCACCTTCTCAGCCTCGACAGCATTGAGGGCCTCCAGCAACCGGCCTGCCTCTTCCCGGCCGAGAAACCGCTCGCGCACTGGCGCAGCGGACAGCTTCACACTGGCGAACGGGTTAGTCTTCACAAGGCCATGCTCGACGCCCCACGCAAACATGGCCGCCGTTGTGGTGAGCGTCCGCCGCGCCACCCCGGCGCCGCCCTTCACGATGGCCCGACCGCGCTTTTTCTCGCTCTTTTCGTCGGCGGCGGTCTTGCCGACGGTGATGTCGCGGATCGCCTTGGCAGCTTCGGCCTTGGTCACGGTGTTGGCGACCTTGCGCCCCAGGAGCGGGCGGATATGGCGCTTTAGGTTCGATCCGTCGTTGGCCCAAGTGCTGTCGCGCTTACCGGGCTTAGTTGCCGGGCCATCCGCGATGTAGCGGTCGATCAGCGCCGAAACGGTGAGGGCGGTCCGCGCCTCCTGCTTTTCGCTTGCTGGGTCCTCACCCACCGCCACGCGACGCAGTGCGGCCTCAGCGGCGTCCCGCGCCCCCTCCGGAGTGTAGGGTGAGCCGTGGACCCCGATGGTGAAGATCCGCTGCGACGGGCCAAGGCGATACTTCAGCGCGTACACCCGTCGCCCCGACGGATAGACTCGCAGAAAGAAGCCCTTGAGATCGGTATCCCAAACCCGCGCCTCTCCGGCCTCCTTGGAGGGGCTTACAAGAGCATCGACTGTCCGCTTGGTGATGCGCGCCCTGCGACTGTCCATCCTTGCCCGTCCGATATTGTGGTATCGGGATCAAGTTTCCCGATACCACTTAGATACCACAGGCGAGGGGACGTCGAGAAACTGAAAAACACGCCGAGAACTCAGTGAGTTGAAAAGACAGCGTAATTGTGGAATTTGGAAAAACCGGCCGAAAGAGCATGATACAGGGAGATCGGTGATAACCCCCACGTTGACATCGAGGGGGTCCACAGTTCGATCCTGTGCACGTCCACCATCCTTTTCCTTCAATAGAAACAATGCTTTGAGGGAGAAGGGTGGTCGCTTGGCGACTGGGGCGGTTCGGTGTCGCGATACCATATAGATACCGTCGGGAGGGAACTCACGGGAACCTATAGGCTGCAGATCACCGGCTAACCGGCCCTAGATCATTGGCTCCGTGGGCCTTTGGGGCGTGTCTGGCCGATGGTTCCTCAGTTTGGCTTCCATTCTTTAGCAAGGCGTTGCGCTTCGGCGATCTGGGCGCGGCTCATCCGGAACTCCATATATTCACGACTTTTGACGGCCTTGGTCCGCAAGTCAGGGTCAGGAGTCGCGAGCGCAGCTAGGTTCAACCACAGATGTGCTTGCACAGAGTCCTGCACCACTCCTCGGCCAGCGCCGTACCTCACACCAAGGTTGTACTGCGCGTCGGCTACGCCCTGCTCGGCGGCCCTGCGGTACCAGCTGACAGCAGCAGCATAGTCCTGCGCGACGCCCCTACCGGTATCGTAAATTACACCAAGGTTGTACTGCGCGTTGGCGATGCCCTGTTCAGCCGCCTTGCGGGTCCAGCTGACAGCGGCGGGGTAGTCCTGCACCACTCCTTGGCCAGTGCCGTACCTAACACCGAGGTTGTACTGCGCCTCAGCTAGACCCTGGTCGGCAGCCCTGCGGTACCAGCTGACAGCAGCAGCATCGTCCTGCACCACGCCGTGACCATTGGCGTACATCACTCCAAGATTGTACTGCGCTTTGGCGAGGCCCTGTTCAGCCGCCTTGCGAGTCCAGCTGGCAGCGGCGGGATAGTCGCGCTCGACGCCCCGACCGAACTGGTACATCGCAGCGAGGTTATTTTGCGCGCCAGCATCTCCCTGCTCAGCGGCCTTGCGGTACCAGCTTGCAGCGGCAGCGTAGTCCTGCGCGACGCCCTGACCAGTGTCGTACATTGAACCTAGGATCGACTGCGCGAGGGCCACCCCCTGCTCAGCCAAAGGCCGCCAGTGGCGATAGGCCGTCGCGAAGTCGCCGCTCAGCGTAGCTGCCAATGCTTGATCAGTCTGGGACTTTGCAGAGACGGTCCCACTAGGCTGCGACGCTGCGGGGCTGGTCATCGCGAGCCCCGTCACCAGCGCCGTGACCATTGTCATCAACCTGATCTTCATCGGATATCCAGAGCCAGATAGCGGCGACAAAGCTATACGTGAAATACGGTCTGACGAACCCCCGTGACTATCCCGGGACCGAAGTGGGGAAGGTAAGAATTACCGAGCCAAGAACGAGGTCCTGACCTCCCGTAAAGACAAAGCGAATCGCGTTGTCGCCAAGTGTTTTTACTAAGGTGACAGTCGCAGAAATATTTACCTCGCGAGGTCAGATGGCGCGAATGATTGCTGGATTCATTTCAACTTTAATTGCAACCTCGCCGCTTCATCTCTGTCCTTGTTCTCGTATTTTTCGTAGTTCGTCCCGGATTTCGGATAGCAATTTGTCCGTCCGTGACATCCAACCAATAGATACGAAAATGTAGACGATCGCTCCTACAAATAGCCACGCGGCGGGGTCGTTTAGAGTGTTCACGTTCTATTTCTCCGGGGGCGTTGACTGATCGCGCGCGGCGTCGATGGTCACGTTGATCTGGATCCCATCGACTCCAACAACTCCCGCACCAGCGGTGCCGTGTCCAGGGTCTCGCCCTCGGCGTCAGCATGGCGCAACTGCACCCGGTCGCCCCACTTTCCGGGGTTCCACTTCGCAAGAAGCTTGAGCCGCGTGTCGACGCGCAGTTTGTCCCGCACCGGGTCGTGCTTTCCCGCCGCGTCGGGGATTGCCCCGTCCGCGATCCGCAGCGCCTCGATTGCGATGGCGTCCTCGCCGATCAGCCTCGCGCGCGCGATGCTTCGGGCAATCTCGTCGTGCTCCTGCGTCCAACGCCACACCGTGTCGACGCAGGGCATGTCAGGCGAGCGGCAGATTTCCGCCATTGGCTCCCCCGTCGCCAGCCGTGCGCTGATCGCCGCGACGATTTGAGGTCGGTCGGCAACGGGGAATTTCCATTCGGTTCTGGACATAAGCACAGGATAACTGAGATCAGACCGCCGTCAAAGTCCGACGGTTTCAATAAAAATGGGCACTCAGGAAAAATCCACGGAGATGTGTTTGAGATGACTGAGCGGCCAAATTTCCCAATCCCTGCTCGGGATGTTGCTACTCGCTGCTATGAAACCGGCATCATCGAATTTACAAGTCTTCATGTAGATTTTTGCTTCTGAAGCATATTCCAAGCCCACTCAGCCCACTCAGCCTACTCAGACAGATCAAACCAGATCATCTACCGACCCAAACCGGCGTAGCTCCGGCCGAAGCGAGATACCCTTCAAGGCAGAGCGCTGAGTGCCGTTGGTGTTTCGGGGACGGTAGCGTTGAAGCTGCGGATAGGCGGCGGTCAGATTGTGACTGAAGTGATCTAGGCCGCTACCACTGCGCCCTTGATGATCGCACCAGGTCGACCAAGCGGAATGCAGGTCCGACACGCTCTCTTCCGCGCCAGACTGCAACACGCAGCACTCCCCCACAAACGTCTCCATTGGGCTGTTCAACGCCGTCAGGTCGTCAAGCTGTCCGCGCGCGCCCGGCGGCTGCATGAAACGTCCGCGCCCCCTCAGACGGTCTCGTCCGTCCAGTGCCCAACGCAGGACATGGGGTGCCTCGCCGATGAGGCGGTCGCCGAGGCCAGGGTCTTCCTGCGCGTAGAAGCTCTGCTTTGTCTCTAGAACGATGAATCGTCCCGTGAGCGCACCCGAGGCGTCCGGTAGAGAGGGTAGCTCATTGGACATCATTATAAAGCGGACGGGCAGGCGGCCGGTCCAGGCCACCTGATTTTTCCGATCTACCGTTACGGTGTCCTCCCCGGAAATCATGAGCAGCCGCTCAATGGCGGCTTGCACGTTCATCTGTCTGGAAATCCGAACGTCGGAAATCACGGCGGCGAGCTTGCCGAGCAGCGGTTGGAGCCCGAAGTTGCTGGTTAGAGAGGTAAGTGTCGGGGCGGCGATGTTCTCCTTCCCCAGAAGTGCCGTCAGGACTCGACCGATGGTCCCTTTGCCTGAACGCTTGGGGCCAAGCAGGAGGAACATTTTCTGCTGTGAGGTGTCAGCCGTCAGAAGGTAGCCCGCGATTTCTTGCAGGCACTCAATTTGCGCAACATCACCACTGAAGACCTCGTTGAGGAATTTCAACCAAGCCGTGGGCGCGCCGTCTCCGCCGCCCCATTCGTACGGTAGGGCGTTGAGCGTGAAGAAGCCGGGCGTGTGGGCGCGCAACTCCCGAGTTTCGAGGTCTAGTAGACCGTCCTCTAGCGCCAGAAACTCGCCAGGTTCGGATCCGTTTTGACCAGGGAGCCAGCAAGGCGGCTGGCCCGCTGTTACCCCAGCGGTGGAACGCAATGCGTCAAACACACCGGAGACTTGGCTGGCGACGGGCTGGAAGGGGACAAGCGCGTTCCCTATCACCCGCCTGCTATCGCCGAGGAAGGCCCAGACATCCCCCCTGATCTGCTCGTCTGTCCTGCCAGTGTAGTGCGTGCCGCAATGCTGGAACCAGTCGCCCTGGTACCGAAGCAGAGTCCGCTCCCCGCGCTGGTTGTAGACCTTTTCCATCATGACGCGGCTGTTCGTCAGTGGATCTGTTGGCGTCAGGGGCGGCGACAACGCCAGGTCAGCGAACACGGTCTCATTAAATCCGATGGCGCTCGCGAACTCGGGACGATGGCGGTCGCGACATCCTTCGTGTTTGCAGACGAAAGCCCCCGTTGCATAGCCGTTGGTTCCGGCGGGGAAGTAGACGGTGGCAGTCCCACCCTTCGCACCGCTAGAGTGGTTATCGTGCCAAGGGCAAGTCACTTTCAAACCGCCGTTCGAGAGCTCTCCCCACGTCTCCCAGTGCGCCTCGACGTAGTCGGCCAGCGCGTCGTCGACGTCTCGCCGCTCACCACGCTGCCGCACGCCCTGCGACCGAATCGTCAAGGCCTCGGTGTCGATGACCAGCGGCACGCTGTCCCGCGCGCCGACATGCAGGCTGGATCGCCGGCGCACAGGGCACTCGACGCCGTCCTCGAACGCGGGAGCAGCCGTGTAGTGAATCTGCGTCGGCTGGAGAACGGCGCTGTCGAGTTCCAGGCAATCCGCAGCCGCCCAAGCTCTCAGTGTGGCGCTGTCGTACGGTGTCTCTAACCACATCCACAGGTGCAGTTTGAGCAGCCCCTCCTTCCCAGGAGCGCCTGCGCTGGCGGATAGCTGCCACCAGAACGAAACGTCGTGGAATGGTGGGGGGAGACACTCGGCGATGTACTCCAGCGCCGCGTCTTCACCGTCGAGCGGATCGCTCAGCAGCGGTCGGTAGTTGTCGATCTCGATCAGGATCGTGTGCAGGGCCTTGTCGTCGAAATGTTCCAGCAAACGACGGATCGGGCGCGGGGAGTCAGGCTTTGGTGCCGCTCGAATTACGGCGGCGTCTGTCTGTTTCTCCAGCTCCGCGAGAACATTCGCGAGGTCGTGGATCGACGATACTGTGACTTGCTCGACGCTGAAGTTCCTCGCGTGGCCGTACGGCTCGATCGTCCCGTCAGCCTTGAACAGTTTCGTTAGGCGGGGTCCGCGCGAGCGGAGGATTGTGAGAAGGTCAACCATTGGAGCGAGCCTCCGCGCGGGCTTCGATCCACGCGTCGACCTCGTCCAGACGCCAGGCAAGCTTACCCCCGATCATCAACGCCGGTGGAAAGTCATGCTTGCGGATAAGATCGTAGATGTAGGGTCGCGATACTGAAAGGCGCGCGGCGACAGCCTTGGCTGACACCAGAGTCCTTGCACCAGCCGCATCAACTCGGGTATTTTTCGACTGTTCGGACCCCATTCGAACACCTTCGGAAAGCCCGTCGCGTTGGAGCGCGGCGGGTTTTTCAAATTTTCCCATGGTGGTCAGCCTCCGTTGCGAAGGCTGAGGGGGCAGGGCGCGCTGGTCGATTGAACTGTGCGGGAGGTAATCCAGGCCGCCACGTCATCGGCGCGATACCTGACGTTGGCCCCGGCCTTCACGAATTGAGGCCCGATCCCGCTGAGGCGCCATTTGCGCAGCGTGATTTCTGCGACTTTAAGGAGGTCTGCGACCTCTCCGGTAGTGAGAAGGGATGTGAACATCGGCGTGGCTCCAAGCTGATGCTGCGGTCGCTCCGCAGCTCTTGGTGACACCGTGTTTCCCGGACAAATAGGCTGGCAAGATGCGCCGAAATAGGCGGAATTGGTTAGCCGCCTACTACTCTTTGGGCCGGTCAGGAGCTCCTCGTTTGAGTTTCAGATGTTCTGGTAATCCACACCGCAATTGGCGGCTGCCCTGCCTTGAGATGCCCCGCCTCTTCGCCCACAGCCGTGTTTCCTCAACCGTGAGAACCCTACGTCCACTGTCGAGGCGAGCTTGATTTTCTGCGTATAGAGCATCCTGGTCAGCGGGCGTGTGCGCTCGACGCTTTGCAGCGATGGCTGGTGGTTGCGAGGCCATGACGGACGCGTCGGTCCATTCGTACAATGCGTCGAAATCGGCGGCTCCCACCGGGCTACTTCGAATGTCTCCTCGCTCGTCCAAGTCGGAAAATGGGTGCCCGGGCCATCGGGCCACAATAGCCGGGCGTGGCCACAGGACATCTGTGTAGATCGCGACGCTCGGCTCTTGTCCTAAACTGAAGACTTCCAAACCCGCCGCATCCACGCTGACCTCCAGATCCAGCCATTCATGCGCCGGAATCTGGACGCGACGCCCTCCCTCTTTGGGTATGCCGACCGCCACCACTTCTCCAGCTACCGAGGCCGCCCGTAGGTCTCCAAGTGCGCACTCGGGCTCCCGAGCCAACCCACCTAACGGCCTTCCATCACTACCAGCCTGCCACGGCCCAAACCGTCTCTGACCCCACTTTCCAAACTGCTGAAAATTCGGGGGGCGCCTCCGACACAATCCATGTCCAGACGAAGATGGCGGGTTAGGGGGCCTTGGCGCCCACCGTCGGCATTGCGCGAGGTATCCCCCGTCCCACTCGCGCACCTCGCTGTAAGACCGCCACGCGATCCACGCGAGGACCATTGTCAGCGACCAGTGAGACCTGCCCGTCGGCCATTGTTCTTCGGGCGGGATGATGTTGCTAAGACTACCAAGGGAGCGTTGGCGGGCCCGTTCATCAGCGCAAACAGGAGAGAGTTCTCCAGCTTTGACCTTCTCAAGGAGGTCTCGGCGAGCCTCCTGCTCGCCGCTTTCGCGGTCGCCTAGCCCCTTCACGGAATGCCCTCCCCTGCCGGCTCGTCCTCATCCGTCGCTTTCCCCGGCATGAGCGTCCGGCCAATGCCCGCCGCCGCATCCTGTAACGGGTCGCCGCTGAGGTGGGCGTATCGTTCAGCCGTCCGCGCGTTGGCGTGGCCCAGCAACTTGCCGACCAGAAACAGGCTGGCGCCATCGGCAATCGCGAAGCTCGCGAAACTGTGACGCAGGTCATGGATACGAACGCCATTCAGTTCTGCGCGAACGCATGCCTTCGCGAACGCGCGGCGGACGCCGATGATGTGACCGTCGCCACGGATGGCGGGGAATACAAACGTCTCCGGCTTGGCGTCCTTTGGGCGGCGCTTGGCCAGGATTTCCAGCGCGGGCGGCGACAGCGTGATCCGCCGCTCGCCGTTCTGCCCACCGGCCTTGGTGCGCTCGGGCGGCAGCAGCAGCACCTTCCGCTCGGTGCTGACCTCTGACCACCGTAGGCCGAGAATTTCGGTCTTCCGGGCTCCGGTCAGTAGCAGCAAGCGGATGGCGTCGCAGAAGGCCGAACTGACCACCTTCTCAGCCTCGACAGCATTGAGGGCCTCCAGCAACCGGCCTGCCTCTTCCCGGCCGAGAAACCGCTCGCGCACTGGCGCAGCGGACAGCTTCACACTGGCGAACGGGTTAGTCTTCACAAGGCCATGCTCGACGCCCCACGCAAACATGGCCGCCGTTGTGGTGAGCGTCCGCCGCGCCACCCCGGCGCCGCCCTTCACGATGGCCCGACCGCGCTTTTTCTCGCTCTTTTCGTCGGCGGCGGTCTTGCCGACGGTGATGTCGCGGATCGCCTTGGCAGCTTCGGCCTTGGTCACGGTGTTGGCGACCTTGCGCCCCAGGAGCGGGCGGATATGGCGCTTTAGGTTCGATCCGTCGTTGGCCCAAGTGCTGTCGCGCTTACCGGGCTTAGTTGCCGGGCCATCCGCGATGTAGCGGTCGATCAGCGCCGAAACGGTGAGGGCGGTCCGCGCCTCCTGCTTTTCGCTTGCTGGGTCCTCACCCACCGCCACGCGACGCAGTGCGGCCTCAGCGGCGTCCCGCGCCCCCTCCGGAGTGTAGGGTGAGCCGTGGACCCCGATGGTGAAGATCCGCTGCGACGGGCCAAGGCGATACTTCAGCGCGTACACCCGTCGCCCCGACGGATAGACTCGCAGAAAGAAGCCCTTGAGATCGGTATCCCAAACCCGCGCCTCTCCGGCCTCCTTGGAGGGGCTTACAAGAGCATCGACTGTCCGCTTGGTGATGCGCGCCCTGCGACTGTCCATCCTTGCCCGTCCGATATTGTGGTATCGGGATCAAGTTTCCCGATACCACTTAGATACCACAGGCGAGGGGACGTCGAGAAACTGAAAAACACGCCGAGAACTCAGTGAGTTGAAAAGACAGCGTAATTGTGGAATTTGGAAAAACCGGCCGAAAGAGCATGATACAGGGAGATCGGTGATAACCCCCACGTTGACATCGAGGGGGTCCACAGTTCGATCCTGTGCACGTCCACCATCCTTTTCCTTCAATAGAAACAATGCTTTGAGGGAGAAGGGTGGTCGCTTGGCGACTGGGGCGGTTCGGTGTCGCGATACCATATAGATACCGTCGGGAGGGAACTCACGGGAACCTATAGGCTGCAGATCACCGGCTAACCGGCCCTAGATCATTGGCTCCGTGGGCCTTTGGGGCGTGTCTGGCCGATGGTTCCTCAGTTTGGCTTCCATTCTTTAGCAAGGCGTTGCGCTTCGGCGATCTGGGCGCGGCTCATCCGGAACTCCATATATTCACGACTTTTGACGGCCTTGGTCCGCAAGTCAGGGTCAGGAGTCGCGAGCGCAGCTAGGTTCAACCACAGATGTGCTTGCACAGAGTCCTGCACCACTCCTCGGCCAGCGCCGTACCTCACACCAAGGTTGTACTGCGCGTCGGCTACGCCCTGCTCGGCGGCCCTGCGGTACCAGCTGACAGCAGCAGCATAGTCCTGCGCGACGCCCCTACCGGTATCGTAAATTACACCAAGGTTGTACTGCGCGTTGGCGATGCCCTGTTCAGCCGCCTTGCGGGTCCAGCTGACAGCGGCGGGGTAGTCCTGCACCACTCCTTGGCCAGTGCCGTACCTAACACCGAGGTTGTACTGCGCCTCAGCTAGACCCTGGTCGGCAGCCCTGCGGTACCAGCTGACAGCAGCAGCATCGTCCTGCACCACGCCGTGACCATTGGCGTACATCACTCCAAGATTGTACTGCGCTTTGGCGAGGCCCTGTTCAGCCGCCTTGCGAGTCCAGCTGGCAGCGGCGGGATAGTCGCGCTCGACGCCCCGACCGAACTGGTACATCGCAGCGAGGTTATTTTGCGCGCCAGCATCTCCCTGCTCAGCGGCCTTGCGGTACCAGCTTGCAGCGGCAGCGTAGTCCTGCGCGACGCCCTGACCAGTGTCGTACATTGAACCTAGGATCGACTGCGCGAGGGCCACCCCCTGCTCAGCCAAAGGCCGCCAGTGGCGATAGGCCGTCGCGAAGTCGCCGCTCAGCGTAGCTGCCAATGCTTGATCAGTCTGGGACTTTGCAGAGACGGTCCCACTAGGCTGCGACGCTGCGGGGCTGGTCATCGCGAGCCCCGTCACCAGCGCCGTGACCATTGTCATCAACCTGATCTTCATCGGATATCCAGAGCCAGATAGCGGCGACAAAGCTATACGTGAAATACGGTCTGACGAACCCCCGTGACTATCCCGGGACCGAAGTGGGGAAGGTAAGAATTACCGAGCCAAGAACGAGGTCCTGACCTCCCGTAAAGACAAAGCGAATCGCGTTGTCGCCAAGTGTTTTTACTAAGGTGACAGTCGCAGAAATATTTACCTCGCGAGGTCAGATGGCGCGAATGATTGCTGGATTCATTTCAACTTTAATTGCAACCTCGCCGCTTCATCTCTGTCCTTGTTCTCGTATTTTTCGTAGTTCGTCCCGGATTTCGGATAGCAATTTGTCCGTCCGTGACATCCAACCAATAGATACGAAAATGTAGACGATCGCTCCTACAAATAGCCACGCGGCGGGGTCGTTTAGAGTGTTCACGTTCTATTTCTCCGGGGGCGTTGACTGATCGCGCGCGGCGTCGATGGTCACGTTGATCTGGATCCCATCGACTCCAACAACTCCCGCACCAGCGGTGCCGTGTCCAGGGTCTCGCCCTCGGCGTCAGCATGGCGCAACTGCACCCGGTCGCCCCACTTTCCGGGGTTCCACTTCGCAAGAAGCTTGAGCCGCGTGTCGACGCGCAGTTTGTCCCGCACCGGGTCGTGCTTTCCCGCCGCGTCGGGGATTGCCCCGTCCGCGATCCGCAGCGCCTCGATTGCGATGGCGTCCTCGCCGATCAGCCTCGCGCGCGCGATGCTTCGGGCAATCTCGTCGTGCTCCTGCGTCCAACGCCACACCGTGTCGACGCAGGGCATGTCAGGCGAGCGGCAGATTTCCGCCATTGGCTCCCCCGTCGCCAGCCGTGCGCTGATCGCCGCGACGATTTGAGGTCGGTCAGCAACGGGGAATTTCCATTCGGTTCTGGACATAAGCGCAGGATAACGGAGATCAGACCGCAGTCAAAATCAGCAATCGTCGGCGGGCCAAACCCCCGAACATCGGTAACAAGTGAACATTTTGAAAACGTAGAGACTTGCAATGTTCGCTTGTTACCGATGTTCGGGGTTTTGAAGTCACGGAAGTGCGTACTTCCCGTGTTTAGGTCTCTGGATTGAGCCATCTTTGATCATTAAATGCAGTAGGCGGCGCGTGTTCGCGTACGGGTGGCCGGTAACATCGGAAATGTCACGCGGCCCCAAGGGTTCGGCTGCGCCCCTAAGTGCTTCGATGATCGCGCTCCGCTCAGCCGATAGGTACACCTCGCGAGTGTCGCCCAATACCATCCAGCGACAGGCGTTCCTGTCGAACTCAACGGCGACGTCGATCTCCTCAACATCCCGCCCCCGGCCATAGAGAGTGACGCCCTGTGAGCGTCGGTTGAGCGCCAGGATCGTATCGGCGGCGCCTGTCAGGCCGGTCGATCCGCTGACCGCGTCCAGAGGATCATCATCGGCGGCCATCTTTCGCAAGTGGTGGACCACCACCACAGCGACCCCGAATTCGTCGGCCAGCTGCTTTAGCGGCGAAACCGCACGATAGTCTGAGTCATAAACACCTTCTTTGGCGCCCATCGCTCGCCGAACCTTCGCGAACACGTCGATCACGATAAGGCGCGGGCGTTCCACGCCTGCGATCCAGCCCCGCAATTGCTCCAATCCACCTTCTTCGATGCGCGACATCTCGGTCCAGAAGGTCAGGCGCTCCGGCCACTTCTTGGACCGGCACAGGCGAGACATTCGCTCTTTGAGGCGGCGGTGATTGTCCTCAAGGGCGCAGTATAGGACGTCGCCAGCGTCACATCGGCGGTTCAGCACATCCCCGCCACTTGCTGTCGCTAACGAGACGTCGAGCATGAGCCATGACTTGCCGAGCTTGGGCTTGCCAGCGAGGATCGTTAGTCCCGCCGGGATGATCCCATCGACTACCCAACTTACGGGTTCGAACACCTGTCCCATCAGGGCGGCGGCCGTAATTGCGCCAAGCTTGGTCGCGGTGGGCGTTCCTGGCCTTTCAGCAAGATCAGAGAATAGGGAGTCCAGATAGCCGATCGCTGTAGCGAACTCCCCGCGACCGCGTTCCCTACAGCCATCGTGGAAACAGACGTACGCCCCCTCGCTGTAACCGTTCGTCCCGGCCGGAAAGTACGTCGACGACGAATCTCCCTTCACACCTCCTGAGTGGTTCTCATCCCACGGGCAGGACACCTTGATCCCGCCGTTGGAGAGCTCGCCCCACGTCTCCCATTGACCCTCGACGTAATCGGCCAGCGCGTCGTCGACGTCGCGCCGCTCGCCCCGCTGACGCACACCCTGAGAGCGGATCGACAGAGCCTCAGTGTCGATAACCAGTGGCACACTGTCCCGCGCGCCGACATGCAGGCCGGAACGCACCTTGACGGGGCAGTCGACGCCGTCCTCGATTACAGGGGCTGCGGTGTAGTGAATCTGCGTCGGCTGAAGAACGGCGCGGTCGAGTTCCAGGTTCTCGGTGGTCGCCGTATCACTAAAAAAGGCGGGGAGCTCGGTGCGCACGGAC
>CAZMXB010000126.1:0-13600 GCA_964569855.1 uncultured Rhodoferax sp.
CCAGCAGCCTGTGGTAACGCTGCATGTCCAGCAGTGGCACGCTGCTCAGTACCGCCCCAAACAGTTCGGGGCGCTGCACCATGACGGCACCCACCAGCAGGCCACCGTTGCTGCCTCCCGAGATGCCCAGATGCGGGGGACTGGTGATTTTGTTCGCAACCAGGTCTTCGGCCACGGCGGCGAAGTCGTCATAACTGCGCTGTTTGTTGGCCTTGGTGGCAGAGGTGTGCCATGTCGGGCCAAACTCGCCGCCGCCGCGGATGTTGGCGATGACCAGCACACCACCCCGGGCGTGCCAGGCTGTGCCATACCCGCCGTTGTAGCGCGGTAATTGCGAGATCTGGTAACCCCCGTAACCGTACAAAATCGTCGGGTTCTTGCCATCGGCCTTGGTGCCTTGGGGCCACACCACAAAGTAAGGGATTCGGGTGCCATCTTTGCTGGTGGCAAAACGCTGCTCGGTGCGCATGCCGGTGGAGTCATAGAAGCGGGGTAGCGTCTTCAACAACTCGCGCTGGTCGCTGCCAACCTGGCCCAGGTACAGGCCGTCGGGAGTCAGAAAGTCGGTGTAGTTCAGCAAGTAGTGGTTGGCCAGCGGGTCCTTGGACACAAAGGGGTCGTGCAATGCGGCTGCACTGAGACTGCCCGGGAACGGGGCATCCACCATACGCCGCACCCAGCGCCCGTTTTCGAGGTGCAACTCTTCCAGGCGGCCTGCCACGGTGTCGAGAATGCTGAGCAACAGGTGGTCACGGGTCAGGCTGATGCCACCCCGCGCGATCGAACGGGTGGGCGTGGGCTCAAACAACACGTCAAACGAGCGCTCACCGCGCAGCCAGGCATCAAACGGGATGGCCAGCAATGCGCCCGCCTTGTAGGTCTTGGCGCCCAGCACGTAGTCGCTGCGCAATTGCAGAAAGGCCCAGTCGCGACGCCAGAACAGGGTGGCGTCCGTGGGTTTGTCAAGCCGCTGCAGTTTGTCGCCCTGCACCAGATAGGACTCTGAATTGAAGAAATCGGTGGCACGGCCCACCACCACACGCTCGAAGCCGGGTGTGCGGTCGACTTCTGCGAATACCGCTACATCGCTGTCCTGCGCCTCATAGACCGTGCGGGCCCCGGCCAATGGTGTGCCCCGTTTCCATTCCTTCACGATACGGGCGTAACCGCTTTTGGTCATGGAGCCGGGGCCAAAGTCGGTGGACACCAGCACGGTGTCGACGTCCTTCCAGTCCATGCTGGACTTGGCTTCGGGCAGTGCAAACCCGTCCTTGACGAAGCTGCGGGTGGTCAGATCAAACTCGCGCACCACGGTCGCATCGGCACCGCCGCGGGACAGGGATAACAGGCAACGGGTGTTGGCCGGGCGCAGACATTGGGCGCCACTCCAGACCCAGTTCTCCCCTTCAGCCTTGCCCAGAGCATCCAGGTCGATCAGCGTTTCCCACTGCGGCGCGGCCTTGCGGTACTCGGTCAATGTGGTGCGCCGCCACAAGCCGCGTGGGTTGCTGGCGTCGCGCCAGAAGTTATACAGATGGTCCCCACGGCGCGAGACATACGGAATCTGGTCGCGGTTGTTGAGCACCGCCAGCAGTTTGCTCCGGGTGTCTGAAAACCCCGGAACGGCCTCCAGCAAGGCCTGCGACTGCGTGTTGCGCTCCTTGGCCCAGGCCAGGGCGCGTTCGCCCTGCACCTCTTCCAGCCATAGATAGGGATCGGGTGCGGTGGCCATGGTTTGGGCTCCAATGGAAAGGGACGTGGCCGCAGTACCCAGGCACAACAGCCAGCGGGTTGCCAAAGATGTGAATCGCTGCATGGAGCTCCTCGAAATGAAGCCTGGATCATAGTGAGTGTCATGCAAGCCCAGCTCGCCGACCTTGCCGTGGGTGGTGTTGGCGGCTGCGGGGGATTGCGCCTGAAACCGGTCTGGGCGTGTGCCGCATGTTGCTGTCTGTTCTGCCAGCTCCGCCGGGAAACCATCGATACTCACCGTGAAACGGAACACCCAGAATGCCCCCACCCGTCAAAGAATCCATTTTGAAAAAGATCCCGTCAGGGGTCTGGGTGCTCGGGTTCGTCAGCATGCTGATGGACATTTCTTCCGAGATGGTCCACAGCCTGCTGCCGCTGTTCATGGTGGGCACCCTGGGTGCGAGTGCATTGATGGTGGGCTTGATCGAAGGACTGGCCGAGTCCACCGCACTGATGGTCAAGGTGTTTTCGGGCGTGCTCAGTGACTATTGGGGTAAACGCAAAGGCTTGGCGGTGTTGGGTTACGCCCTGGGTGCGTTGAGCAAGCCGCTGTTTGCCATTGCGCCGGTCCTCGGCATCGTGCTGACCGCCCGTTTGCTGGACCGCCTTGGCAAAGGCATCCGCGGTGCGCCGCGTGATGCGTTGGTTGCCGACATTACACCCGTCGAGATTCGTGGCGCAGCCTTCGGCCTGCGGCAGTCACTGGATACGGTCGGCGCCTTCCTGGGACCCTTGCTGGCCGTCGGCTTGATGCTGTTGTGGGCCAATGACTTCCGCGCGGTGTTCTGGGTGGCCGTGATTCCGGGGTTGCTGGCGGTTGCGTTGCTGGTTTTTGGCTTGCGGGAGCCAGAACATGTTGAAACGGTCAAGCGCTCCAATCCGATCCGGCGGGAGAATCTGAAACGGCTGGGGGGTTCGTACTGGTGGGTGGTCGGTATCGGCGCGGTCTTCACGTTGGCACGTTTTAGCGAAGCGTTTCTGGTCTTGCGGGCACTGGACGCTGGTGTGCCGATCGCCTTGGTGCCGCTGGTGATGGTGGCGATGAACCTGGTCTACGCCTTGTGTGCGTACCCTTTTGGCAAACTCTCTGACCGCATGAGCCACAGAACCTTGCTGGCACTGGGCCTGCTGGTATTGATTGCGGCGGATCTGGTGTTGGCCATGAGCGATCACTGGAGCGTGTTGTTGGCGGGTGTTGCGCTATGGGGTGTTCACATGGGCATGACGCAGGGTTTGCTGGCAACCATGGTGGCCGATACCGCACCCGCAGACCTGCGTGGCACGGCGTATGGATTCTTCAATCTGGTCAGTGGCCTGGCGATGCTGGTCGCGAGTGTGCTGGCCGGCGTGTTGTGGGATCAACTGGGAGCGGCGTATACGTTCTATGCGGGAGCTGCATTCTGCGTGCTTGCCCTGGTCGGATTGGCAGCGAGGCAGGACGCGTAGCTTTGCTATTGGTTTTATAGCTGCTTGTGCATATTTCACGAGGGCTGGAGGCTTGTTTTGCATACAAGCTCTCCCGACCACAGCCGACTTACGCGACCTTCAGCACCAGTTTGCCGTTGTTGGCACCCGAGAACAGCATGTCAAAGGCCTTGGGGAAGTTGTCCAAACCTTCCACTACGTCCTCGCGGGTCTTGAGCTTGCCCGACTGAATCCAGCCGGCCATCACCATCGCGGCTTCACCGGCGCGGTCGTAATAGTCCGACACCACAATGCCGGTCATCGTGGCGCGTTGCACCAACAGTGCCAGGTAGTTGGCCGGACCTTTGACGGGGGTTGTGCTGTTGTACTGCGAGATCGCGCCGCAGATCACGACCCGGGCACCGCGCGCCAGGCGGGTCAGCACGGCGTCCAGAATGTCACCGCCCACATTGTCAAAGTACACATTCACGCCGTCGGGGCAATGGGTCTTGAGCGCCTCGGCCACGTTTTCGGTCTTGTAGTCGATGGCGGCGTCAAAGCCCAGTTCCTCGACCAGGTAGCGGCATTTGTCGGCGCCGCCGGCAATACCCACCACTCGGGCACCCTTGATCTTGGCAATCTGGCCGACCACCGAACCCACCGCACCGGCGGCGCCGGACACGACAACCGTGTCGCCGGCCTTGGGCTGGCCCACTTCCAGCAGACCAAAGTAGGCGGTCAGGCCAGGCATGCCCAAAGTGCTGAGGTACAGGGGCAGGGGGGCGAGCTTGGGGTCGACCTTGGTCAGGCCCTGGCCGTTGGAGTAGGCGTACTCCTGCACACCCAACAAGCCTGTCACGTGGTCGCCCACGGCAAATTTGGGGGTTTTGGAGGCGGTTACTTTGCCAACGGCAATTGCACGCATCACCTCGTTGAGTCCAACGGGGGGAATGTAGGACGCCTTGCTGTCGTTCATCCAGCCGCGCATGGCGGGGTCGAGCGAAAGGAACAGGTTCTGAATAACAACTTCGCCCTCCAAAGGCGCGCGCAGTGGCTCTGTGGTGTGTGCCCAGTCGCTGGCTTTGACCGCGCCTACCGGGCGGGCGGCGAGTTTGAATTGGTGGTTGGTGGTGGTGTTGCTCATGGAAGTTCTCCGGGTGGTTGTGAAGGAATGAGACGGAGTGTAGAGACGCACTTATTGCTTGAATAGTCACTAATAGGTAAAAATAGTGTTGCCCATATGACAACAATACTGCGAAAGGCTCACATATGAACCCCCAACGCCTGGCCTTGTTCAGCGCCATCGTGCACGCCGGCAGCATCAGCAAAGCGGCAGCCACTCTCGGCATGGGCAAGTCGGTGCTGTCCCGCCAGCTCGCCAAATTGGAGGAAGACCTGGGCACCCGGCTCATTCAGCGTTCCACCCGGCGGCTGACGCTGACCGAGATCGGAGAGCTGGTATTTGCCGAGGCCCGGCACATTGACCGCGCGGTATCCAACATCGAGCAACTCACCGAGCAACACCAAAGCGAGGTCAAGGGCCGTTTGCGTGTGACCTGCCCGCGCCCGCTGGGCCAGCGCTACCTGGTGCCGCTGCTGGTGGAGTTCACCGCCACCTACCCCAAGGTCGAGGTGGCGCTGTCCGTGGATGACCGCATGGTGGACTTGATTGCCGAACACATCGATGTCGCATTGCGGGTGGCCCACCTGGAAGACTCCACGCTGGTGGCGCGCAAGCTGTGCGACAACCCGCGGGTGTTGGTGGCCTCACCCGCCTATCTGGCGAGCCGCGGCACGCCCCAGGTGCCCACCGATCTGCTGGGCCACGACTGCCTGCTGTACAGCAGTGGAGCACAGGTGTTTGACGAGTGGAGCTTCACAAAGCAGGGCGTGTCCACACCGGTGCGTGCGCCGGGCAAGATCCACATCAACGATGGCCTGGCCCTGGTGGCCGCGGCCGTGGCGGGGGGCGGCGCCATGGTGATCGACCGGCTGCTGGTGGCGCATGAGCTGGCGGACAGGAGCCTGGTGCAGTTGTTGCCCGACTACCAGTTGCGTCCCGGGCAGCCGGTGTACGCGGTGTACCCCGCGCGGCCCTGGCTGGCGTTCAAAACGGCGACTTTTGTCGCGTTTTTGCAGGAGCGATTATTTGCGGATTGAGCCGCCGGTCGGGCGGAACCAAAACGGTTCCATTGAACGCAGCGCGCGCCAGCGCACAGAAACATTCCTGGTTTGTGGGCAACATCCATCTTTTGTAAAAGGCTTTTTTGCCCGTGAAGGAATGAAAGTGACGACCAGCAGCCAAGAACTTGCGCAACAGGACACGCTGATCCGGGGGTTCTATACACTGGCCGCCCGTGTGCGCGCACCCTATTGGCCCGGTGTATGGGTCTCCTTGGCGGCCCTGGTCATGCTGATCATTTTTTATCAGGTGGTCAGCCAAGGCAAGCAAGCCAGCGAACTGCGACTGCAGACTGTCGCGGTCCAAGAGAGGGCAAACCTGCGCTGCAAGGGCATGGGTGTCCGATCCGAACGCAACATCTGTTTTGAACAGATCAAGCTTGGCGCCCTGGACAACACCGAGACACCCGACGCACCAATCAGTGTGTCGGGGCTTTGATGGCCCAGCGCAGCTTCGCAGAGCTGGAACGCGGGTTGGCGCGGCGCTCGTCGAACGAGGCCCGAATCGGGTCTGGTGCGACACTGGAATACACACCCGCGCGTTCACCGGTCTGAAAGGCCTTTTTCACGCGCCGGTCTTCACCCGAGTGGAAACTCAAGATAGCCACCCGGCCGCCGGGGTTCAGGCAACCGGGCAATTGCGCCAAAAAGCGGTCCAGCACACCAAACTCGTTATTCACCGTGATGCGCAGGGCCTGAAACGTGCGTTGCAACACTTTCTTGGTTTCCGCCTGGCGTTCTTCCTCGGGCATGCTGCGTTTGAGTACCCCGTCCATGGTCAGGCGGATCAGCTCGGCCAGTTGGGTCGTGGTTTCCAGGTATTGGCCCTGCAAGGCAGCTGCCAGCGCAATGGCAAAAGGTTCGTCGGAGTTTTCTTCCAGCAACTGACGCAAGCCCTGGCGGGTGACGGTCTGCAGCAACTCCGAGGCCGATTGGCCGCAACTGGGGTCCAGGCGCAAATCCAGCGGGCCATCGGCCTTGAAACTGAAGCCGCGTGCCGGGTTGTCGATCTGCATGGACGAGACGCCCAAGTCGGCCAGCACCACATCAAAACCGCCACCGGCCTCCGGCAACAGGGTCGCCACCTCAGCAAAATTCATGCGTCGCACAACCAGCGCTTCTGGCGGGTGGCCCAGCGATCGCAGGCGGGCCTCGGTTCGGGGCAATTCGATGGGGTCGACATCGACGCCGAACAGGCGGCCCCCCGGCATTAACCGCCCGAGTATTTCCTGGGCGTGGCCGCCGAAGCCCAGCGTTGCATCCAGTCCCACTTCACCCGGCTGCGGGTTGAGGATGGACAGGATCTCGCTGACACAAATGGAGCGGTGCATGCCGGCCGGGGTTTGCCCGCGCGCCATGACTTTCTGCACTTCCTGGGCATGAAGTGCCGGGTCAAGCTCTTTGTATTTCTCTTCGAACTTGCGCGGATGGGTGCCTGCATAGCGCACCCGGCGCTGGTGGGGTTTGGCGTCGTCGGTCATGGGCCGATTGTGGGGCACCCCGCCGCAGAGCACGTATCGCCGGATTGAAAAAACTGGCCCGACTCGGTGTAAGCTGAGGGGGTAAGTCACCCACCTGCCAAACACCAATATGACTGTCCATCGCCTGAACCCCCTCGACGCCGCCTGGATCGTGACCGAGTCCCGCGCCACACCCAACCACGTGGGCGGATTGCTGCAGTTCAAGTTGCCAGACCATGCGCCCAACGACTTCATGCGCAAGATGATGACCGAGTTCCGCGGGCACCGCAAATTCACCGCCCCCTGGAATCAGCGCCTCAAACCCTCTTTCAGCCTGAATCCGATGCGCATCTGGGAGGAGGATGACAATATCGACCTGGAGTACCACGTGCGCCACGCCGCGCTGCCTTGGCCTGGCGGTGAGCGCGAACTGGGGGAACTGGTCGGGCGCCTGCAGAGCACGCCACTGGACCTGTCCCGTCCGCCCTGGGAGTGCACCATCATCGAGGGCCTGGCGGGCAACCGGTTCGCCCTGTTCATCAAGATGCACCATTCGCTGATTGACGGCATCAGTGGTGTCAAGCTGCTGCAGCATGGCATGTCGGACGACCGGGCCCAAAGCCTGCACTTGCCGCCGTTTTGGGCCTCGGGCAAGGTGGCGCACACCCATGCCTCCAGGCCGCACAGCCGTGAGGCGTTGTTGCCCACGGTGACGCACGCGATTGCCGGGGCCATGGAAGAGCTGCGAATGCAAGCCGCCACGATCCCGCAATTGGTGGGTGCGTTTGGAAAGCTCGTCAAGCGCGCCATGGGGCCCGGTGGCGGCATGGCCCTGCCGTTTGATGCGCCGATCTCCATCCTGAACGGACGGGTTCGGGAAAAGCGCCGCTTTGCCACCCAGCAGTTTTCGCTGGAGCGCATGAAGAGGCTGGCCACGGCGGCGAATTGCACGATCAATGACATCGTGCTGACCATTTGTGGCGGCGCCTTGCGGCGCTTTCTCGACGAACGCAACAACCTGCCGGACAAGCCCCTCACGGCGGGCATTCCGGTGTCGGTGCGCCCCAAGGACGACGAGGGCACGGGCAATGCCATCACGTTTATCGTGTCGACGCTGGGCACCGACATTGCCGACGTGCGCGAGCGCCTGGCGGCGATCCGCCAGTCGGTCAAGCAGGCCAAGGAACACGTGCAGAGTTTGCCGCGCCAGGCCATGATGCAGTACACCGTGCTGCTGATGGCGCCTACCATCTTGACGCTGCTGACCGGCATTGGCGGGCGCACCCGGCCCATGTTCAACATCACGGTTTCCAACGTGCCGGGTCCTGACAAACCTTTGTATTTCAGGGGTGCCGAAATGGTGGCTACCTATCCTGCCTCCATCGTGACCCACGGCCAGGCCCTCAATATCACCTGCCAGAGCTACGCGGGGCACATGAACTTCGGCTTTACCGGTTGCCACTCGTCCATGCCCAGCATGCAGCGTCTGGCGGTCTATACGGCCGACGCCCTGGCCGAGCTGGAGGCCGCCTATGCGCAGCCCGTCACAGCCGCCGCCAAAGCACAGGCCAAAGCACCAGCCAAAAGAGCAGCACGCACGGCGGTGAAGCCCGAGGCGCAAACCGCTGCCGCCAAGCGGCCTGCCCGCAAGAAGAAGACCACAGCGTCGTCCTAAGCTGGGGCGTGGCGTGGTGGCCCACCGCCACCCTGTGGGTCAAAGGCCTGTTGCTGCGCCACAAAACCCTTGAATGCGTCCAGCAAGGGCTGGACTGTGTCTGGCTGCGCCTCCAACTGCATCAGCGCAACACAAGTGGCCTCCAGTGTGGATAACTGCCCGGGTTTATGCGCCTTGCGAATGGCATAGAGCGAGTCGGGCACGTTGTCCAGCGACCAGCGCGGCAGGGCTTGCAGCAGGGGGTTCACATGCAGCATCTTGCGACTCTTGCGCCAGGTGGCATCCAGCACCACCAGCCGCAGTTGTTGGGGCGCCTGCAAGCGCGCGTTGTCCAGCCCGCCCGCCACACGCTGGCCCGTCAACGGCGTGGTGTGGGGGTACAGCAGCACCGTGTATTTGGGGCCTTGCAGCGCGGCCTCCAGGGTGGAGACGTCAAACGTTTCGCCTACCAGCAGGCGACTGTGTGGCAGGCTCAGGTGCAACAAGCGGGCTGTGTTTTTGGCGTGGTCTACTTCCAGCGGATGTTGCAGGATCAGAACCTCGGTTTCGTGAGCAATGGGTGTGACCCACTGGCAGAAACATGCGCGCTGTGGGCGATGGCACACTGCGCATACCGGGCGCTTGGTTGACGTTGTTTCAGACATGCCCATTCGATCAAAGTTGCGTAGTGAGCGTTTCTTGCATGCGTCGAGGATAGAGCCCTGAGTCGCGGCACTACAGGATGCGGCGGTTGCGATCCATCGCGCATCGTTTGGCGGGGAATGGTGGGTTGGATAGTACTTGCCGTGTTGGTGTTTGCTATTTTTTACGTAGCGGCTTGCGTATATTCCACGAGGGCTAGAGCCCCGTTTTGCTCTGACTATTTCTGCTAATTCTGGCCCTCATGCCGCCGGATGGCTTGCGGCAGGGCTGATCCAATAGCGTTGAACAACCTCACCTCTCTCGGCCAGATATTCCTCAGACTCCAGCACACCGCCATTGCGCACAATCACGCCAGCGGACGCGACATTCTGTTTGCCGCAGGTGACCAGAACACGCGTGATACCCAGCTCCGCAGCGCGCAGCACCGACAGACGCAAGAGGGCATTGCCAAGGCCCTGGCGGCGAGCTGTGGGCCGAATGCCGTAGCCAATGCTGCCACCCTCGCGCAGCAAGGCCGGCGTCAACGCGTGGCGAATGTTGGATACCCCGACCACTTCTTTCCCATCCCTGACCAGCCAGTAGGTGGAGTGTGCGACGAAGCCATCGGGCACGCCAACACCCACAGCGCAGTCGCTCAGCCTGGACAAAAAGGCGTCGAAGTCCGAATTGTCAAAGGACAGCGTGAACGGAACCAGCGCATCGCCATGGGCAACAAACTCGGCGATCAGCGCGCGGTATGAGTCCTGCAAATGGGCACTGGGGCGCACAAGCCCGAGTTCTGGTTGCAGCGGCATGGGTCAACCGCGCACAGCCGCTTCAATGGCCGCGATGTCGATCTTTGTCATCTCCATCATGGCCTGGAATGCGCGCTTGGCCGCCGCGGTGTCGGGGTTGGTGATGGCCGCTATCAACGCACGCGGGGTGATCTGCCACGACAGGCCCCATTGGTCTTTGCACCAGCCGCATGCGCTGGCCTGGCCGCCGTTACCGATGATGGCGTTCCACAGCCGGTCGGTCTCTTCTTGTGTGTCAGTGGCAACCTGGAACGAGAACGCCTCGCTGTGCGTGAATGTGGGTCCGCCGTTCAGACCCAGGCATGGGATGCCCATCACCGTGAACTCCACCGTCAACACATCGCCCTGCTTGCCCGAGGGGTAGTCGCCGGGTGCGTGGTGCACCGCTCCCACCGCGCTGTCCGGGAAGGTCTCGGCGTAGAACCTGGCCGCGTCCAGCGCGGTGCCGTTGTACCAAAGGCAAATCGTGTTCTTGCTGACCATGGTGGTGCTCCCGGGTATGAAAAAGTGCATTCTCGCAAACAATGCACCAAGCACCCATGGGCCGCTAAATCGTGGGTAAGGCTGCCAGGCGCAACGGGACGAAGAGGCGGTCGCCGTCGCGCATCAGCAGCAAAGCGACCGATTTGCCCGCGCGGTTGGCGGCACTCCTGGCCTGTTCAACCGTGAGTACAGGTTCCTGGTTGATGGCCAGCAACAGGTCGCCGGGCTGCACTCCGGCCCGTTCGGCGGGACCACTCACCTTGTCGATAAACAGCCCTGCGCTGGCGCCGGCACTGCGCAGCTCTTCCGGCTTTTGGCTACGCAGCGCGATACCCAGACGATTGACCGACGTGGTGGCGACGTCGGATACGTGTTGAACGACGCTGTCGTTGGCATCTTCCATCGTCACGTGCAGGGGCAGCTTCTTGCCGCGCCGCCACACGGTCAAGTCCAGGCGGTCACCCGGTTGGGCCATGCCGACGACGATGGAGAAGACTCCCGCCTGGTCTATGGTCTGGCCATTGGCAGCCAGCACCACGTCACCGATGTTCAAGCCGGCTTTGTCTGCTGCGCCGCCTTTGACCAGATCCGACACCAGGGCTCCGCTGGGTTTGGGCAGGCCAAAGGACTCGGCCAGGAGCTGGTCGACGTCTTGCACGGCAAGGCCAATCTTGGCATTGCGCACTTTGCCGGTGGCCAGAATTTGCTGTTCGATGTGGACCGCCACATCCATTGGGATGGCAAACGACACGCCCTGGTAGCCACCCGACAGCGAGAAAATTTGCGAGTTGATGCCAATCACCTCGCCCTGCATATTGATCAACGGTCCGCCCGAATTGCCGGGGTTGATGGCGACATCGGTCTGGATAAAGGGCACGGAACCATCGCCCGGCAGTGACCGGCGCGTGGCACTGATCACGCCTGCGGTCACGGTACTCTCGAAGCCAAACGGCGAGCCAATGGCCATGACCCACTCGCCGACCCGCAAGGGTTTGGAAGCGGATAGGGACACCGCAGGTAAATCAGTGGCCTCAATCTTCAGCACGGCAATGTCGGTGCGTTTGTCGGTGCCCAGCAGCTTGGCTACAAACTCGCGGCGGTCGGACAGTTTGACCACCACTTCATCGGCGTCATTGACCACATGGGCGTTGGTCATGATGATGCCATCGGCACGCACGATAAAGCCCGAGCCTTCTCCGCGTACCGGCATATTCAATTGGGACGGCAGCTCGCCAAAGCGCTGCTGGAAGCGACGCAGGTATTCGCGCATGGCCAGGTCTTCGGCGGTGCCCTTGCCACCCTCACCATCCGGGTTGGTGGCCTGTGCGGTGGTGGATACCTTGCGCACACCGCGCACACTGATGTTGACGACGCTGGGTGAGAGCCTGGCAGCAATACCGGTCATGTCGGGCAGGGCTGTAGCGACCGCGCTGGGAACAGCCGCAAGTGCAGGTGCAGGGTTGCTTTGCGCCAGGCCGGGGGTGGACAGGCCAGCGCCTGCAAACATCAATGCCACGGCCAATACGTTGAAGCGCAGGGTGTTGTAGCGGGGCGGGGTTGGGTGCGTCGGTTTTTGCATGCGTGCATCTTCAACGCCAAAATTTACCCGCCGGTTAACTGTAAGTGAAGTGCGTGTAAAGGCACGGCGTCACCAACCTCTTTCACAAGGTTTGAAAAAGAGAGACCGACAGGTGACGCCGGCCCTGGGTTTTGCGGCCCCGTTGTTATAAAGTGCAAACTCATCTGCAACCCAGGAGAAGCCCTATGAACCCTGAAACCATGAAACACAAGGCCAGCCTGTGGGACGGTGCGTTTGGCACCTCCAACCATATCACCGACGTTCATTGGGAGGGCGACATCACGCAGCAGGAGCTGGCTGATGTGGCCGACCAGATTTCACCGGACTGGCAAACCATCGACCTGGAGCTGGACGCAACGCACCCGAACCATGGCCAGACCTACCGTTTGCACAAAAACTGGCCCAGCCACGACGACGAGGCTTTTGCGCTGCGTGTGCTGGAGGCCGAGGACCAGTTGGAGGGCCGCTACGTCTGGGTGCACTGTTGCCGGCATGTGGATGACCCGGATGGCGAACTGCAGGACACAACGGGACGCCGCTACCGTCAATTCTTCAACACCATCATGTTTTGCGTCGAGTTCACAACTTTCGATGACATCGCAGACCAGTGTGACGAGCACTTTGGCGCAGAGGAATGGGACGAATACGAGCTGTACCTGGATGACGAGTTGCCCCAACCGACGGCAACCTACGATTGATGCGCCGTCCATTTGACTTGTCAACCGGGTGGAGATTCGTGTCGTTAAGGGATGACTTTCCGAAAATCGGGAAGCCCACGGTAAGTCATTTCAAACCCTTAGGAGTCAATCCATGAACAAGTTCCTCTCTTCGTTGGTCGCACTGGCTTTTGCCTGCGCATCGGTCGGTTCGTTCGCTGCGGCCCACGGTGGAGCCATGACCGACAAGGAAAAGGCAGAAAAAGTGGCAGCCTGCAAAAAGATGGACGCCAAAGCAGACGACAAGATGAAAGCCGAATGCAAGAAGCTGGAAGAAGCCAAGAAATAAGTCTGCTGTCACGGGAATCAAGGGCGGGCCATCAGGCCCGCTTTTTTTATGGGCGTTCCCGTTGCACTTGTGCCCCATTGGCACGAAAGGTCGCCAAACCAGGTGCACGCGTGCCTTGTTCGCATGGGGATTAGTTGATCTACGTCGTATTGCCGGGCATTGGCCTTGGTACAGTGTGCCCCACTCCCACCGATCAATTCGTCAATTCGAACCAAGAGGACACCCATGGCTACCGAAGCATCCAAAATCATTTACACACTGACCGACGAAGCGCCTTTCCTGGCGACATGCGCGTTTTTGCCCATCGTGCGGGCCTTTGCAGCGCCAGCAGGCATTGAAGTGGCCGAGTCCGACATTTCGGTGGCGGCCCGGGTGCTGGCCACTTTCCCCGAAGGCTTGACCGAGGCGCAGCGCGTCACCGACAACCTGGCCGAGCTGGGCCGCCTGACCCTGTTGCCCACCACCAACATCATCAAGCTGCCCAATATCAGCGCCTCGGTGGGGCAACTGGTCTCCTGCATCAAGGAACTGCAGGCCAAGGGCTACAACATCCCCGACTATCCCGAGGACCCCAAAACCGACGAGGAAAAGGCGATACGGGCGCGCTACGGCAGGTGTATTGGCA
>CAZMXB010000127.1:0-1178 GCA_964569855.1 uncultured Rhodoferax sp.
ATCAAGTTGCTCAGCGTCTGGAGGTCGTGCTTTTGGAGCACCAGCGCGAAGTTGTTCTGCCACTCATCCGGGTTGCGAGAAGACTTGTGCTGGCTGGAGAACTGCACCCGGTAGCTACCAGGCACCGCCGCAATGGCCTGCACTTCCACTGCACGCAAAAAATCACCCGCTGTCGTAATCGTTGTTTTCATAAATTTCCTTTCTGTTGTTTATCCAAAGAATTCGATGTGCAGGCGTGCTGTCTCACGGTGCAAAGCCAGCACCGGTTCAATTAGCTCTGCTTCTGTTTCACCAGCGACTACCTGATAGCCACCCGCCAGATTCCAGACCATGGGCAGGTGTCCCAGGCGCTCAAACACCCGCCGGTCCCTTGCAACCATCTGCGCCGTAGTCAGGATTCCACCGAGCGGATCGTCAATGTGCGGGTCTGCACCGGCCTGGTACAACACCACATCACAGCCTCTGCACCTTTCGATCGCAGCATCCAACCAGCGCTCATATGCTCCGTTCGCGGCGTTGTAGGCAAGACCGAAGTCACGTCCTTGGGTGTAGTGCTCTATCCAGTCAATACCCAATCTGTTGATGATGGAATCTGTCCCGTTGCCGTAATGCGCATCGCAGTCCAGAATTGCCACCCGATTCACCAGGCCTGCGTCTTTCAACGCCAGAGCGGTCACCATCAAACCGTTAAACGTGCAATAGCCACCGGCATTGCGATACTCGGCATGGTGAAACCCGGAAGTAGGCGAGCACACCACCGCGTTGTGCAACACCGCATATTCGGCGGCGGCCAGCATCGACCCCGACGTAAACGCAAGGGAATCAGCGACTTTTCTGTCCCGATTTCCAAACCCGTTGGCAACCGTCCCTGTCAGCACCCCTTTGACGAAGTCCGGTTGATGTGCACGAGCGATCTGCTCTTCAGTCACCGGTTCAAAGTTGTGGACCTCAATGGAAGCACCAAACCGTCGGATCCAATCTTCAACAACCAACCTGGGCTTGTGCGCTGAAGGTGAAGAGTGCTGCGCAGGGCCGACCTGCTCCGGACGATAAAAGACTTTCATGAAACTCCTTCGGCTGCTCATTGATGATTGGGAACAGCGGGAGTGCGCCAAGCACATTCCCGTCGAATCAGGGGAGGACCCTTCCTCCCCTTGTCGCTCACGCCCTTTTGAGGC
>CAZMXB010000127.1:1278-3517 GCA_964569855.1 uncultured Rhodoferax sp.
CGGGAAGCCTCACCCGGAATTGGGCGTAGCTCCGCTCACGCGGTGAAGTACATCCGGACGCTGGGTGCCGCTATGGCATCGGAGAAGGTAGTGAAAAGGTCATGTCAAAGCTCTCCAAAAGTCACTATCAAAAATGGCCTTCCGACAGGTCGGAGAGCCGCTTCTTTAGCCAGCATTTATGTGTCGCCCTGGCAATCTGTCGATCAAATCCAGCGACTGTCCTGAACCGTTTTCGCAGCTCCGAACACAATCAAAATACAAATAACAAAGCCTGCTTCATCATCCTCGAACGGTTTGCAGTTTTCACTACAACGGGCTCGAATTTGCCAAAGCAGGCTTTGGTCTTTTAGCAGTGTTTTTTAACGCGCTCTGCAAGTCAACAAGTAAATCAGCGCAAGGATCATTGTAACAAAACCCTATAAAAAGTCAATCGGTTCCTGGATCGGTTTTCACGTCCATGGCGTCAATAGTAGGTTCGCAGAGGCTCATAGAGTGAGCTCGGTTTCTGATCTTTTACACAGACTATTGACACCCTCTTCGCCAAAGCTGGCGCACGCTTTCTCGGTGGCTAAAGAGTCGAAGTCGATGTCCGCTGATATGCCTTTGCGACAAGTTCTGAGAACGGCAAGTCGACATCTCCGATAGTGGTCGTGGCACGCAGCACAAGCGGCTGCGCCGATGCCTTTTTGTTGGGCAGTAGGTTGCCAGCAAAGGGGAAGTCAACATTGTTGACTATGGGACAATCTACAGATGGAAATTTCCGATCGCCCATCCGTTCGCCGCGCCAACCTGCTGCAGTTGTTTTCTGAGTTTGTGTCAGAGCGCATGGCGCTGTCACCGTCCCAGCAGATCAATGGTTTGGACCGTGAGTTTGCTGCGCTGATACAGGTTCACAACACCTATTTTTCTGGCATGAAATCGGGCGCGAGAACCATTGGCGACAAGTTGGCCAGGCAGATCGAGGTGCTGTGCAACAAGTCCAAAGGTTGGATGGACGAGGCGCAAGGTGCGGACGACGTACTCCCAAGCATCAAGACAGGGAAGTCAGCTGAATTGCTTCAGTTTTTGAGCTTGGCTGAACAAGCCTATGTTGCTTCACCGGGTTCGCGCACCAAGCTGATCAAGATGATGGGTGACGTATTGAAACGACAGGAAAAAAATATTCCATGAAGTTTTCAAAATCGTTGACATGATAAGTAAACATCGTTTACTATTCGCCACCTCAATTTTTTAACTACTTTTTTCAATTCATACAGAGACTCATCGTGATACAGCAAGCCCGCCACCATCTGCAAACCATGTCCAAAGCATGGGCAGGCTCGTGCGCGCTCGGCAAGTCGTACCGAGATGGCACACGGCCCACGTTTAACCCATCTCCAAGCGCCATTTCAAATGAGCTCACTCGCATGTTGCCGGTGAACGCATTTGAAACATCGTTTAGTCCTCGTCTCGGTCCTGGTTCAGGCGGAGGTGGCGTGTAGCCCCTCACAGGTAAATTCCTTACCTAAACCCGGACTCAGGCAACTGGTCCGGGTTTTTTGCTTTTCAGATCATCGAATCGGTCAAGCGCACGTTCTTTAACAATTTAGTGTCATGCGTTGTTGCAGTCTTTGGATGAATTGCATCAACCGAAATGTGCAGGAGGTAATCATGTCCCGCTTCATTTCGTCAGTATTTGCATATAGGCCGTCGCGAGGGAGTCTGGACCCCCGGCTGAAATGTGTTGGTGTTGCTTCTGACCAGGAGTAGCACCGATGCAGCGTGCCAGACCGGGACTACCTTTTTAGGTCCCCGGACGCTGTGAGTACTGACGAAATGAAATTTCAGAAGATGCGTAGCCCAGCGGCAGAGCACCGCCCTCAAAGGTAAGCGCTCACTGGTTCAAGTCCGGTCGCATCTACCAGTTTTCGGTGTGTAGCTCAGCCTGGTCAGAGCACTGCGTTTGGGACGCAGGGGCCCGAAGTTCGAATCTTCGTGCACCGACCAATCCGTAAGTGACCAATTTATCGATCAATTTCACGACCACTTTTGCAGAGTAGAGGAGTTCGGCCGTCCTCGCGAGTCTCCTAAGCTCGAAATCGCTGGTTCAAATCCAGCCTCTGCTTCCAATTTTGCATGGGTAGCTCAGTCGGTAGAGCGACGGCTTGAAGAGCCGTGCGTCGATGGTTCGACCCCATCCCCGTGCACCAGATCAGTTGTCAACAAGGAGTCGTCATGAAATCAAAACTGAAACGGCCGG
>CAZMXB010000127.1:3527-6587 GCA_964569855.1 uncultured Rhodoferax sp.
CCACGACCAACTAATTGTTCAACCACTTCTGGATATTCCATGAAACGAAAACCCAAACTACCGGCCACGCGAAATCCCTTCGTCGTGTTGGCAATGAAGCGAAAAGCTGGATCGCATCGCAAACCCAATAAAGCGATACGCCGAGCCGAGAAGGTGAACCTCCATGGGGATGTAGCTCAAAGGCAGAGCATTCGGCTTTTAACCGACAGGCAAGGGTTCAACTCCCTTCATCCCCACGAGTGCATTGCCGCAAGCGACTGAAACGGTTGTCGTTTTCGAGAATGTTCTGCCCCGGTGACACAAGGGCAACCGCAAGGATTTTGGTAACCCATGCCTTCGTGGGGTGCCAAACCCGGCCCGGCCTAAGGCACAGATTGCTTTGACGCACAGGTAGCCAAGGCATCGGACTGCAAATCCGACAGGGAAACCTCACGCGAGTTCGATTCTCGTCCGGTGCTCCATTTTTCAGTTTCATGCGTCTGTAGCTCATTTGGATAGAGCGCCTGGCTACGAACCAGGAGGCGGGAAGTTCGAATCTTTCCAGACGCGCCATCTTTTCCGTACAAGCAAACAGGGTGTATGCGGCTGGCTGTTAACCAGCATAGAGCGAGGTTCGATGCCTCGGTACGGAGCCATTATTTTGATGTTGGCTTTAGCTCAGTGGCAGAGCTCCGGGTTGTGATTCCGGCGGTCATCAGTTCGATTCTGATAAGTCAACCCAACGGACTACTGCCGGAATTTGCCCGGTAAATGGAGGGTGCCCTGACGGGGCGCAAGCCGTTGGCTCAAATTCCCATACGGCGCCAGTTTTGCATGACACCGATTGTTATTGAACGATTCAGTAAAGAGAAAAGTGAACACAAGGGAGACGTGATGGTTCAGATTCTGCAACTCGATGTCCGTGGCATGCCCCAGGAATGGATCACGCCCGAAGATGCCGCAACGTACTACGCAACGGATAGCATCGCGTGGACGGTGGGCTCCGTTATCCACACCTTGCATGGCGGAACAAACGCGGTCACCGGTCTTCAATCCCGAATTGATGTGCACGCCATTGTGGCGACCACCGGTGCCTCGCGTGTCAACTTGTTTGACGCAGTGCCATGCTTGAGCAACTCCAAGTTGTTCAAGCGGGACCGCATGACCTGTGCCTACTGCGGTGGAAAGTTTGAAGAGCGGCAATTGACTCGTGAGCACATTGTGCCTACGGCGCTGGGTGGCATCGATGACTGGCTCAACGTGGTGGCGGCTTGCAAAGCCTGCAATGGCCGTAAAGCCTGCCGCACGCCCGAGGAGGCACGGATGCCACTGCTGTTCGCTCCGTATGCGCCCTCCGTGTTTGAAGGTTTCTTGCTGGCCGGGCGCAACATCCGAGGCGATGTTCATGACTGGCTGGCAAGCCGCGTCGGAGCGCATTCAAGGTGGGCATGTCATCCGATCAAGGTGCGTCATCAGAAGTTTTTGTAATCGGTTGGACGAGACCCAGTGCGTGGGTCTTGAGGTCCAACCAATCAGCTCATCGCGAATAGCGTTGGGCAAGGAGCAATGGAGAACAAAATGGCCAATACTCAACTATTTGCAAGCCAGCGAGCACACCTGTTGCCGCTGCCTGATGTCATCAACGAAGCCGGAGGGCCCGCGTACCTGCTGGCGCCCAAGGCACGGCTGATGCAATACTTGATGACCGGCACGCTCAATGGTACGTTTTACGCCACTGCTGCAGATCAACTCGACGCCTTGCTTAACTTGACAGCAGAAGTCGATGCAGAGTTCCTGGCCCGCGCCGCCATTTATGCACGTCAGCGTGGCCATATGAAAGACGCTCCTGCATTGATTGCTGCCGTACTGACGCGCAAATCTCCGGCGCTGGCCAAAATCGTCTTTGAGCGGGTGATTGATAACGGCCGGATGTTGCGCAATTTTGTTCAAATCCTGCGCTCTGGCGCAACCGGTCGCAAGTCACTGGGTACCGCGCCAAAACGGTTGGTGCAAAAGTGGCTGGAGCAGGGGAGTGATCTTCAATTGCTCAACGCATCGGTGGGGCAACAACCGTCGTTGGCGGACATCATCAAAATGGTCCATCCAACACCGAAGGACGCAACGCGGGAGAGCTTTTATGGCTGGCTGATTGGCAAAGCGGTTGACACCGCCAAACTGCCGCAGATCGTGCAGGACTTTGAGCAGTTCAAACGCGGCGCCGGGCCCTTGCCGGCGGTGGATTTCCGTTTGTTGACTGGGTTGCCATTGGCCAAGGAGCAGTGGACGGATATTGCTCGCCAGGCTCCATGGCAGATGACACGGATGAATCTCAACAGTTTCGTGCGACACGGTGTGTTTGAACGAGAGTCTGATGCGATTCGGTTGGAACTGCAAAAGGGAGGTAGCGACGCTCCTTTACCCAACATGGCAAAGATTGTCGCATCACGCCTTCGCGATGTGGATTTGGTTCGCCGTTCGCGTGCTTACCCGTATCAACTTCTGGTGGCTTATGCCAATGCGCAGGACGGTGTGCCGATGGTGGTCAAAGAGGCTTTACAGGATGCGCTGGATGCCTCTCTTGGAAACGTGCCCGAGCTGCAGGGTCGAACCTGGATCATGGTGGACGTGTCGGGGTCGATGCAATCGCCCATTACGGGCACTCGTCCCGGGGCCAGTTCGAAGGTGAGGTGTGTTGAGGTGGCGGCACTGATTGCGTCGGCGCTTCTGTGTAAAAACCGGGAAGCTGGCGTGATCGCCTTCAACACGACTGCCGGCCATGTGAAGCTCAATCCGCGTGACAGTGTGGTGAGCAATACCCAGAAGCTCTCCAGCATGTTGGGTGGAGGTACCGCCATCTGCAGTGGTTTTGACCTGCTCAACCAGGAAAATGCAACAGGCGATACGGTGATCGTGGTGTCGGACAACCAGTCATGGGCGGACACCCGCAAAGGAGCGACGGCGACGATGCACGCGTGGGAGCTGTTTCGCAAGCGAAGCCCTAAGGCGCGCATGGTCTGCATTGATTTGCAGCCGTATGCGTCGGTCCAGGCCACACCTCGTGCGGACATTCTGCACGTAGGT
>CAZMXB010000127.1:6597-13573 GCA_964569855.1 uncultured Rhodoferax sp.
GTTTGACCTGCTGTCCAGCTTTGCGGCCAGTCAAATGGGATCAGGGTTTTGGGAGAGTGAGGTCGAACAGATCACTCTGTAAGTTTTTGCGCGAATGCCGGTGGGTGTACATACTGGAAATATCGACCCACTCACCGATTTTGTCGCGCATCTTTTTGGGCAGCGAATGCTGCTGGCACTACATAAACCGTAGGTCGAGGGTACAAGCCCCTCCACGACCGGCCTGTCAGGATCGCTCGTGTAGCTCAGAGGAAATAGAGCGGCGGTCTCGGCGAAAGTCGTTGTGTCGGCAATTGTGTCGCTGCATTTTTTTGACGAATGCGGTGATCAGTACATTTTGTTAGAAGGTTCGAGTCCTTCGCCGAAGTTCAATGCTTCGGAATACGCCCTGTTGGTGGGTACTCAACCGACTGATCATCAATCTTGTCGTCATCCGTTTTTTGAGGCGAATGCTGTTTTGACTACATGCGCCATGTCAGTCCGGCAGGCATGGACTGCAGTTCATGTCGGGTATGGCCTTTGGGCCATGCCTTGGAGCCGCCGGTCAAAGGGTTCCACTGTCAAAACGATTTTGTCGCCTCACCCATTTGTAGGAGGAATTCAGTATGCCAATCAAGGAAGTCATGACTTCGCAACGCGTTCCGGTCAAAATCTGGACCGATGACGTCGACGACCGCTCACGTGAACAACTGAGCAATATCGCCAGCCTGCCGTTTATTCATCACCATGTGGCGGCCATGCCGGATGTCCATTTAGGCATCGGTGCGACCATTGGGTCTGTGATCGCCACTCACAAGGCCATCATCCCGGCAGCGGTTGGCGTGGATCTGGGGTGCGGCATGGTGGCGGCACGTTTGTCCCTCACGGCCAATGAGCTCGACGAGAAGGCACTGCAAAAGGTGTTTGACCAGATCAGCCGTGATGTTCCGGTTGGCCGGGACCAGCACCGGGATGAGCGGGTACTGGTGGACGCGGCCAAACCGTTTGAGCCCGGCCTGAAGTCGTTGACGGATCGCCACCCGGAACTCCTCAAAGCCTTTGGCAAGTTCTCCAAGTGGACCAACCAGATGGGCACACTGGGTGGCGGCAACCACTTTATCGAAGTCTGCCTGGATGAAACCAACCAGGTCTGGGTGATGTTGCACTCGGGAAGTCGTGGCATTGGCAATGCGATTGCAAGCTACTTCATCGCGTTGGCGCGCAAGGACATGGAACGCTGGATGATCCAGTTGCCTGACCGCGATCTGGCCTATTTTCCTGAGGGCTCCGAGCACTTTGCCGATTACGTCGAGGCGGTTCACTGGGCGCAGGACTATGCGATGCAAAACCGCACTTCCATGCTGGAATTGGTGCTGGCTGCTTTGCAGCGTCATCTGCCACCCTTTACCGTCACGACCGAGGCCGTGAACTGCCACCACAACTATGTGGCGCAGGAGCACCACTACGGCGAAGACGTCTGGGTCACCCGCAAGGGCGCCATTCGTGCCCGCCAGGGTGATCTGGGAATTGTTCCGGGCAGTATGGGTGCGCGCAGTTTCATCGTCCGCGGTCTTGGCAATCCCGAGAGCTTCTGCTCCAGTGCCCATGGTGCCGGACGCAAGATGAGTCGCACCGCCGCCGAGAAGCAATTCACTGTGGACGACATGGTGGCGCAAACCAAAGGCGTAATCTGCCGCAAGGACAAGGATGTGATTGACGAGATTCCCGGTGCCTACAAGGACATCGACCAGGTGATGGCCAATCAGGCTGACTTGACAGAAATCTTGCACACGCTCAAGCAAGTGGTCTGTGTGAAAGGCTGACCTCAGCTGGAGTGCCGCTGTCTCCATGCGAGCGCACGCCTGTGCGCCTGGTGGAGGCTTTCTGGATCCCTGGCCGCTGCTGTGCAAAGATATTGAGGCTCGGGGACGATACCGACCCGTCCGAGGTCCAGCCGATCGGCATCCCAGCAGGTCATGACCGTCGTATCTGCAACGTCGAGGCCATCGCTGTGAAACGTGCAGGCATAGACCAACTGCTCCATCTCGAAGTCGGTGGCGTCAAACAAACGATGCCTTAGCTGCTTTGCGAGGTCGGCGCCCCGCTCGCCATGGCCTTCGTCGGTATGCTCATTGAGCCGTCGGCAGTCGTGGAAAAAAGCGAACAGTTCAACCACATGCGCATTGGCGCCATTGATTCTCGCAAGCATGAGTCCATTGACGCGAACACGTGCCCAATGCGGGATACCGTGGCGGCCCCTCCAATCGATCGCGAACTGCTGACGCAAGAATGCAATCAACGCTCCCTTATCAATTCTTGACCCAGCGGCCTTTTGTTTCTCTAAATCCATAAACAGTGGGTCTGAACATTGCGATTGAAGGCCTTGGCTTCTACCGGAGCAGGATCAGCTGAGGAACTGCATCCGGGCCGCTCCAGACAATGGCATTTTGATCACATTCTCTGCCAAGAGTTTTGGCGGCTTCAAGCGAAAGACCGATGACGAGAAAGCTGGGTTCCGCGGGGCAGTGCCCATCCGGATGTCTACCAACACCTTCTCGGAATGCAAGGCTGCGCAGCCTCAGCGCGGCGGCCAGCTTTTGTTGACGCTCGGCGTTGGCGAGATCACCGACATCCTCGCTGAAGGGATTGCAGGCCGTGATGAAACAAGCGCAGTCCGCTTTGGTCTGATGTAACAGGTCACGCAACGGCCGGCACTCCGTGCCGATTCGCATGACAAATGGCATAGCCCCGTCAACCCGGTAGTCTGTTTCCTTGTACGCCTGAACGGTTTGAGGGTCGATCGCAGTGAACGTCAAGGCTTCATCCTATGGTTTCCAAACTGATTCACAGAATACCAAAGTTGCGATGTCTCTGCAGGCCATCGAAGGGGTGACACAGACCTGTACCACAGTCGACGAACCTTGTGGGCATCTGTACATTTGGGGGTTGTATTACCACGGTCTGTGGCGAAATTGGAGTTTCAACATGCTATTCTGATGGCGCAGAACATCTCAACGCATGGAGTTTCCGACATGACAAGTTTTTCCAAAATAGCCCTTGGTAGTCTGTTTGCCACCTGCCTGGTGTTTTCCCAGGCCAGTTATGCCGCATCGGACTGCGAAGCCAAGGCTCTCAGCAAAGACGGCAAGCCTCTGGCAGGTGCTGCCAAGGCCGCATCCATCAAGAAGTGCGAGGCCGACTCCAAAGGAGCGGCAGCGGCATCCGCATGTGCAGACAAGGCAATCGACAAGAATGGAAAGCCAGTGGCTGGTGCGGCAAAAAACTCGTTCCTCAAAAAGTGCGAGGCGGACGCCAAGGGCGGGAAGTAGTTCCTGTTGTGAAAGTCCATGGCCCACCTGCCTCGTTTGACCAAGGAGCTGCGTTCGCTGTTGGACCGTCAACGCGTGGCTTCCCTGGGCACGGTGGGTGACGACGGTGCGCCATTCGTCTCAATGGTCCCATTCGCCATTGAAGCCCAAAGCGCAAAGCTGGTGATCCATGTCAGCGGACTTGCGGCCCATACCCACAATCTGCAGGCCCGAGAAAAAGTATCGGTGCTGGTCACGCAATCCGAAGTTCCCACTGAGCCCGTTCACGCCCTGCCCCGCGTAACCCTGCAGGGACATGCCAAAGTCCTGGCTCGTGGAACGAGGGAATGGGAGGCCTGCAGCTCAGCCTACCTGGCGAGATTTCCAGATGCGCGCTCAATGACGGAGTTGGGCGACTTCCGGTTTGTGGCCATTGCCATCACGGATGGCAGGCATGTGGCCGGATTTGGTGCTGCGCGATCCATCGGTCCCGATGAGGTCAAGCTTGCCCTCAGTCAAGATAGCTGACTGCCGGGCAAGGTAATTCAAGCCAGCTGAGTCGCTGGAAAGTTCGCAACCGCATCAGGCCAGTGAGAAGCCTGTAGACCCAGCAATCGCGAACGAAGCGCAGCCATGAGCTCTGGCGAGCCGACGGGTCGCTTTTCCGGCTGAATAGCGCCTTTGATGGACTGCACAGCCTTTCGGAGTCCAACGCCGGCAGAAAACTTGAAGCCCAGAACGACGGCGATAAACGATCGCACCACTACAACCTCCTCCCACCCTTGGCCGGCCTCCAGTTCAAGCCACTCACAGATGGCCAGACCCAGACCCAGTTCGCGCAGCGCGTCAAACGTCGTTGGCCATTTGGATACCGTATGCGCATTCAACCAATCCGAAAGTTCTGCCGGCGTAATGCCGACATCGTCCGGAGCTCTGTGACGCCCACTGGAAGGAGCATCGCCGGCCTGTTTCCGAAGGAACGCAGGGATCGAATAACTGTCCATTCCGCCTGAACTCAAAGCGTCAACCCTCGCTGCAGCAGTGGTCAGTCTTGATCGCCAAACAGCGGGCGCTGCCATGCTGCTGTAGTCCGTTGATGCCGCCTTGTTGCTGTACCGAACTGAAGAGTCCGTAACACATGCCTGGATACTGAATTGGGCCGGGTCCTGGCGTCTCGAATAGCTGACTGATCCTGTTCCACCCCACCCTGCAGGCATCATTTGGGGCACCTTGTGCGCGTCCGGCATTTCCAGAGCCTGTTCAGAAGCATCCCGTTCGTGTACCAAGATGAAATTGGTTTCATCGGTCACCAACTGGTACTGAACTGCCAACTCTTGCGAATTGAGAGCTTCACCCGGTATTTCTTGCGACTTTCTGTTCGGGGCCATTTCTGCATATTGCGCAAAAGCCGCTACCCGCGCCAAGGTGTTAACTGTGCTTTGAACTTGAGCAACCTCCGCTTGCGCAAGAATCTGCTCAGCGCTTGAATCGTCCAGGCACCCCCACAAACGCACAATGCCCTGGCTTGCTTTCTCATTCGTTGACTGCACGAACGCACAGACATCGATTGCATCGTTGGCAAATGCAAAACCTGGTACCTTCTGAGCCCATTGCAATTGCATAGCGCCCGGCCATTCCACCCGCAAGTTGCTTGCACGACTTGATCTCAGCCGACTGAACATGCGCAGCACGGCGGGTTCGACGTCCTCTCCAGGTGCCACGAAGTCGCTTACGCCGCCTGTGGAAGCTGCCAGGCGTCGCAGATGCGCCTCCGCAGGGCTGGCTCCGATAGCAACTACAAACACCCGGTGTCCCGACTGCATTGCAACATTGATCACTTCATCAATGGCATGAATCTCGCCATCCGTAATGAGCAGGATATCGCTCTTGCCGGTATGCGAGATCGCAATAGTCGATGTGAGTGCAGCAGCCATTTCGGTACCACCGAGGTCAGCATCCACCGCTTCGATCCATCGTTTGGCGGATGCCTTGGCCTGCGCCGAGCCACTCCACATGCCCCGACTGCGGTGCTCCACCGTGCTGCCGAACCGCGATAGAGAAAATTTGTCTGTCGGCTCCAGGCTGGTTACGATCCGGTGCAAGGCATTGCGGGCTGCAGCAATGCTGTCTCCCGCCATGGAGCCGCTACAGTCCACCAGAATCTTCGCGGAGACATGCTTTGCTGCACGGTCCCCAAAGTTCGGACTGAAGTTCGCCATTATCGCGGTCTGGCCTTCCACACAGGTATCCAGGCAGGAGATGGCAGATGACTGGTTTTGCAGGTCGCTTATGGTCAGGATGAAGTCCCGGTCGAGTGAACCGCGCTGGGCAAGGCGGACCACCAACTCCTCACCGTTGGGGTGGTAGCCGGTCTTGTGACTGGGTGAAGCCACATTGGCTCTGGCGAGATCGCCGTAGAGGGTGAGACTGATATCGAAGGGGTACTCGGCGGTGATGTCTGTCACTGTGGTCTGGTGCGGTTGCAAGACGCCCTGGGTGATCGGATTGCCGTACCGGGGCGCAATCGTTGTTGGCAGCATCAACCGGATCTGGCCGTGCTCCAGTTGCAGCACCTGGGCGTAGCGCACGGTAATGCTGCACTCCTCGCGCGCCATGAGGTTGCCCAGTTCCAGCGTGTAGCTGTGGTCGGCATTGCGCTCAAGCATGATGCTCGAATTTCCTTCGGAAATCGCCTCTTCGTATCGGGCGCGGGCGGTATTTCTGGCCGTAACCTCGCCCTTGAGCTGCTTGCCGTTGAGTTCTACTTCCACCCCCATCAAGACGGCGCCAAACGGCAAGGGAAATGTGTATGTGATCTCGGTGTTGGTATCGCTGGTGTTGCGAAATCGTTGCTGCACGCTCATGGCCAGCAAACGCCCCTTGATCGCGCCATTGGCTTTGACGCCCAACAGCATAGGTTTCTGATTCCCCGCGCAAACCATTTCCGCATGACGCACTGCATTCACTTTTGTTCTCCCTTTTAGTGTGACAACTGAAAATTCATTCAATCTTTGAAAGGATGGTCCGAATCCGCTTCACTCGGATTCGTGATCGATGCATACAGGGCCATCACCCCGCGGGTGAAGGCCCGAACCTGCTCCGGCGACATTTGTGCCCTGCCCGGCTCGATAACCACTTCAAGGCCGTCTGCGACCAGCAAATGGCTCCACACTTCGACCGAACCTGACTTCCTGGCGCGCGCGGGTACCGGTTCGTTTTCACCTTGAAGCAGCTCGCGGATGCGTTCCAGCGACACCCCGGTAGCGGTCCATTTCTTGATGAGAAGGATCTGCTCTAGCTGCCGCGCGCCATACCGCGCAGCCCGTGTTTCACCTTGCGGCTTGTCGACCAGGCCGTTCTGAACGTAGTAGCGCACCGTGCGCACCGGCAAGTCGGCCAGAACACATAGCTCATTGAGGGTGTGCTGATCAGAGTTGGACATGCGAATTCATTTAAGCCACTTATTAAATACACCATAAGTGTATCAATATTGCTGAAAATTGCAAATCTCAGAAATTCCGTGTGTGTCCGAGGGTTGCGCTCGCGGTGTGCTCAGTTAGTACCAACCATCTCCATCGCCTCTTCAGCTCGGCGCCATGCGAGCGCTTTCAACGCGGCGCCGCTTCCAAACCTCGCGCTGTCTATGCGTTCCGTGCTCTTCGATGAACGCACATGGTCTGTGTAGTAGC
>CAZMXB010000128.1:0-6381 GCA_964569855.1 uncultured Rhodoferax sp.
TGCGGACACGCGCGCATGGCCTTGACCAGGTCGCCGGTCATGCGGGTGAACATCAGCAACTCGGGCGCCTTTAACTGGATGAGCGGGCCGATGATTTCGTGCACGTCACCCCCCGAGCAGAAGTTGTTGCCGGCGCCGGTGACGACCACGGCATGCACGTCGGTGGCGTATTTCAGTTGGCCGAACAGGTCGCGCAACTCCACATACGAATCAAAGGTCAGCGGGTTCTTGCGGTCCGGGCGGTTCAGCCTGATGGTGGCCACGCCGGCCTCCAGCTTCCACAGAAAGTGCAGTGGCTGGTAGCCAGCCAGTGGCTTGTGGTTGCCGGCTTGTAATGCAGGGTCCAGGGCGGGGGTATGGGATTCAGTGGTCATTTGCTGTTGTCCTTGGTGGAGTTGTCTTGTTGGCGCACCAGTTGCACACGCAGTGTGCCCAACTGGCTGTAAAGCTGTTGCACGGTGTTGGCGGGCAGCCCGGCGAACAGTTCCAGAATCCACTGCTCGTGTTCTTCGGCCATGGCCTCAAAGGTGTCGCGGCCCTTGGCAGTGAGGCACACGATCCAGGCGCGGCGGTCTTGCGGGTTGTTGATGCGTGAGACCAGGCCTTCGCGCTCCAGCTCATCGGTCACGCCGGTCACATTGCCGCCAGTCACCATCAGATAACGCGACAGCTCGCTCATCTTCAGCCCCTCGGGCTGGCGGTAGAGCTGGGCCATGTAGTCAAAGCGCGGCAGCGAGATGTCAAAGCGGGTGCGCAGGCGCTTGCGGATTTCGTCTTCGATCTGTGTGGTGCAGGCCAGCATGCGCAGCCAGAGCTTGAGCGCAGCATGGTCGCCACCGCTGGAGCGTGCTTCGTGGCCCAGTTCGTCGGCATCGTTCAACAGGGTGCGGCTGGGGTCTGCCTTCATAGCTTTATGCCTCGGCCGCGCGTGCGGGGGACATTGCCGCTGCGCCAGCCTGCGCCTTTTCGCGCTGGAAGTTGGCTTCCATTTGTGTTTTGCCCGAGACATATTGCTTGGGCCAGGCGAGAGCCGTGTAGCCAATCTTGGCGGCCTCAGTCAAGGTCCAGGCCGGGTTGGCGAGGTGCGGCCGCGCCACGGCGCACAAATCGGCGCGGCCCGCCGAGATGATGCTGTTGACGTGGTCGGCCTCGCTGATAGCGCCCACCGCAATGGTGGCAATGCCAGCCTCCTGGCGGATGCGGTCGGCAAACGGCGTCTGGAACATACGGCCGTAAACCGGTTTCTCTTGTTTACTGACCTGACCGGATGAGCAATCGATGAGGTCGGCACCGGCGGCCTTGAAGGCCTTGGCGATTTCTACTGCGTCATTGGGCGTGATGCCGCCTTCCACCCAGTCGTGCGCCGAGATACGCACCGACATCGGCTTATCCACGGGCCACGCAGCACGCACCGCAGCAAACACTTCCAGCGGATAACGCAAGCGATTCTCCAGGCTGCCGCCATAGGCATCGTCACGGCGGTTGGTTAATGGCGATATAAAGCTGGACAGCAAATAACCGTGGGCACAATGCAGCTCCAGCCAGTCCGCACCTATCTCGGCCGCCGCACGTGTGCTGGCCACAAACTGGGCCTTCACCGCATCCATGTCGGCACGGGTCATGGCACGAGACACTTGGCTCACGTCCTCCAGGTATTGTTGGGCCGAGGCCGAGAGGATGGGCCAGTTACCGCTGGGCAAAGGCTGGTCTATGCCCTCCCACGCCACGCGGGTGGATGCCTTGGCGCCTGCATGGCCAATCTGCATGGCGAACTTGGCATCGGTATTGGCATGCACCCAATCGACGATACGCTTCCACGCTGCTGTGTGTTCTGGCGCGTACAAGCCGGGGCAACCGGGCGTGATACGGCCCTCGGCACTGACGCAGGTCATCTCGGCAAACACCATGCCTGCACCGCCCATGGCGCGGGCGCCCAGGTGCACCAGGTGGTAGTCACCAGCCACACCATCGACGGCGGAGTATTGGGCCATGGGGGACAGGACCACTCGGTTCTTCAAGGTGAGGCCACGCACGGTGTAGGGCGTGAACATGGGTGGTGGTGCGGTATGACCGAGCGCCAATTGCATGCCGGCGCGTTGGGCAAACCAGGTCTCAAAATCACCGAGCCATTTGGCATCGCGCAGGCGCAGGTTCTCATGGCTGATGCGCTGGCTGCGGGTCAACATGGAGTACATGAACTGCGGTCCATCCAACTGGTCGCAGTAACGTTCACCACAGGCCTCGAACCACTCCATCGCGTTCCACGCCGCGTTTTGCAGGCGCAGCACATCCACATGGCGCAGCGCCTGGTACCGCGCCAACACGGCGGGAATGTGTTCGGCCGTGTCGCCCTGGTCGCGGAACTGGCGTGCCAGTTCAATCGCGTCTTCAATCGCCAGCTTGGTGCCCGAGCCAATGGCAAAGTGCGCCGTGTGCACGGCGTCGCCCATCAGCACCACGTGGCTACGGCCATTGAAAAACGACCACTGCTCGCACTTGACACGTTGAAAATTCAGCCAGGCCGAGCCGCGCAGGTGGCGCGCATTGGTCATCAGCTTGGCGCCTTGCAGGTTGGCGGCAAATAACTGCTCGCAAAACGCAATGGACTCTTCCTGGTCCGCCAGGTCCAGCCGGTGGGCCTGCCAGACGTGCTCGGGGCACTCCACAATAAAAGTCGTGGTGTTTTCGTCAAACTTGTAGATATGGGCCTGGAACCAGCCGTGCTCGGTTTTCTCGAACAGGAAGGTGAAGGCGTCGTACTGTTTGTGGGTTCCCAGCCAGATAAAGCGGTTGGGGCGCACCACAATGTCGGGTTTGAACACGTCTTCGTGCTGGTAACGGATGCGGGAGTTGATGCCGTCGCTGGCGATGATCAGGTCGGCATCGGGGTACTGGGTGTCGGACTCGGCATCCACTTCGAACACCAGTTTCACGTTCAAGGCTTCACAGCGGCGCTGCAGGATGTTGAGCAACTTTTTGCGGCCGATGCCCACAAAGCCATGGCCGCCCGAACGAATGACCTCGCCCTTGAAATGCAGTTCGATGTCGTCCCAGTGGTTAAAGGCCTGTTCGATCTCGGTCGCGCTGGCCGGGTCCCAGACACGCATGTTGTCCATGGTGGCATCCGAGAACACCACGCCCCAGCCAAAGGTGTCGTAGGGCTTGTTGCGCTCCACCACGGTGATGTCGTGCGAGGGGTTGGCCTGCTTCATCAGCAGCGCGAAATACAGCCCGGCGGGACCGCCGCCAATACACACGATATTCATTGCAACTCCAGAAAGCCTTGCAGCTCGGGGTGGGATTTGCAATTAGTTTAAGTTTAAACCTTTAGATGTCAAGCATTTATTGATGCCACCGGCTTGCGGTTCGGCGGGGCTCAATCGGTCTCGGTCAAAGTCCGGAGCTTTCTGTACAGGGAACGTTCACTCAATCCCAATTTGGCGGCCAGTTCGGCGCGGCTACCGGTGTGCGCTGCCAGCGCCTGCTGCAATGCCTGGAGTTGTAGTGCCTTGGTGGTTGGCATGACCGCCGCAGGGCGGGTGTCGCTACTCAGGACGGCGGGAGCGGACGAACGCTGACCTGCTTGCAGTGCCTGCGTGATGTGGGCGGGGTTGATGGTCTGCCCGTCGCACAGCAGAGAGGCCCGCTCCAGCAGGTTGCGCAGTTCGCGCACATTGCCGGGAAAAGCGTGCGTTTGCAATAAGCCAAGGGCATCCGGGGCCAGGATCAAAGGCCGCTGTGGACTGACCCGCAACAGGAGGGACTCCGCCAGCAAGGCAATGTCTTCGCGCCGTTCCCGCAGGGCCGGCAGGTGAATGGGGAAGGTGCTGATGCGGTAGTACAGGTCTTCCCGAAAGCGTCCCTCGTTAACCATGCAATCCAGGTCCCGATGCGTTGCCGCAACAACGCGGATGTCGGCATGGCGCAGCTCGGTGCTGCCCACACGGCGATAGGTTCCGCTCTCCAGCAGGCGCAGCAGCTTGACCTGCATGCTCAAGGGGATATCGCCCAGCTCATCGAGAAACAGGGTTCCGCCGCTGGCCGCTTCAACCAAACCGCCTTTGGAGACAACGGCCCCTGTGAACGCACCCCGCTCATGGCCAAACAATTCAGACTCAAACAAATTCTCTGGCAGGCTGGAACAGTCCACCGCCACCAGTGCTTTGTGCGCACGACCGCTGGCTTCGTGCACGGCCCGTGCCACCAGCTCTTTGCCGGTACCGGATTCACCCAATAGCAAGACGGTCGCCTGTGAGGGCGCCACCCGTGCCACCAAGGCAAGCATGCGCTGGAACGCAGGCGCACGGCCAATCAGGCTTTGCGCGCTCGGTTGCCCGTGTGCCACCCGCAGTGGCTCCATCTTCTCGACAAAAAAGGCCTGCTCCCCACTGGCGTCACACAGCGGCGCCAACTCGATATTGACGTACTCCTCACCATTGGGTGTGTGGTGCAGGTGCAGCACCCGTTCGCGCTGACCCGACGCACGCGCCTGTGCCAGCGGGCAAGACTCCCCGGCCTGGTCACACGGCAGGTGAAAGTGATGGGACACCTCATAACAGGTGCGCCCCACCACGCTGCGCGTAGGACTGAATTGGCGCCGGTAGGCGGCATTGGCGGCCAGGATGCGGTACTGCGCATCGAACAGGATGTGGGGCTCAGCCAGGCCTTCCAGGTAGGACACCAGTTCGGGCAGTGGCTTGGACGTAACGGATGTCATACTGGCTGCAGTGTAGGACAAGACTGCCAACATTGCGCCAGAAGCTGCCACTTTTCTGCCAACATAACTGCCATACATGACATATTTCTTGAAACACCGGCCGCACCCCCTCCCCTGACGCAACGTAAGTTGTTGAATTTAAACAATATTTAATTGCGCGTTGCGTGGCACGCTTCTTGATAGAAGATGGTGGCCTGAACCTATTGCATCGGCAGGCTTATACATCCATGTACTTTCGAATCCTTCAAAACGAGTCCAGCGGCGAGCTGAGCTACCTGTTGGCCGACGCTGACGCCGCAGAGGCCGTGCTGATTGATCCCCGCGCACGCGATCTGCCGTTGCTGTTGTCGCTGCTGGCAGAGCGCGGGTTGCGCCTGCGTTGGGTGCTGCGAACACACGAACATGATGCGATCACGGCCCAGGAAATGCCCCGGCTGGCACAACTGGACGCACCCATCGTGCAGGGCAAACCCGCCAGCCAAACCCGCCTGGCAGCACCAGGAGAACTGCTTGCGTTTGGCAACGAAGTGATCACCGTGTTGGCCACTCCGGGGCATACCGCGCACTGCCTGAGTTATTTCTGGCGCGACCGCCTGTTCTGTGGGGGCCTGCTGGCGGGTGAAGCCTGCCCGCACCAACCGCTCCCGGCATTGCCCCACGCCATGTGGGACAGCGTGCGCCAGCAGGTGTTCACGCTGCCCGACGAAACCCTGCTGTTTTCCGGACACGCGCGCCGCGCAAAAGCCGTCAGCACGGTTATGGAGCAGCGGCGCTGGCATCCGCTGTTTGCGGGCATGTCGCGCGACGAATTTTTGACCCATGTGGCAAACCAGCCACCGGGGTACACCGAATTACATCCGAACGAAGCAAGGACAAGCGTATGAACCAGACTACCGAAAAGGGCCGCATCGTCATTCCGATTGCGGTTTCGCCCGACAAGAGCCCCATAGAACCACCAGACGAGGCCGATGCCGAAATGGTCTCGCTGTACCAGGCGCACAAAAAGATCTACCCACGCAGCGTGACCGGGCTATTCGCCAATTGGCGCTGGGGCATGGTCTTCTTGACGCAATTGATCTTCTACGGTCTGCCCTGGCTGGAGTGGGGTCAGCGCCAAGCCGTATTGTTTGATCTGACGGCGCGGCGTTTTTACATCTTTGGCTTGGTGCTGTACCCGCAAGACTTCATCTACCTGACCGGCATTCTGGTGATCTCGGCGTTTTCGCTGTTCCTGTTTACGGCGGTGGCCGGGCGCCTGTGGTGTGGTTATGCCTGCCCCCAAACGGTGTACACGGAAATCTTCCTGTGGATCGAAAGAAAGACCGAAGGCGACCGTTCAGCCCGCATGCGCCGCGATGGTGGCCCCTGGAACGCCGACAAAATCGGCCGCAAAACCGGCAAACACCTGTTGTGGTTGACTGTGGCGCTGGTCACCGGCTTCACCTTTGTGGGCTACTTCACACCGATTCGCGAACTGGGCGGCGAGTTTGTACGCTGGGAACTGGGTTCCTGGGAAATCTTCTGGACCTTCTTCTATGGCTTCGCCACCTACGGCAACGCCGGCTTCATGCGCGAGCAGGTGTGCAAATACATGTGCCCCTATGCGCGCTTCCAGAGCGCCATGTTCGACAAGGACACCCTGATCGTCACATACGATGCCGAGC
>CAZMXB010000128.1:6391-13274 GCA_964569855.1 uncultured Rhodoferax sp.
CAGGTATGCCCTACCGGCATTGACATCCGCAACGGGCTGCAATACGAGTACATAGGCTGCGGGGCATGTGCGGACGTCTGCGACACGGTCATGGACAAAGTGGGCTACCCGCGCGGGCTGGTGAAATACTCCACCGAAAATGCCATCAACCAGCACTGGACCAAAGCGCAGACCCTGCGCCACGTGCTGCGCCCGCGGGTCCTGATCTACGTCGCAATATTGGGGACTGTGGTGACAGCCATGGCCGTCAGCCTGGCACTGCGCGTGCCTTTCAAGGTGGACGTGGTGCGCGACCGCGGAGCACTGGCCCGGATTGCCGAGGGTGGTCACATTGAGAACGTATACCGCCTGCAGATCATGAACGCGACAGAGGCCACGCAGCAGTTTCACATATCGGTTTCCGGTCTGCCCCAACTCACGGTAGCATCCGAAAATGATGTCACCATTGCTTCCACGCAGGCCCGCTGGGTGGCCGTGCGGGTACAAGGCCCACTGGAGGGCACGGCACCTGGTTCCTATCCGATTCACTTTGAGATCGCGGCCCAGGGTTCGGTCGGACGGGTCGTCGAGAAGGCTGCGTTTATAGTTCCACGCTAAAACCGCCTATGACCGACGCCGACGAACTCAAAACCTTGCTGGCACAGCGCTGCTTGGCGGGTTCCGACCGCGCCCGCATTGACGCCGCTATCTATGCCCGCTTTGGCCGGGTACAGGCGGTGATGTTCACCGATCTGGTGGGGTTCTCACGGGTGGTGGAGGCGTTTGGCATCGTGCACTTTCTGCAGTTGATCCAGGAGTCTGAAACCCTGTTTTTGCCCCTGATACAGCAGCACGGTGGGGTTTGCCTCAAGCGCGAGGGGGATTCACTGCTGGTGGTGTTTGATACGCCGCAACAGGCCCTGGCGGCGGCCAAAGCCATGGTCGCGGCGACGGTGGCGGCCAATCCAGGGCGCGCCGCCGAAGACCGCATTGAAGTCTGCATTGGCCTGGGTTATGGAACAGTTTTATGCATCGATGGCGACGAAGTGTGGGGCGCCGAGGTCAACGCCGCGTCCAAACTGGGCGAGGAAATGGCAAAAGGCGGTGAAGTGTTGGTGACAGACACCTTTTGCGAGGCTGTTGGCCATGCGCGCTTTGTGGCGTGTGGAGAACTGTTTGGCACCCGCACGGTATATAGCCTTATCAGCCTCTAGCCCTCGCGAAACCGGCGTAAGTCGCTATAAATAAGGTAGCAAACCGATAACCTGTGCTTGCGCTGCATTTACCCCGCGCGGCGTGCCGCGTGGTAGCGCCAGACAGCGCTCGCCAGATACCCATGCAGTGCCAACCACAAGCAGGGGTCCAGCACGACGTCCCACACATTGCCACTCGGCAGCCGCCACACCACAAACACCAACAAGGCGACAGGCAACACCCACCACCGGGAGTGCCTCGTGCTGGTGCCGACCAGCCAGGGCAACAACGTCACCAACAACACCAGCACCAAAGCCACTGGACTGAAGCCCCAGTCGTACAGTTGCAGCGGCAACAGCGCGAACGTGTCCAGCAACAAAGCCCAGCCCAGCAGCACACCGGCCACAGTGAGTGACAGGCGGTAACGGTTGGTTTCGTGCACTGTGGCGGGGGCGGACCGGCTGGCGAAAAAACGTTGGCGCAACAACCCATCACACAAAAGCACCGCAACAATGCTGGGTGCCTGAAAGACCAGCCCCAACCAATACGCGGGTGAGTACGGCCCGGGCAGCCAGGTCCACAGCGCCAGTACCAGTGCCACACCCCAATGCCGCATGTCGAGGCGTCCGGCCGTACCGGGCCAGTAACGGCTGAACACAGCCGCACCCACGCTGGCCAGCACCACACTCCAGCCCAGGTGCATCCAGACTTGCATGGCCAGCGCGGTCGGCAGCGCCGGTGTATCGGTTGCCAGCAGTTGCGCCCACCACAGGCTGAGTTGGGCGTTCATGGCTGACCCTTTGCGCCTGTGGCACCCGGTGCCAGGCGCTGCCAGGCCAGTCGCTCACGCTCCACGGTGTAACTCACCCACAGGCTGCCATCCAGCCACAGCAGAGCCGGGTAGGAAAACTCGTCTTGCGGCGCGCCACGCTCCAATGTCTGGACCGTTCGCCAGGTACGCCCATCGACCGACTGGCTCAGTTCCAGCGTGCCGCGCGACGTGTTGGACGGGTTGTGGGTCAGCAACAGCTGGCCGGGAGCCAGGCCCAGACCCGCCACTGCCGCGTCGGGGTTGTCCAGCGCCAGGTCGGGCAAATCGCTCCAGTGCGTGCCGCCATCAGCTGTGTGGGCCACACCAACCTTGCCTTGCGGCCGCTCATCACGCATCAGCGCCAGCCAATGCGTCGGCGACTGCATCACCAGGCTGGGTTGCAACAAAAACGGCCGCCGCGACAGCCGGACCATGCCATTGAAATCACCTTTGCGGTCAAAACGCAGGGCCGCCGGGTACTTGATGCCCAGCTCAAAATGCACCGGCAGCACCATGCCGCCGTCGGCCAGTTGCAGGGGAGCATTGCGCACCAGAAAGCTGGTGTTCCACATCCACGACAAGGGCAACACCCGCACCGGCTCAAAAGCGAGTTCTTCCAGGCCATTGCCCGGGCTGCTCTGGCGCAGGTGCAATACCCGCGAAGCCGCCCAGCCGCCGCCGCCCGTCGCCACCACAAAGACATGGATGCGGCCCAGGCCGTCCAGCCACACCACCGGATTGCCCAGCCGGCGAATGCCAAAACCCAGTTGCCGGCCGGCGACAAAACGGTTGACCACAAATCTGGCGGGCGTCCATTGGTGTGTGGCGCGCAAGTATTGCGAGGCGGCAATCTGCACATTGGGCCCGCTTTCCCGGTCGCCGGAGAACCAGAACACCGTGAGCGCTGCCGCATGAGCGGCCGGCATTGCCAGCAAACTGCTGGCATGTGCGGCTGCCATACCCGCAGGCATGGGAATGGGGCCACGCTCGACGACACGCAAGGTGGTCAGGTCTGGCAGAACAGCCGGGCCGCTCCAGACCGCATTTGCCGGACCGGGTCGCTCAGGTCGCTGCCACAGATCAAGCGCCAGCAAGGCGCCCACACCCAGCAGCGCAAGCAGCAAACGCAAGATTACCGGACGGACAGACTGCGATACCAACAACAAAACGGATGCACCCAGGAGTGGAAACACCGGTTATCTTAGTGGCAGCGCCTGGCAAACCCCTTTGCGGCTGAGACTTTGCGCAGTGGGTGGAGAATCGGGTTCATGAACTCCTCCACGATCCTGAACGTTCAGCGCCTGGGTTTTCCCTGGCAAACCATTGATCCCTTCCTGTTTTGTGTACACCACCTGGACGCCTACCCGCGCGGCAATGCCGCGATGGGTCCGGTGGCCTCGCTGGCGGGCCGTAACATCGGCCAGGACTTTGGCGGCAAAGACGGCTGGAGCATGTACCACGGGCAAACGGTTCCGGGTTTTCCATCCCACCCCCACCGTGGCTTCGAAACGGTAACCATCACCCGCCAGGGCCTGATTGACCACTCCGACTCGTTGGGCGCCACCGCGCGTTTTGGTGGTGGCGACGTGCAATGGCTCACCGCTGGCAAAGGCATCGTGCACTGTGAGATGTTCCCGCTGGTGCAAGCGGAGCGGGCCAACCCGGCGGAGCTGTTTCAGATCTGGCTCAACCTGCCGGCCAAAAACAAAATGGTGGAGCCACATTTCACGATGTTCTGGCGCGAGGATATCACCCGCGTTCGGTCGGTCGATGCGCAGGGCCGGGTCACCGCGGTGGCCTGTGTGGCGGGCACGTTGGGCGATGCCAAAGGCCTGCCACCGCCACCCGACTCCTGGGCTTCACAAGCGGGTTCCGACCTGGCCATCTGGACCATCCAACTGGAGCCTGGCGCCCGCTGGACACTGCCGGCGGCCAAAGGTTCCGCTACACGGCGCATGCTGTATTTCTTCCAGGGCTCGGCGCTTTCGATTGGCGGACAAGCGGTGCCGCCCGGCAGCGCGATTGAAGTGCGAGCCCAGGCGGAGGCCGATCTGGTCAACGGCGAGCAAGCCACCGAACTACTGGTGTTGCAAGGCCGCCCCATTGCGGAACCGGTTGCCCAATACGGCCCCTTTGTCATGAACACGCAGGCCGAAATCCACCAGGCCTTTGCCGACTACCGCGCCACCGAATTTGGCGGCTGGCCCTGGGGCGCCAGCGACCCGGTGCACCCGCGCGACCAGGGCCGTTTTGCCAAACATGCCGATGGGCGGGTGGAGACCCGCTAAGCTACTTGGAACTTTTCGGGCCATCAATTGCTCCTATGCTGGGCCTGGCCGCAGGTACGTGGCGATCCATGGCGTCTTAACTCCCGTCAATTGAAACGGAAACCGGATGAAATTGAAACTACTCGGACTGCTGTTTGCCTGTATCACCGCAGCGCACAGCGCGCCCGTCGCTCCAGACGCACAGGCCGCCAAGGCGGCTTCCATGGCGGCCGATTTGTTATCGCGTTACCACTACAAACCAACCCCCGTGGATGAAGCCTTGTCCGGCAGGATCTTTGACCAGTATTTGAAAGCCCTCGATCCCGAGAAGCTGTTCTTCATTCAATCCGATATTGACGCACTGTCGCCCGCACGCAGCAAGTTGGGCACGGACATGCTGAAGGGGGAACTCGGTCGACCCTTCGAAATTTTCAATTTGTATGTCAAACGGGCCAACGAACGCCTGGCCTATGCACGCAGCCTGTTGCAAAGCAAGCTCACGTTTGACAGTAACGAGAGCTACCAGTTCGTGCGCGCCAAACAAGACTGGTCCAAGACCGAAGCCGCCGTGCAGGACCTGTGGCGCAAACGCGTCAAGAACGACTGGCTGCGCCTCAAGCTGGCGGGCAAGGATGACAAAAGCATTGTGGAGGTGCTGGGCAAGCGTTATGACACCAGCATCAAGCGCATTGCCCGCCTGAACAACGAAGACGCGTTCAACACCTACATGAACGCCTACACCATGGCCATAGAGCCGCACACCAACTACATGGCGCCACGCACGGCCGCCAATTTCGACATCTCCATGCGCCTGTCCCTGGTGGGCATTGGTGCGGTACTGGTCGAAGTGGACGAGTACACCACCATCCGGGAGTTGATGGCCGGTGGGCCGGCTGCCCTGTCGGGCCAGCTGAAAGTGGGTGACCGCATTGTGGGCGTGGCCCAGGGTGCAACCGGTGCCATGACCGACATCATGGGCACGCGCCTGGATGACTCGGTCACCTTGATCCGTGGCGCAGCCGACACCGTGGTGCGCCTCGAAGTGCTGCCCGCCGACGCCGGGCCGGACGGCAAACACAAAGTGGTGTCACTGGTGCGCAAATCCATCAGCCTGCAAGACCAGTCTGCCAAATCCTCTGTGCAGACAGTCACGGACCGTGGATTCACCCACACCATCGGTGTGATCACCCTGCCCTCGTTCTACGAAGATTTTGCAGCCAAACAAAAAGGCACCTCGGGTTACAAGAGTACGTCGCGTGATGTGGCCGTTCTGATCAAGGAACTCAAAGACAAAAAAGTTCACGCAATTTTGATGGACCTGCGCAACAACGGCGGTGGCTCCCTGTCGGAAGCCATCGAACTTACCGGCTTTTTTACCGGCAAAGGCCCGGTCGTGCAGGTGCGCGATGCCAAGGGACAAATCAGCGTCGAGTCGTCGCCCCAGTCGCAACCGGCGTGGGAGGGTCCGCTGGCAGTGCTGATCAACCGCAATTCCGCGTCAGCATCCGAAATTTTTGCCGCCGCCATTCAGGACTACGGCCGCGGCCTGGTCCTGGGTGAGCCCAGCTTTGGCAAGGGCACGGTGCAGACCATGATCGACCTGGACCGCATTGCCAAGTCTGAGAAACCGCAATTGGGTGAAATCAAGCTGACCATTGCCCAGTTCTTCCGCATCAACGGTGGCACCACCCAACTGCGCGGCGTCACACCCGACGTCATGTTCCCCGCCGTGATGGAAACCGGTGACCATGGCGAGTCCAGCTATGACAACGCCCTGCCCTGGGTCCAGATTCCCGCCGCCAGGTTTTCACCCAACGGCTCGCTGCAAGACCTGCTGCCTATTCTGGTCGGGCAGCACAGGCTGCGCGTCAAGAATGAGAAAGACTTCCAGTACCTGCAAGAGGACATTGCCGAATTCAATCTGAAGCGCAAGCGCAACGAACTTTCGCTGAACGAGGCCGAGCGCCGCAAGGAAAAACAGGCGCAAGAAGCCAAGTTGGCCGCCCGCAAGGCCGCCACCAAGGCCAAGGCTGACGACGACAACGTCAAGAACGACGACGCAAAAGACGACGGCCTGCAAGCGGGAGAGCGCGATCTGAACATCGAACTGGCCGCAGAGAAAGCACGCAAGAACGACAAGGACGTGCTGTTGCTGGAAGCCGCGCACATCCTGGGTGACAGCGTGGAACTGCTCAAACCCGGCGTCAACCTGGCGGTGCGTGCCAGGCAGGCCCAGCTATTGAATGCGCAGTAGCAGTACAGGCAAAAAGAGCCTCCAGCCCTCGTAGATGTTGCGCGAGCAGCTACTGTTTTTATAGCTATCCGGCGGCAATTACCCGAACCCGTATCACATGCACGGTAGCCGCTATGGCCGCCAAGACGGCCGCGCTGGGTTGCTGCTCTACATCCATGATGTTGAAAGCCAGTTCGGCGCGGCTCTTGTTCATCATGTCCACCACATTGACCTGGTGTTCCGCCAGCACCGACAACACATGCCCCAGCACACCGGGCACGTTGTCATTGGCAAAGGTGATGCGCCAGGTGCCCGGGGTGCGTGCCATGGCCACGGCGGGAAAGTTCACCGAATTGGTGATGTTGCCATTTTCCAGAAAATCCATCAGCTGGTTCGCCG
>CAZMXB010000129.1:0-13228 GCA_964569855.1 uncultured Rhodoferax sp.
CGCCCCTGGATCGGGGACGCCTGGATGACAACAGCCGCAAAGACGATCCCTGCCCCATCTTGCAGCAACAGGTCCAACCGCTTGAAGACGCGCTGGAGAAGCTCGGATCAGGAAACACTTCTTTCATTTTGATCGGTGACGTCAATCGCAATCTATGGCACGAGGCCAATGAAGTGACTGGTGCCAAGACGGTGCGCTCCGATGGAAGTACGGATCTGACAAAACCCCGCAACCCGGAGGTCTTGACCCAGAACCTCCTGAAAGAAATCAACGACGGTGTTCCGACCTACAGCAAGGCAACGCTGCTGGAACTGTCCTGCCCTGGGGACGAGGCCATGCAAACCCTGTGCAAACGGTCAAAGACGGAAGCCGTGCCACGCAAGGAGTTGGCGCCGCTGGCCAGCAAGGACGGACTGGGGTGTCGCAATCCGGTGGCGCTGGACCAGATCCTGGTGTCGGATGACCTCGTCCCAAAAGTACGGGAAGCACGCAAAGTGGCGATTGGCTTCTATGGACGATCGCTTGGGCCAACCGAGACAAAGCCTGATCCCTTGTTGGCCGTTTCAGACCATTGTCCAATCCTGGCCACTCTGAGTTTGTAGAAGCAGAACAGAAGTCAACGTCTCGCTGCAACCCATTTTGATCAGGCACGACACAATTTGTCGGCGGCCAATCATCGTTTGCTGGCTGGCAAAGCCTTAGCTCCTGGATGGACATGACCCGAGCTCTATGCAAACCGCCAAGGCACAGTCTTCCACCCAATGACTTGCTCCGCCACAGCAAAACTATTTTTTCAAAATCAAAAATAGCGGCTTTAAATGGCGCTAAATGGCGGCGATTGGTTTGAACTGGCAGCGAAGTCAACGGGTCTGTCCACTATGGCATTTGCGCAAGGCTTGAATGGCTTTGAATGGCTTTAACTGGCGTGAAGTGGCAGAAAGATGCCAAGACATGGCATGGGCCAGCCACAGCATGGCTGAGCGACAAACTGACTTGCCAAAAAACGAATGTGCTGCCATGTTGTGGCTGAAAAGTGCCACCGAGTGGTAGAAACGCGAGTGCACAAGCGCTCCGAAGAGTATCGTCACAACCGCTTGCTGTTGCGTGCCATCGTTGCGTCCAATGTGTTGCGTGAATCCGGAGCAGTTGGTGTGTTCCCCTCTGAAAAATGGATGTAAAAGGGCGTTTGCCGTGGATTACATAGCGCAATTCTTCAGGACTACAGTCGGCGACTTCAATCAGTTCAAGAATGGTGCTCAGTTTGGAGCCTGGTTAGGATTGACGCCACGGCAAAACTCCAGCGGCGGCAAGAGCAATCTGGGCGGTATCACCAAGCGCGGAGAAATGTACCTGCGCATGTTGCTGATTCAGGGTGCCAAGTCAGCGGTGATGACGGCACACAAGCGCAGCGACCTTATCTCAAAGTGGCTGTTTCAACTGCGAGAGAAGTCTGGCTGGCAAAAGGCGGCCGTGGCAATGGCAAACAAGAATGCACGCATTCTCTGGGCAATGATGACCAAAGGGTGTCGCTTTGACCACAGGCATGTGAACGTTAAGCCTGCTGGAGCGATGCCATTACCAGTTGCTGCACAGCGGGCACGACAACATCTATATCTGCAAGACGTGAAATTGAAGATGCAGTAGACAGGTCAGACCGGTGGCGGGCAAGCTCAATAGATTTTCCAGGAATGCACTGGCGTAAACCCGCATGGCAATTGGAGCCCCGCCGCCCCGCGTTCGTATCTGGGTCCGCACAACAAGTGCAACAAGACCGTCTGTAAATATGCAGTCTGTTCCTCGTTTTCTCGCCGCTTCACCTCACGCAACTGTCGAATACCGTAATCAAGGAAATGTCACTCCATCAGTGCTTGACTGTGTGGTGAGTCCCTGTAAAAGTCTATCGCCAAAATTCATGTCGCCAAAAAATTCAGTGTCGACCAATTGAGAGAACAGCCCCTGTTCTCCACCAACCCCGAGGCAGCACTGCCACTGCTGTCCATGAATGGACAAGCCCAGTTGTCCATCGATGACCTTCTGGGTCGACTCTCACACCAGTTCATCGAACATATGCTGGTGCTGTCCGCCCAGAGTGTTGCCGGCGTCCAGCACAAGGGTCGCCACACAGGTGAAGTTCGATGGCACGGCAGCCAAAGTGGTGTCGTCCGATTGGGACAGACCAAGATGCACGTCAAACGCCCTAGACTTCGTACTGCCAGCGGTGAGGTATCGGTGCCAGCCTATGCGGCGCTTGCCCCTGATGGCAACCTATCGCAGCGCATTGCCGACCTCCTGGTGTGCAACGTCAGCACCAGAAAGTACGCCCGCGCGGTGCACCGATGCGCCGATGAGTTGGGTATTTCCAAGAGCGCCGTCTCGCGCCAGTTTGTCAAGCAAAGCGCTCAGGCCTGGGCCGAGCTGATGAGTCGCGACTTGAGCAAAACGGACTTCGTGGCGATGTACGTCGATGGCGTCATCATTGGCAAACACCACATCATTGCCGCTGTGGGCGTGGACGATCAAGGCAGCAAACATGCCCTGGGGTTGGCTCCCGGCAGCAGTGAGAACGCCAAGGTGGTCAAGGACTTGTGACGGGTTTGGCCGTGCGTGGCCTGGACCTCAACATTGCACGCCTGTGGGTGATTGATGGCTCCAAGGCGCTGTGCTCAGGAATCGAGCAGTTGTGCGGCAAGGATGCCAAAGTGCAGCGATGCCGAATCCACAAGATTCGCAACGTCTCGGAGCGCCTTCCCAAAGACCGGGCCGAACAAGTGCGCTGGTTGATGAAGCAGGCATTCAAGCTCGATGCAGTAGCGGGAAAACTGCGTCTGAAGGAATTGGCCAGAAGCCTCAAGGCCCAGCACCCGGATGCCGCCGCCAGTGTGCTCGAAGGACTTGATGAAATGTTCACCATTACGGAACTCGGCATCACTGGCGAGTGGGCTCGCTGCCTTGCAACCACCAATGTCATCGAGTCACCGAACTCCGTGGTGCGCCGGGTCAGTGGCCGGGTGACCAACTACAAGGATGCCGAGATGGCACTGCGCTGGACTGCTGCGGGCTTCCTGGAGGCGGAGAAATCGTTCAAGAAACTGCGCGGTCATGCGGACTTGAAAACACTGATAAACGGTCTTCGTCCCGCAATCCAGCAGATCAGGAAGGCAGCATAATATTCATGATCACCGACTCAAGCCTGCAACTGAGTTCGGGACATCGTCATACAGGCAGCTGAGTCTGAATAGCAAGAGTTTCCTACCGAGTCTGTCAACACCGAAAATGTTGTATACTCAAACCATCTAATCACAAAAGCTGTGATTGATGGAGCTGCCCAGCAGCATCTTTAAACAGCCACACTCCAAAAAGGAAGTCGTGGTTTTTTTATGGCTTTTTCATCGGTCCATTTCGATGATGGCCAAATGGTGGTTTGGGACCATGCTCCCACCACGTCTCTATACACAGACCCCTATCACTGGCAGATGCTAGAGGTTGTGGGTCGTGTCTTTCAATTTGTTGCTCCTCAAACGGTCAAAGCAACACAAAACCCCCTGGTCAACGGTGAAGCCGTCCTGGCCATTTCCAAATTAAGCGTTACGTACGACCGTCTAACCGGCTCTGGTACTGAACTCATCTCCTCCTGCATTGCTCCGCTGCAATGCAAATCCAAAAAAACTAATGACCTAGACGCATGCCGTCGTCTGGGTGGAAGCGCGTCTGCTGAACACAAACGTCAGAAGCAAAAAACGGCAAGACTTCGCTCTAGCGATGCCATCACTCTGTCGAGTGATGCTGATCTAACTAACGGTTTTCTGGTGAACGCACAAATTAACAGGTCAAAAAACGGAAAGGAAAAATGAAATGGAATATGTAGGACTGCCGAGTGAGGCGGATATGGCGAGCTTTGAAGCCGCTCTATCCAATCGTAAGCGCGCGCTACGCCGCGACCGCCAATCTACTCTACTGCCTTACCTGCAGTTTGTTTGCACCTGTCGCAAAAAAGGGTACAGCTACCAAGACACGAGCGACCTCCTCCAAAGTGCCCATCAGATTAAGGTTCACAGGACAACCATGTTTCGATTTGTGAAGAAGTTTCCTCCCCTGAAAAGCGTGGCCGACATAGAGGAGACAAGCTCACTGAATATTGCGCCCAACAGCGAGAAAGTGAAATGAAAAACTACAGCCCAAAAATTGCGGCTCAACTGACAGTTAGACGCAACACTCAGCATGGAACGTCACGCCACAAGTTGCCTGAAACCGCCAGCATCGTTAGATCCGTCCTCACTGAAAAGGCGCATGTGAGTGCACTGACTGTCCTCGCTAAACGGTTGCTCGAACTGAATGGTCGTCACTTAAAGAATGTCACACGGCCAGAGTCGGTCGACTATCTCTATTCAATAGCAAAAACTCGTCGGCAAAGTACAGTATCACTCACACGGCAGGCTCTGAACCTGCACATTTTTAGCAATGATCCGCTCCCATTTGTTCAGTCTGAAATTCCGACAGAACCCAAAAATCGAGCCTATTCAAGGCGACAGATCGAACTGCTCACAGCTTCAGCAGAGGCAGACCTCGCGCTCTCGATCAGAATTGCCGAAAATTCTGGGTTACGTGCAATGGAGTTGTTGACCATAGGAAAACCGACTGATTTGACGTCGTCCAATAGAGACTGGAACAAGGGTCGCTTCAGCGGACGTGGTGGAGATGTCGAGTACGTCGTCCATGGAAAGGGCGGATTGAAACGTGAGGTGAGACTTCATGCCGAGCTAGCACTAGAGCTGGAGAATACGCGTCGTCAAGAACCGATGCGCGTGTCCAATCGAGGCGCTCATTTGTTATCTCATTACCATCTTCTAGGAGGACAGCAGTTCTCGATCCGCTTTACACAACTGTCCATGAAAGTGCTGGGATTTACTTTTGGGGCGCATGGATTGCGACACAGTTTTGGGCAGCGTCGGCGCAACGAGTTTTTACGATGCGGTTTCTCAATGAAGGAAGCGGTCCCGATGCTTAGTCAGGAAATGGGGCACTTTGCATCAAAAAATACTTTAGCATACTTGCGAGATTGCTCCTCTGGTAAAAAGCCTTCATGACTCAATGCTTGTGCCGTGTATGAAGGGCATTTGGACGGCCGCGGTGTCGAGTGGATTCGCATTTGCAGCGCGCCGCAGCGGCGAGTTTCAAGCTCATTCCCAAGAGCTAGGCGTCGGACGCCGCACCTACGATAGGCGGAGCTATCTTCGCCGCCGGCATGCCCACAGCACAACTAGTCGCTTGGAGCGTCCTCTAAATTCCCCACGATCTTGCAATCTGACAGGCGCTTCGAATACACCTTCCTCAAAAATGACCTTAGTGAGCCGTAATTTACATCGAACAGATCGGCGCAAACTTTCATGGCCAAACATCGAAGATTTGGGTACTGTTAAATCTATCCCGAGACGTTGGGCGACCCCTGTTGGCTCAATTCCCTCAGTCTTAATCGACGTTGTCACTCGACATGAGTGGCCCCAGTAGCGAATTGCGGCTAACTCTCCACATTTTTATTTGCAACCACGGCCGAGCAAACGTTCAATTTCGAGCACTTGAACGGACAAACGTCCAATTGCGAGGTCCAACTTTCAACAAAATCTCAAACTGAGTCGGCATGGTGCCGTCTCAATTTAATCTAATCGTATTGAAAGACATTTATGAACTCGAAGCAGCTAATTGCCGATCTACTGAAAACTGGATTTCCTGTCGAGACTCTATCGAGTGAGAATAAAGCCCGCCACTTAGAAACTCTTGAGTCCTTATCAACCCTCTCAAAATCGGATAAGGCGGAGCTTGAGAAAATAGCAACGGAAGTCCTGAAGATATGTAGGTCCACAATATCAAACGAGACTTACATGTTGGCGGAATTCATTGAACAGTGGATTCAGACACTAGAGACAAATGGACACGACTATTCTGTTGGAATACGAGAGTGTCTGTACCAAGGGCAGCCAAAAACAGTGGATCTGTATAACGATGGAGTAGCTTTCAAGACCGGGGATGGCTGTGAAAAGGACCCTAAAAAGGCAGCACTAATTTTTAACAAGATCCTCGAATTACAGACACAGCAAACCGTTCTGCGTGCGTTCACTCTCAATGAACTCTCGAAGCTTTATCTTGACGGCGTCGGTGTTGTCAGAAATCGTGAAACTGCTGTGCTCTTAATGAAGGAAGCAGCAGACCTTGGAGTTACTGAAGCTGCCTTTAACGCGGGGCTGTACTTTTCAGGAAAGCTCTTTAAGACAGCTGAACACGAAACGAATTTCAATATCGCGGCAAAATATTACTCTAAAGCCTGCGGTGATGGCATGCTCGAGGCACAGACAAATCTTGGGATCTTGCATCTTTTTTCATTGGTTGACGACCCCGATCCCAAGCATGGCGAAAAACTACTAATCGATGCATACGCTGCCGGGGACTCTGAGGCGGGCATCGCGCTAAGCCTTGAACGACGTTGGCCTCGGTAGTCATAATACCCATCCGAGAGAGAGCTAGCGGGCCCAACTTGAACACGTACTCAAACAATACCTATCGTGAATCGCCCCGGGTTTTATGCAGGCACGTTGGGTTAAGTAAGGCCTGCACCGCAGCCTGACTGGCAAATTGCCGATATTACTTTTCTTCAGCTTCGGCAGGGTTGCGCATTTGGACTGCGTGGCGCCGCTAACACGACGGGGCATTCAGCAGGACCTTGCAGATTGGCTCGACCCCGTACGCATACCTTTAGCGGTCGATGTAAGCCTTCAGATCTTGAGACGGCGGTAGAGCTCTGCCTGGGCGGAGAACACACTTGCTGTTTTTAGAATGGCATTGGTCCGGCGCAGGTCCTTCCCCTTTCGCTGCAATGCCTCGAGCTTCTCGCATTTGCTGGTGTTCAGGCCCTCACGCGGGCCGTTGACAACTTCATCGCGTTTGACCCATTCATTGAGGCTTTGTGTTACGCAGCCGATCTTGGGCCGATCGATTCAATAGCTGCCCACGACGATGGATATTCACCGCGGTGCTCTTGCACCATGCGCACAGCGCGTTGGCGGACTTCCGGAGAAAGACAGTCCAATCTCTTGTTCATGGCTCCATCTTCTCAAAGGTTGGAGCCTCCTCAATTCCCGGGGCGACTTAGTATCGAACACAGGAAACGCCATTCCTGGTGCAAACGATCGAATTGATTAGACAAAGTACGCGCGCACGCGTGAGGTGCCCTTTTTCAGGAAGTAGGAAATCCGTCCCACCTCAAACTGAGTTTGGTCATGTAATTTGGGTGAAATCGCACATCACGGCCGAGCAAACCATCTGTTTGAGCCACTTGCTCGGGAACGTTTTGAGACTTCACTTCTAGACTCCTACGTCTCCACAATTAAAACATTCAGCATGAAAAACGATCTAAAGAAAGCCAACCTTGTCATTGAAACGGTTGCAGTTGATATTGGGCACTCCCAAGTAAAAGTCGCAAATAAAGGTTACGAAATTGCAGCTTCACAGCACATCCGAACAAGATTCAATCGACATTGATAATTTGGCGAACTAACACTATTACCCTTACAACTACCATGCGCGTGCTTCTCTACAAAGACCTCAATATCCGTCGCGTAAAGGCCACTTTTGCCAAGGTGCGCGCAGCGATTGAGGCTGATGACTTTCGTAGCGCCGATATCAAAAAGCTCGCCCCGACAGCTTACTGGCGCGCCAAGCTTGACTATAGCAACCGACTTTTGTTGCAGTTTGCCCGTCTCGGCAATGAAACGGTTTGCCTGGCACTGGAAGTCATTGAAAACCACGCTTACGACAAATCACGGTTTTTGCGCGGCGCAAGCTTGGATGAGGCCAAGATCGAACACGAACCGGTGTTATCCAACGGCGCAATCGCGCAAACCCACCATGACACCCTGGCCCTGAGATGGCTGCATGCCAGCCGCAACGAATTTGATTTGCTGGACAAACCCATCATGTTCGACGACGCACAGGAGGCCGTGCGACGTTTGCCCGCGCCAGTGGTGGTGGTGGGCTCCGCAGGGTCAGGAAAAACGGCCGTCACGCTGACCAAAATGCGGGAGGCCGAAGGCCGGGTGTTGTATGTCACGCTCTCCGCATACCTGGCCCAATCCGCGCGCGCCTTGTACGACGCCCATGGTTATGAGAACGCGGCACAAACAGCGGAGTTTCTGAGCTACCGCGAGCTGATCGAGACCTTGCGCGTACCCAGCGGGCGCGAGGTCACTTTCACTGCCTTTGCTGGCTGGTTTGAACGGCAGCGCCAAACTGCGCGAAGCACACTGGTCAAACTGGATGCGCACGCGCTGTTTGAGGAGTTTCGTGGCGTCATCAGCGCCAGGCCGAACGGGCCTCTGGATCTGCACGGCTACCTGGCGCTGGGGCCACGCCAGTCTCTCTTGAGTAGCGAGGCGCGCACCGGGGCCCATGAGCTATTTCAACGCTACCGGCGATGGCTGCTTGATGCAGGGCTGTTCGACCTCAATCTGGTGGCTCACGATTGGTTGGCCTTGGCACAGCCGGTGTACGACTTTGTGGTCATTGACGAAGTGCAAGACCTGACCAATGTGCAGCTCGCCTTGGTGCTGACCTGTCTCAAAAAACCGGGCGAATTTTTGCTGTGCGGCGATTCCAACCAGATCGTGCACCCCAACTTCTTCTCTTGGACCGCCGTGCGAAGCCTGTTTTGGCAGGGCCTGGCGGGTGAGGCGGCGCAGCGCCAGAGCTTGGCCGTACTGCAAGCTAACTTTCGCAACACCCGCAGCGTCACCGAGCTGGCCAACACTCTGCTCAAAATCAAGCAGACGCGCTTTGGCTCGATTGACCGCGAAAGCAATTTCCTGGTGCAAAGCGCCTCACTGCACCAAGGGTCAGTCAGTTTGCTCGCCGCCAAAGACGCGGCCCTGCGCGAGTTGGACACCCGCACCCGCGCCTCGGTGCGCCACGCCGTCGTGGTACTGCGTGACGAGGACAAGGCCGGCGCGCGCGAACACTTCCGAACACCGCTGGTGTTTTCAGTGCACGAGGCCAAAGGACTGGAATACCCCCATGTCATTTTGTATTCCCTGGTATCGGGCCAGCGCGGTGCCTATGCCGAGGTTTGCAATGGGGTTGGGCTGGCTGACTTGACCGTGGAGGAATTGAACTTCAGCCGCGCGCGCGACAAAGGCGACAAGTCGCTGGAGCTGTACAAATTTTATGTAAATGCCTTGTATGTAGCAATGACACGGGCGGTCGAGAGTTTGGTGCTCGTGGAGTCGGACACCAACCACCCGCTGCTCAATCTGCTGGGCCTGCGCGAGGTCGAGGCGAGCAACATCATAGCGGCACCGATGCAAACCTCGACCCGCGAAGAATGGGCGCAAGAGGCGCGCAAGCTCGAACTGCAGGGCAAGGAAGAGCAGGCCCGCGCCGTTCGAAATGCGTTCCTACAGGTCAAAACAGTGCCATGGACACCCTGGACAGAAGACCTATTGCGCGAACTTTGCCCCCGCGCGCTGGATCCTAACCAGGTTTCGAATAAACCCCGGCAGATTTTGATGGACTATGCGTTGTGGCATGGGCAACATGCCTGGATTGAGCAGCTGTCGGCCAAGGCCCATTTCCAGCCTGCCAGCAGCTTGGCACCGGGAGACACTTATGGTCAAGTCAAACGGACTGACTTTCATGGCGCCTCTCCCCATGACATCAAAATGCTGGTCGCGCGGCAGAAGCAATTGGGTTTCCGCGCGGTAGAAGCTCTGCGCCAGCGCCACTTGCAACCCTACACCGTGCACAACTTCAAGGAACTGCTTCGACAGTGCGACACCTATGGCGTTGACCATCCCACGCCCACAGGAGGCACGCCGCTGATGATGGCGGCCCGTGCCGGTAACCTTGCGCTGGTTGACGCCTTGTTGACGCGTGGAGCGAACGTGTTTCAACAAGACGAATTCGGTCATACGGCCTGGACGGCGGCGCTGAACCGCGCCATTGACGACACCGATTTTTGCAGCCACAAAATTGCCCCTTTGTGCGAACGCATTGCACCAGTCGTGCTGGATGTACAAACCGATGGGCGCCTGGTGCGACTGGAGCGTAATCAGGGAGAATACTGGGTGCTCAGTCTGATGTTGGCCGGCTTCAAGACGCTGCGCTCTCGTTGTGCACAGCGGGCCCAGCATCCCTTCAAGTACGATGCAGGTTATTTTTCCGAGGCCTTGCAAGCAACGATGGACGCGTTGCCCGAACATCTGTGGAAATCCCAACGGCGCAAGCGTAGCTACGTCAATGGGGTCCTGGCCAGGGCCGAGATACAAAGTCAGTACCAACCGTCGCGAAAACTGTGGGTACGTACCAAAAATGGTCACTACTTACCGAATCCGCACATGTTGCTCCGCACCCAAGACCCTGAGACTACTGGATGGTGCTCAGTATATGAGACCATCAATCTTGCCTGGGTTGATGCGGGAACCAACTGGTCTGCTTCGTGGGCCCAAAGCCTTGCTGACTTGCTGGATCCAAAGAGGCAACGAGCCAGCGATGAGGTATTTTAGGATGAACTTACTTTGGTTCCTAGTTGTGACCAGAACGCTTGATTTTGCGACGAACATGGGCACGCGGGGCCTTTAACCACCGGTAGGGTCTGCGTCGTCGCTTGCGCATTCGAGGCTCCAGGCGTCAAGGTCGATTGCCGACTCTGCACTGGGCGATCAACGTGAACAGCAGCCCGTCAACTTTAGTAGCCGACATTCCTTGCGAGACCCATTCTGTCCATAGTTGAACAGAGTGCTTGAAGCTCAGCTCGCACGGGTCGCTGGCAAAAAACGCTCGAGCGTGTTTTTCTACTACCGCAGTAGACGCATTGCTGTCCTTCGCCGACGCCTAAAAAAGATCCAAGGAATTGACGAAGCCGACATTCGTTTTCGCCGGAAGCTGCCGCTCGTTTTCAGGAGCAAAAGCTCGGGAGCGGTCACTCACCGACGAATGCCAACTCGTCGAATTTGCGGTCGGCAGCGGGGCGGAAGCTGCCACTGACGATGGTCAGGTATCGTGTAGTCCAGTTCTGTGATTTTCGACACTGATCCGCCGTCGTTCCTAGCGGTCGTCTACGTGGCGTTGCTGGTCATTGTGACTTTGGTAGTACTCGAACCCGTCGTCCAGCTCTGCTCTGTTGACTGGCCAATGTGCACAGAAAGAGCTGACTCGGCGCAGACGTGCTACCGTGGCTCAGTTTCGTAATATGTCCAAAAGTGCTCGTTTCAAACCCAGAAAGTTCTTCATTCAGCTATGCCCGTTGTAACGCGAGAGGTTGCCTACCTTGTGTTGATTGTCGGTCTTATGGTAGTTCCGCGAATCTTGCAGCGGTGGCGAATACCTGCGCCTTTGACCTGTTTTGGCCTGGGCATGATGGCTACGCTGTTTCTTGGCAGTTTTAGCCAAGATGCAACACTGGCCCTAATGGCTTCGCTTGGCATCTCGTCGCTGTTCTTGTTTGCCGGGCTGGAAGTAGATCTGGATGATTTTGGTCGCGGAAAATGGCCATTGTTGCAGCACCTCCTCGTGCGCTCAATCTCGCTCGCAGCCTTGGGATATCTTGCAATGCAGCAATTTGATTATTCATGGCAAGTAGCGGCCTTGCTCGCTTTGGCGATACTGACTCCATCAACTGGTTTCATTCTCGATACGCTGTCTGCACTCAACCTTACTGAGGACGAGCGCTATTGGGTTCGGATGAAAGCGGTAAGCAGCGAATTGCTTGCATTGTTTGTACTCTTTGTGGTTCTGCAGTCGGAGGCAATGGAGACGCTTATTTGGTCGTCCGTGGCTTTAACTTTGATGATTGTTGGACTGCCCTTGCTGTTCATTGGACTGGGAAAAATGGTTATTCCCTATGCACGTGGTTCAGAGTTTTCGCTGCTGATGATGGTGGGCATCATTGCGGCCTTTTTGACATATCAGTTGGGGGTCTATTACCTCGTCGGAGCCTTTTTGGCCGGATTTGTCGCAAAGTTGCTTCGAGTGCGCATGCCTACGCTCGCCTCCGACGAAAATCTGCACGCGATTCGAATGTTCGCTTCATTCTTTGTTCCATTCTATTTTTTCTATAAGGGAGTTGGCGTCCCAGGCGGCGCGTTTTCGATTGAGGCTCTGGGATTCGGAATCGCGCTGACACTGATTGCGTTGCCGATGCGTGTGGGTTCTGTTTGGTTTCAGCGGCGCCTCATCAAGGGGGAAAGCGCGGCAGCCAGTCTGCGCGTGGCAGCCGCGTTGACCCCGACACTCATTTTTACTCTTGTGCTGGCCAGCATCCTGCGCGAGCGGTTTCAAATTTCCGATGTTTTGTATGGTGCGCTGCTCGTCTATGCAGGTATGTCGACCATGTTGCCGTCTTTGTTTATGGCCAGGCCAATCGATTCAGACATGCTTTCTGGAACCAGTGACGCTCCCCTTCAGCCCCCGAAATCTTCCTTGTGATCAGATCACCAATAGCTGCGTGCACTGTGCTAAAAAGCCCTTCTTCGCCGGCCCATTTTGAAGTTTTCCAGCCACTCGCCTTCACTATCGATTCAGCCTGCGCTAGGCGGACACAGGCGCAAGCAAATGCTCACTTATCGCTTTGGAGTAACGGGCCAACAGATCATCTGCCTGATCTCCGCAGGAACTCTGAGACTCGCGCCAGGCAACCCGCATAAGCTCGCAGTCCTGCACAAGTGCACAGTGTTTTTGCAACGCGGCAACGTGTCGCAGATCAGAGTTCCCAGCCGATGACGCAGCAATGGCATCGCAAAGTCTGTTGAGCCAATCCCGCGCCGGCAACCACGTCTGACTAAATGGGTCGAATAGTTGAGCTTCCAGACCATCCCGACGGGCCAGAAAGCGACTCACACGCTCTGCGGTTGGGGGCGACGGCGCGTCTCCAAGCACAAGCTTGCCCTCTAGGAGCAGTGCCGCACACGCCCTCGTGAACGCAGCCATAGCCACTGCTTTGTGGATGGATATAGGCGTGTCAAACACTCGCACTTCGATGGTCCCGAATTCTGGCTTGGGGCGAACATCCCAGTAAACGTCCTTGAGTGAAGTTGCCAATTTCGTAGAAAACATTTCGTCCGCAATATCCTCAAACTCGGACCAGTTTTTCAGTCTTGGCATGGGACCACCATAGGGATAGATCAAGGGTTCCAATGGGGGGTCTCCTCGTTTTCAGTGCAATAAGTGACGGTACGCAAAGCTAGCACTG
>CAZMXB010000130.1:0-13168 GCA_964569855.1 uncultured Rhodoferax sp.
GGCGGCAGTGCACACACCATTTCCCACACGCGCAGCCGCACCTGCTCCAGTGCGCCCACGTTGATGGCCGGGTTGCCGCGCCACTCGCCCAGCGTTTCGGCCACCCGCGAGCGCTCGATCAGGCGTCGGGCCAGGAACTGGTTCAGTGGCGGCAGTTCCATCGCGCGGTCGTTGATCAGCTCGATCATCGTGCCGCCGGCACCAAATGCGATCACCGGGCCGAATGGGTCGTCGGTGACCAGGCCGATATAGATTTCCCGACCGCGCTTGGCGCTGGCCATGTTCTGCACCGTCACGCCGTTGATGCGCGCCTTCGGCTGCAAGCGGGTCACGGTCTGCACCATATCGTTGTAGGCGTCTCGCACATTGGTGGCGTTGACGATGTTGAGCGCCACGCCGTGCACGTCGGACTTGTGGCTGATGTCGGGGGAATCAATCTTCAGCGCCACCGGAAAGACGAGCTGGGTCGCGATCATCATCGCTTCGTTGGCACTGCGCGCCAGCATGGTAGTGGTGACCGGAATGTGAAAGGCCGACAACAGGGTCTTGGACTCCATTTCCGTCAGCACCTTGCGCCGCTCAGCCAGCACACTTTCAATCACCAGGCGGGCACCCTCGATGTCGGGTTTGTTGAGGGTTGACAGTGGCGGTGGTGTCTGCTGCAGCAGCAACTGGTTCTGGTAGAACGACGCCAGGTTGCCAAATGCGCCCACTGCGGCCTCCGGCGTGCGGAAGCTGGGAATGGCCGCGTCATTGAGGATGCTGCGTGCGGCGCCCACCGAGGCGTCGCCCATCCAACACGACAGCAGGGGTTTGCCAATGCTGCGTTTGACATCTGCCAGCACGTGGGCAACAGCCGCTGCGTCGCCGCCGGCCTTGGGCGAGTAAATGGCCAGAACACCGTCGATCTGGCGGTCTTTCTCTGCAATGGTAATTGCCACACGGAAGTGTTCCGGGCCAGCGTCTTCCGAGAGGTCAATCAGGTCGGTCAACGTGGCCAACGCCGGCAACTGCGGTTTCAGGACAGTGAGCGACTCGGGCGACAACTTGCCGAGCTGGAGCGATATTTCGTTGACCCAGTCGGCCGCCAGGACTCCGGGCCCGCCGCCGTTGGTGACGATGGCCAGGCGTTTGCCCACGGGTCGGTAGCGCGAGGCCAGGCATTTCGCGGCGGAGAACAGCGCCACAAACGAACGCACGCGCACGGCCCCTGCACGGCGCAGTGCAGCATCAAAAACATCGTCGCTGCCGACAATGGTTCCGCTGTGGGTTTGGGCCGCTGCATTGCCGGCAGCTTTGCGGCCGGCCTTGAGCACAACCACCGGCTTGGCATTGGCCGCGGAACGCAACGCGCTCATGAAGCGGCGTGCGCTGGAAATACCCTCCATGTAGACCACGATGCTGTGGGTTTGCGCATCGTTGGCCAGAAAGTCCAGCGCCTGTGCGATGTCAACCGAAGTATGCGGCCCCAGTGATACCACCGATGAGAAACCAACACCGTTGCTGCGCGCCCAGTCCAGCATGGATGAGGTCAGGGCACCCGACTGGGACACCAGCGCCAGCGACCCCGGGCTGGCCAGGGGCCCAGCCGCACTGGCGTTGAGTTGCAACTGGGGCCGTTGCAGGCCCAGCGAGTTGGGACCCAACAGATGAATGCCCTCGCGTCGGGCGATCTTCTTCAGCGTGGCAGCGAGTTCGGCTCCGATGCCGCTGGAAATGACCAGGGCAGCACGGCAAGCCATGCGCCCGGCTAGCTCCAGAGCCGCGGCGATGTCCTTGTGCTCCAACGAGATGATGGCCAGGTCGGCTTTGGCCTGCGCCAGGTCTGCGAGGGTTCCGCTGGTGTGGATATCCAGGAACTGCAAAGTACCGGCATAGCGCTGCGCCCGCAGTGCGTCACACAGCGCGATCGCCTGGGGCGTCTGGCTTTCGGGCGTATCAATACGCCCGGCAAATACAACAATGGATTCAGGTGTGAAAAGAGGGGTAAGGTAGTGTTTGTCCATGGGTTTTCTTTAGTCGGCGCCAATCAGCACCTTGACGTGGGCTGCCACGCTGCGGGCCAGTGGGCTCAGCACATAGCCGCCTTCCAGGCAGGAAATGACGCGTCCCTTGCAGTGGCGTCGGGCCATCACCATGAGTTGTTGCGTGACCCATGCATAGTCCGCTTCGACCAGGCCCAGGTTGCCCATGTCATCCTCGCGGTGGCCATCGAAGCCGGCGGAAATGTAAATCAGCTCGGGTGCAAAGGCGTCCAGTGCCGGTATCCAGTGTGTGGTGACGGCTTCGCGGAACTTGTCACTGCCCGAGCGCGAGGGCAGGCCTACGTTGACCATATTGGGGCCACTGGAATCTTCCCCGGAAAATGGGTAAATGCCCTGCTCAAAAATGGAGCACATCAAAACGCGTTCGTCACCGCGAAAAATGTCCTCGCTGCCGTTGCCATGGTGCACATCGAAGTCGATCAGGGCCACGCGCTGGATGGCGTGCTCGGTCAACGCATGGCGAATGCCCACCGCAATGTTGTTGAAAAAACAGAAACCCATGGCCGCCCCGCGCTCGGCATGGTGGCCGGGCGGACGCACGCAGCAAAACGCAGTGGGGGCCTCTCCGGTCACCACCAGGTCAGTGGCTTGCACCACCGCACCGGCGGCGCGCAACGCGGCCTGCACCGTGTGCGGGTTCATCTCCGTGTCAGGATCCACGCGGTGGTAGCCCTCGCTGGGTGAGGCCTCCATCAGTTCGCTGACATACTGGGACGAATGGGCATGCGCAAGTTGTGCCGCAGTGGCCAGTGGTGCGTAATAGGGGTGCATGTAGTCGAGCAGGCCCTTGGTTAACAGCATGTCGTTGATAGCGCCCAGCCGTTCCGGACATTCCGGGTGGTGGGGACCCATTTCATGGCGGGCGCAGTCGGCGTGGGTAATGTAGGCGGGCAGCAAAACGGTCTCCAGAGTCGGGTCAGGCGACTTCAATCAAAACACTGCGGCCAGTGTAGGGCGCTCAGATGCAGCGTGTCTTGACTTAAAGCAATTTAAAGAATAAAGGCCTCCAGCCCTCGTGAAATGGGCGAGAGGCGCTATAAAAAATGAAGCGTATTGGCCGCAGCGGCAAACTACATCCGCTCAAAGATGGCCGCAATACCCTGGCCACCACCGATACACATAGTGACGAGCGCGTAGCGGCCCTGGATGCGTTGCAACTCGTACAGCGCCTTGACGGTGATCAGTGCACCGGTAGCGCCAATCGGGTGACCCAGCGAAATGCCGGACCCGTTGGGGTTGACCTTGGCCGGGTCCAGACCCAGATCACGGCTGACGGCGCAGGCTTGGGCGGCAAAGGCTTCGTTGGCCTCGATGACATCCAGATCGTTGACGGTCAGCCCAGCCTTTTTCAGCGCCGCCTGGGTGGCAGGCACCGGGCCGATACCCATGTACTTGGGGTCTACACCTGCATGGGCGTATGCGACCAGGCGTGCCAGGGGTTTGGCGCCACGGGCTTTGGCCGCACTCGCCTCCATCAGGACCACGGCTGCTGCCGCATCGTTGATGCCCGAGGCGTTACCGGCCGTTACCGTTCCGTGTTCCTTCAGGAACGCGGGCTTGAGCTTGGCCATGTCTGCCATGCTGCAGTTGGAGCGGAAGTGTTCGTCCAGCGCGTACGCGACATCGCCTTTTTTGCTCTTGAGCAGCACCGGCATGATCTGCTCCTTGAAGTAGCCCGCTTCGGTGGCGCGCTGGGCGCGGTTGTGGCTTTCGACAGCGAGGGCATCCTGCTCTTCGCGGGTGATGCCCCATTTGGCGGCAATATTCTCGGCTGTCACGCCCATGTGGATGGTGTGGAAAGGGTCGTGCAGGGCGCCGATCACCATGTCCACCATCTTGGTGTCCCCCATGCGGGCACCCCAACGCATATTCAGACTTGCAAACGGCCCGCGGCTCATGTTCTCGGCGCCGCCGCCAATCGCCACGTCGGCGTCGCCCAGCAAGATGCTTTGGCTGGCCGACACAATGGCTTGCAGGCCCGAGCCGCACAGCCGGTTCACGTTGAACGCGGGCGTGGCTTCGGCACAGCCGCCGTTGATGGCTGCTACGCGAGACAGGTACATGTCCTTGGGTTCGGTATTGACGACGTGGCCGAAGACCACATGGCCGACGTCCCTGCCTTCCACGTGCGCCCGTGCCAGCGACTCGCGCACAACCTGGGAGGCCAGTTCGGTAGGGGGAATGTCCTTCAGGCTGCCGCCAAAGGTTCCAATTGCGGTGCGCACGGCGATGACAACAACAACTTCACGGGTCATGGGGTCTCCTGTTGGGTGAAAATAATTGGGAATCCAAGTGTGAACCCTTTGGGCTACAGCGAACTGACATCGGCTCGCAGCGCGTCATGGTCTGAGCGAAGCAGTCCAAACTGTCGCATCAACGGAGTTAAAAGCTTGATGCGCGTCAATTTTGAAAAGACGTGACGTCCAAAAAAATTTCAGGTAATCGATGTCGTTTGATATATGTCAATCGAGACCTGATTATTGACTTGCGGCAAGGTCAGCGGGCGGTTCAGGGTTCAAGCGCCATACCTTCTTCAAAATTGACGACTGGATTTTGACCAAATCACACTGGCAAATTGATTTCCTGCACGCAAACAATTGGCAGTGCAAGCAAAGGTGTAGCGGATTACTCGGACAAGCGCCGATTTTCCAACGTTTGTAGCGCAACACTAAGAGTTGAATGTGTTGACCCGACAGGACTCACGTCTGAAAATGTTTTGTAAAGCCAGTGTGGTGAGTCAATGTTTGAAGCCCATCCATTTGGTTTTGGTACGTAGTCAAGAAATGAAGAGCAGGACCGAGATGAAACATTCAATCATGAAGTGGGCGACTAGCGTTCTCGTTGCAGCCGCCTTGTCCGCCTGTGGCGGTGGTAGTGGTGGGTCTTCGGATTCAACACCGGTTGCCAACTCCGGGCCGCTCAGCGCCATCAGCGCAGCCAGCCTGGTGGCCGCCAACGACACTGCCTCAAATACGGCGGCACCGTTCACTGTGGTCCAGGCGGCAGGCATCCCGGCGGTGACGGTCAGCGGCCCGCCCCAGGTGAATTTTGCGGTCTTCTCAGACGGAGCGCTGAAGACGGGTCTGGCCATCAGCAACGTCAGCTTTGCCATCGCCAAACTGGTGCCCGGCGCTACCAACGGCGACCCCGACCAGTGGGTCAATTATGTGTACCGCAAGGAAACTGCAGCGGCTGGCGTTGGCCCGGGTGGCGTGCCGGTCCTTGCCAGCGCCATGCAGGCAACCACCGACCCCAAACAGACCAACGCTGCCCTGTTGGCAGCGCAACTGGTGTACAACCCGCAGGGCTACTACACCTATACCTTTTCGACGGATATCAAGGACCCCACAAAGACCAATGGTGTCGTGTTCGAGCCATCGCGTACCCATCGCGTTGCCATTCAGCTCAGCTACAAAAATGCCGCAGGTGAAACCGTTCTGGTCAATCCCTATTTTGATTTCACAGTGGACGGCAGTGGCAAGTCGGTTCCCGTTACTGATGCCAAAAAGACGCGCAAGATGACCGATGTGGCTTCTTGTAACGGATGCCATGAAAAACTCGCGTTGCATGGCGGCGGTCGTGTGGATACCCAGTACTGCGTGATGTGTCACAACCCTGGAACCACCGATGCCAATAGCGGCAATAACCTGAACCTGTCCACGATGGTGCACAAGATTCACGCTGGCAAACTGCTCAAGAGCAAGCTGGCAGCGGGCGGCGAGGACTATACGATTTGGGGCTACCAGAACACCAAGGCCAACTATGCCGAGGTGGGGTTCCCGCAAGACCTGCGCAACTGCGCGGTCTGCCACACGGCCGCGAATCCACAGACACCCCAGGGTGACAACTGGAAAACCAAGCCCAGCAAGGAAGCATGCCTGACCTGCCACGCCAACAACGCGGGCTCTGACTGGGACACCAGCCACAAAGTCTTTGCCAGTGCCGCTGGGGCCGCAGGGTTCATTCCTGGCGGTGCAACCGCACCTGCCAAGGCACTGTCAAACCAACTGTGTGCCGGGTGCCACAGTGCAGGATCGAGCATCGCGTCAGACCGCGTGCATTGGAATCAGAATGAAGAAAATGCAGCCAAGTACAAGATGAACATCGAGGCAGTGTCCTTCAACGACACTGCAGACCACAAGGCCCGCACTGTGACAGTCAAGTACTTCCTGTCCGACCCGACCAATGGCGACGCCGCCTACAACCTGGTCACTCCGGATTGCACTGGCGTTGGCTCCGCGAGCCCGACATGTGCCAACACCACAAAGTTCGGCAACTTGCGCTTCTACCTCGGCTATCAGAATATGCTGGGGCAGTCGACTGCGGTCACCGAGTTTTCAGCCAACAACAATGGCGGAAGTGGCGCCAATGCCTACGCCTACAAGGGCGTTAACGATGGCAAGAACCACTATTCGGTGAACATCCCGCTGCCAGACGACTCTGCTACAGCAGTCGCCTTCGGTACGGCCCGGGTTGTCAGCATCGGTCAGATCAAGGAACCCAAGCTGCAGGTGCAGTGGGCAACCGATCCGCGGCCGCCCGTCGTTACGGTGCCACCAACACCCCCGGTCAATGTGGTGGTGCGGCACACATACAAGGACCTGGCCCTCAGTGGAACCCTGCAACCGCGCCGCGTCATCGTAGAGACTGATAAGTGCAACGTTTGCCACGGCGCGCTGGGTACCACCTCGGGTTCCAATACGCTCGCAGACGCATTCCACGGCGGTGCCCGCAACACCATTGAAGCCTGTGCCGTGTGCCACGATGCCAACAAGGTCTCATCGACCGTGATGACCAATGGCCTGGACCTTAACGAGTCGTATCAGTTCAAGAGGATGATCCACGGCATCCACGGCAACTCCAAGCGTGTGTACCCGTTCACCCATGGAAATACAGTCGTCGGGGCGTTCAACAAAGATGGCACTTCAACGGTTGCAGGGCGCCCACCACTGGCAAGCAACGTTGAGAATTACGCTGCCGAAGTTGCTTGGCCGGGCGTTGGGATCAATTGCAACGCCTGCCACGTGAATAACTCGTACAAGCAGGATCTGGGACCCCTTGCCGCAGTCGTCAAGAAAGACGCAGGCGTCACCGACCCGAACGCTTGGAGAGTGATTTCGCCCAAGGCTGCGTCCTGCACGGCATGCCACGATTCGAGCAAGGCGATGGGGCACGTCACCAGTTTCGGAGGCTCTGCCTTTGGCGACAGGACGCAAGCCCAAGTTCGCAGTTTGCCACGCGAAACCTGCGACGACTGCCACGCCAGTGGCCTCTTCAAGGGTGTCGACATTGTTCATGGGCAGAATTGAACGTGGCCACCGTCATGCGCAAGTTGGGGCTGCCAAAGACCCCTGGTTCCAATGCTGTGTCCAGTCCACCGGGTGGGCGGGGCGTTGGTTTGGTGGTTGAGCAGGAGCGAGCGATGTTTTTCAAGCGTGCCGTAGCCATCGTTGGATTGTGTTTTGCGGGGCTCCTGGCACCAGCATGGTCTGCAGACAAGCTGACCGGAGTGGCGCTGTGCGTCAGCTGCCATGACGAAGAAGATTTGCCGGACATGAGTGCCAGCCCCCATTCCGCCGTCAGTGTGAACAAGCGTTCGCCGTCTGCCAGCACAGCCGGGCTGATGGGTAGCCGTGCAACCGGCGCCGCTGACCCGCTGCGCATTCCGGACTGCATTAGCTGCCATGGGGCCAGTGACGCACATGCCAACAAGCCTGCCGATGTCAAAGAGCAGCCCAAGCCGGACAGGACCTTCGGCAAGACACGCGGCAAACTCTCCAAGTTTTCAGCCACCGAACGAAGTGTGGTGTGCCAGACCTGCCACGATCGTGACTCCAAGCGTGCCGTGTGGGCCGGTAGCCAGCATCAGATGGCGGACGTTGCCTGTGACAGCTGCCATCAGATCCATACCAATCGCGACAAGGTCCTCAAAAAAGTGACGCAGACCGAGGTTTGCTACACCTGCCATAAAGAGCAGCGTGCCCAAATGGAGCGGCCCTCCCATCATCCAGTTCCCGAGGGCAAGATGGCGTGCTCCGATTGCCACAATTCACATGGCTCAGTAGGTCCCAAGCTGGTCAAGCGCGACAGTATCAATGACACCTGCTACACCTGCCATGCCGAGAAGCGCGGGCCATTTGTGCATCAACATGAGCCGGTGGTCGAAGACTGCGGCAATTGCCACAACGCACATGGCAGCGCAATCGCAGCGCTGTTGAAGGCGCGACCACCCATGTTGTGCCAGCAATGCCATACCCCCCACGTTGCAGGTGGTGTCGGAGCGCTGGGTGGCCAAAGCGGCGTCTTTGGTCTGGCCGCACCTGGACAAATCTCGCCGTTGATTACCGGGACTTCCAGTGGCAAGAACGTCGTCAATATGTGGCAGGGTCGAAGCTGCATGAACTGCCATACCCAGGTCCATGGCTCCAACAACCCGTCGGCCACAAACCCGACGCCGCAGCTCATGATGCGCTGATGTACGGAGAATAACTATGACAAGATCCGATTGTTCTTTTCGATTTCAACGGTCGCTGTTGGCCCTGGCCGCCTGTGCAACGTGTTGCATGGTCCAGGCTCAGGAAGTAGCGCGAATCGAAGAAGGTTCCGTAACGTTTGGTCTGGGTGCCGTGGGAGGCTCGCTCGCGGACCGCCCCGTGTATGGCCAATACAACGGGTTGCGCGCATCTCGCAACGTCTTGGGGCTACTGGGGTTCGACTACCGATTGCGCGACGACGCCAGCGAAAAGTGGGTGCAAATCCAGGGCGCTGATCTGCTTGGAGACTCGCGAGAACTCAACCTTGTCTGGAGGATCCCCGGCGAGTGGAAAGTTACGGCCGACTACTCTGAGTTGGTGCACTATGACGGCAACACGATCAATACCGGCTTGGCAGGCATTGGCTCCACCACACCGAAGGTCGTAAATTTGGTTGGAGGTGCAGGAACGGGCACTGATGTCGATCTGAGCACCAGACGAACCGGGCTCGGCGTCGGTTTCGCCAAATGGATTACCCCTGCCATGGTCTTTGAACTCGATCTCAAGAACGAGCGAAAAGAAGGCGCGCGCTTGTCCGGCATCGGCATGAACTGTCCGTCTGCCGTTGCTCCGGGTTGTGGCGTTACGACCGGCATCAATTCGGGCTGGGCCTTGCTCATGTTGCCTGAACCCATCAAGGCCAGTCATAGCCAGGTCGAAGCGAAGTTGAACTATGCATTTGAGAAGTTGCGATTCAACCTTGGCTACTATGGCTCGTTTTACCGCAATGACAATGGAAGCCTGAACCCAACGATTCCATCAAGTCTGAACAACCCGTTGGGCGTTTCGTTGCCGTTGAGTTCAGGACTGCAGGGCATCTTGGGTCAGCCCGTGGCGTTGGCGCCAGATAGCCAGGCCCACCAACTTGACCTGAGCGGAAGCTACGATTTCATGCCGACCACGCGCGGCACCTTCAAGCTGGGATACGCGAATGCCTCGCAGAGCCAGGATTTTCTGGGTTCCGGACTCACGGGGGCTCCGTTGGGGTCTACCAATCTGGGCGCAGAGGTAGTCACCAAGACCGCCAAATTCGGATTGACTTCGCGCCCGATGCCCAGACTGGCGTTGGTGGCTGATTGGCGCTACGAAGACCGCGATGATCGCACGCCCATTGCGAAATACAACGTGGAGGGTGCCGGCGCCTCTGCCGCCACCTATACAAATCAAAGCCTGCCGTACAAAAAGATCCACGGTAAATTGGCTGCGAATTGGCAGTTCTCCAGCGCTTACCGTGGGACCTTGGGGACCGACTACGATGACATTGACCGCGGCGTGTTTACTGCCACCAGCGCTGCGTCCGGTATCAGTGCACTGCGCCAGAAGACCAAGGAAGTTAGCGTCTACGCTGAATTGCGCCGCCGATTGACTGAGGATTTCAGTGGCGCGCTTAACGTATCGAGCAGCCGTCGCGACGGCTCGGATTGGCTGCGAGACAATAGCGGCACGGGCGTGACAGCCGTGGCCGACCCGGCCACCGACCTTCTTCCAACAGCGATCTTCATGCCCACGCTGGCGGATCGCAAGAGAGACAAAGTCAAGCTGTTCGCCGACTGGCAGCCGAGTAGCGCCTTGACACTGCAGATGAGTACCGAGCACGGCCGCGACACGTTCAACCTGCCAGGCAGTTATGGTGTGCGCGGTTCTGACATGGGACAGTACAGTCTCGACTTTTCGTACGCTATCGACGAGACATGGGCTTTGAACGGTTATGTGTCCCGCTCACTCCAGACCCTGAACCAGGCCCGCCCTGCCGGTTACGTCATGTCATTTCAAAACACTGGCATGACCGGCAGTATCGGTGTGACCGGAAAATTATTCGGAAGCGTACAAGTGGGTGCCAACCTTTCCGGCATGAGTGACAGGAGCGTTTTTGACCAGGGTCTCGACGTATTCGCGGGTGCCGACAGCGTTGCCCTGTTGGCCGCAACGGGCGGCTTGCCCGATATATTGTTGCGCCAGGCCACGCTGAAAGTGTTTGCCAAATATGTGATGGACAAGCGGTCTTCGGTGCGGGTCGATTTTGTACATCAGCAGACCACGACCAACGACTGGACGTGGGGCTACAACGGTATTCCGTTCATGTACTCTGACGGTACTACCCTGACGCAGGCACCGGCCCAGAAGGTGGGGTACCTCGGGGTTAGCTACACCTATCTCTGGCAGTAATTTGCTTGCGCTAAATCAAGGAAAAGTGCATCACCGAGTTTTGCCAGTGTATTTTTTGGCACCGTTTCGTCATACTTCCCGCACACCATTTTTATTGTTGCAATGAACGTGATGTGCTTATTCTTCACGCAAAAGGAGACGCATCGTGAGAATCTCTGATCAGTCAATTGAACGCAGGCCGTCTGGCCATTGGGTAAGGCATGTTGCCGCCACTGTGTTGGCGGCCTCCTTGGTTGCATGCGGAGGCGGAGGCGGTGGTGACACCTCAACACCGACCCCGGCACCGAGCGGACCTACCGTTGCCGCACCCACCGGAACCTCGCCGGTCAGGCTGACAGCGACCACACCCGCCTCCACTTTCGCCACTTTGACACCGGCAGTTCCTGCAGTGGCCGTCGCCATCAGTGGCGCACCCGTGGTCAGCTTTGCTGTCACAGACGGCAAGGGCAACCCGGTCATCGGGCTTGGCAGCAAGTCGCAATCTGCCACCGCGACCTTGGCAAGTTATCCCAATCTGGCATTCTCTCTGGCGAAGCTGGTCCCTGCCTCTGCTTCGTCTCCAAGCAAGTGGGTCAACTACATTGTGACTACGGTGCCGACCAAAAACGCCACCACGGGCGCCATCACGGCCTCGGTCCCAACCCGTCCCAGCACGGACAACACCGGCACCCTGGTAGACAACAACAACGGTACCTACACCTACACTTTTTACCGTGACATCACCAAGGTCAAGGATGCAGTCGCATCGGCCACACTGGTCGCTCCCAACGTGGCCGCCGATCTGGGCGATTTGACTTTTGAGCCCAATGCCGTACACCGCCTGACCATCCAGATTTCAGGCAACGCACCGGGCACCGGCAGCAACACTCCCAATGGCGTTACGACAACGCCAGCGGTGGTGATGACCAGTCCGGTCGATGTCATTTATGACTTTATTCCGGCAACCGGCAAAGCCGTTACGGCATCCGATCCATCCCGTGACATCACTTCCACCGCAAAGTGCAACGAGTGCCACTATGCCTTGGGCGGTATTGCAGGCGATACAACCACGGATTCGGGTGCCGGATTCCACGGAGGTAGCCGCAACGAAACCAAATACTGTGTGGTTTGCCACACCGAGCAGCGCAAATATGGGCGCGTTGAAGCGGCAGTCAAGCCGGACGGCAATTACGTTTTGACCAAAGATGCCACCGGAAGGACCACCAGTGCCGGTACCTATCGCATCAACGACACCGCTGTTGGTAACTTCCCGAACATGATCCACAAGACCCACTTCGGCAAACTGCTGTCCAAGACGGGATATGACTTTGGTGGCGTTGAATTCAACGAGGTCGGTTACCCGCAAGACGCTCGCAACTGCACAAAGTGCCACGACGGATCGGCTACATCGACCGCAAAAACAGCGCAGGGCGACAACTGGATCGCAGCACCCAATCGCGTGGCTTGCAGCGGTTGCCATGACGCCATCAATTACACGACCGGTAAGGTGACCAAAGCTGGTGTGACCACCAATCACTTCCCTGGGCCACAGACCAACGACGCGAACTGTGTTACCTGCCACACGGCAGTCAATAATGGCATTTATCACTTGGCTGTGACACCACCCAACCTGGGTAGCGCATTGCATGTTTCGGGTGGAAATGCCAACACCAATGCCGCCTGGATTGCTTCCAACACCAGTCGTCTGCCCGCCGGTGCCATCAAGGTGACTTACGACCTGCAAAGCGTGTCCCGCAATGCCGCCAAGCAGCCTTCCATGGTGTTCCGCATGCTGCAGAACGGTGTTGCTGTCCCATTGAACAACCCGGCTGCAAGCTCTGAGGTATGGGACAACTTTATGGGCGCGCCGAGCGTGTATTTCGTGTACTCCATGCCGCAAGACGGCATTGCACAACCGGCTGATTTCAACGCGTCCGCGTCGAGTTACCTGCGAAGCCTTTGGAATGGCAAAGCAACAGGCGCTGCTGCGGGTACGCTGGTCGGTCCGGATGCCAACGGTTATTACACGGCGACTCTGACCGGTGTAACGATTCCAGACGCGGCTGTCATGTTGACGGGTGGCTTGGGCTTCTCGTACAACGCCACCACCTCACTGCCGCTGACACAGACCAATTTGCTCGACTATCCCACCGCCACGTCCAATGTGAGTGGATTGACGGCTGGCATGCCCAATCGTACGGGCGGCTTGATCGTGATTGCACCAAACGTGTCCAAGGTTGCAACTGGCTACAGTGGTCGGCGCGCCATCGTGAGTGATGCGCTGTGCAATAACTGCCACCAAGAGTTGGGTACCTTCACCGAAGATGCCTTCCATGCGGGTCAGCGCAACGATGGAGCTACCTGCTCGTGGTGCCACAACCCCAACAGAACCAGCAGTGGCTGGTCTGCTGACTCCGTCGAGTTTGTGCATGCAATCCACGCTGG
>CAZMXB010000131.1:0-13164 GCA_964569855.1 uncultured Rhodoferax sp.
GGCTTCGGAGGCCAATACTCTATCCACTGAGCTACAGCCGCAACTCTTAAAACGGACCAACATTCGTATTTTCGCACATCCTCCGCCCAGAAGATGGAGTGAGGGTCTGTCGATTAAAGCCTAACCTTCAAGGTCCTGGCAATGAGGCTCAGCGCCTGCGGGCTGTCCCATTCCTGGGCACCGGAGTATTTGCCCAGCACGCGACCATCGGCGTCAATCAGAAGTGTCAATGGCAGACGATCTGCGCCGAGCATATTTTCCAGAAAAAGCTCGTGGTCGATGAAGTTGCTGAAGGTGATGTTGAATGTCTTGACGAAGGACTGTGCCCGATCGCGGTAGTCGTCGGTGGATATACCAATGACATTGAATTGTTTTCCCCCATAACGGCGAAACAATCGTTCCAACGAACCCATTTCCTGTCGACATGGGCCACACCAGCTGGCCCATACATTGATCAGCAGAGGCTTGCCCCGAAAATCTGAAAGCCTGCGCGACGGAACCGAGATGCCCTGCATGGAGGCATCACGCAAGAAACCGCCCACTGGAACTTCACCCGGCGTCTTGGCCCATGCGAGTGGTCCATTCGCAAATAGCAGACAAGCGAACGGGACTGCGCGTCTTTTCATTGCATATTGAACACGGGCGATCGCCGCAAAGCCCTTCGCAGCTTAAGGCCGGACCTTGTTGACCTGCAACTTAAGTCCCTTGGTACCGACCTTGACGGTTTGAACCTCAGACATCAGGTCGCCAGGCTCAGCCTGGGCCATTCCGGATTTGGAGATCCGAGCTTCCACCTCGACTTGGACTGCGGCCGAAATCCGGGCTTGGGGACTCATGGCGAGTGAGTCGTCCAACGTGAATTTCAGCGGGAGTTCAGACGCATTGGCGCGAACAACCGCCACGGGCATGCGTGTACCCGGGACGCGGGCAATCACCATGATCGTGTCGTTAGGTGCGGCCCGCATCTTGAGCGCGGGGTCCAAATCGACCTGCCCGCTGACGCTGGCGCCAGTTGACGCCTTGGCCACGGTTTCACCGGTACTTGGTACACCGGATGGCGGGCGAACGGCGGCTGGCGGCGCTGTTTTCCCCATGGCCGCATAAGCGGCATCAATTGATTGCTGCAACATCTGTGCGTCTTCAGAGCCTGGCTCGACCTGAGATATCAGGCGCCCCCAAATGCGAATCGCGGACTCGTACTCGCTGCCCCGAAAAGCGGCAGTTCCTGCCAACCACAGTGCCATTCCATTGTCTGGATCGACCTTCAGTGCTCTTTGGATCAGTTGCGTGGGTTTACCCGCAAAGTTGCCTTTGGCGTTGGTTGCGGCAAGGTCCGCATAAATGGCCAGCAACTGCGCATCGGTGTCCAGAAAAGCCCCGGCACGCTCAAAGGCTTGCTCGGCTTCGACATTGCGCCCCAACATTTTGTAGGAGCGCGCCAGCATAGCCCAGCCCTGCAGGTTGCCAGGATCACTCTCCAGCTTTTTTGCCAAACCGACTACCAGGCGGTCCATGTCTTGCGCCGTCGCGGCATGTTGTGGTCCATTGGGCTCCAGTGTTGCCGGGCTTCCCAGTGCCAGATACAGGCCAATAGCGACTACCGGCACGGCCAGACCAATCGCCAGCATGGTCTTCTTTGGCGCCTGCAGCGTTGAAGTGTTGTCCGCCTCGGTTGTGTCGTCGATGACACGCCGCTGCAATTCGGCCTTGGCCTGCTCATAATCCGCCTCAGCCAGCATGTTTTCAGCACGGTCGCGGTCAAGGCGCGCGACCTGTTCGCGGTAAATGGCCGCATTCAACTGGCGGCGCGAAACCTGGGATGTAGACGATTTCAGCAAGAACGGTCGAAACAACAAAGCCAGCACCAGCACTACCGCCAGTGCCCCCACAACCCAAAATACAATCATTTTTCGCCTTCCTGGAGCAATGCGTCTGCGCGCTTGCGTTCGTCATCTGTCAAACCGCCGATCCCAATGTCGGCATTGCGTCGGCGCAAGTACACAAACAGTGAGGCGATACCCACAACCATAAGGCCGAACGGACCGGCCCACAACAACCAGGTGGTAGGCTTGACGGGTGGGCGGTACAACACAAAATCGCCATACCGGCTGACCAGGAATTCCTTGATCTGTTCGTCGGTCTTGCCCTGCTTGATCAGGCCACGCAACTCCCGGCGCAAGTCCATTGCCAAATCGGAGCGCGAACCGGCCAACGACTCGTTCTGGCAAACCAGGCAGCGCAGTTCCTCGGAGATGACGATGAGCCGCTGCTCGACGGCCGGATCGTCAGCCAAAGGCATGGCCTCTTTTGCAAAGACGCCGCCGCAGGTGAGCAGGACCAGTATCCAAACATACAAAATTTTCACGATTTTTTCAGCTCGTTGATCAGGGGAATGATGGTCTTCTGCAAGGCTTCGCTGGTGATCGGTCCGATGTGCTTGTAACGAATGACACCGGCTTTGTCGATCACATAACTTTCGGGCACGCCGTAGACGCCGTAATCGATACCTACACGGCCATCTGCATCGAAGGCGGTCAGGTCGTAGGGGTTGCCGCTGCGCTTGAGCACGCCCAAGGCGTCCTTGCGCTGGTCCTTGTAGTCCAGCCCGACCAAGGGCGCAATCTGCGTGCGCGCAAAATCCATTAACACGGGGTGCTCTTGCCGGCAGGCAACACACCATGAAGCCCACACATTGAACACCCACACCTTGCCTTTTAGATCTTCTGGCGAAAACTGCAACTCGGGCTGCTCCAACTGTGCCAGCTTGAATGCGGGGGCAGGCTTGTTGACCAAGGGCGAGGGAACCTCGCGAGGGTCCAGCCGAAGGCCTACTGCCAGGAACAACACGAGCACCACGAACAATGCCAGTGGAACAAGGAACTTCGCTTTCATGGTGTCGCGCCCTTGAGCACTCTGGCGGCACCGGCGGTTCCGACTACGGGCTCACTGGCTTTGACGCGCAACCGGTAGCGTCGATCTGACATGGCCAGCAGTCCGCCAAGCGCCATCAAAACGCAGCCACCCCAGATCCAGTCCACAAACGGCTTGAAGTACACCCGCACCGCCCAGGCCTTGCCCTCCAGCGGCTCACCCAGCGAAACATAGACGTCGCGGGTAAAGTTGGCATCGATGGCTGCCTCGGTCATGGGCATGGTGGAGGAAAAGTAGTTGCGCTTCTCGGGGTTCAGGATACGAACGGCGCCGCCGTCCTTGCTGACCTCGAACTCTCCACGCGCCGCGCTGTAATTGGGACCTGGCGCGTCCTTGACACCCAGCATTTTGAACAGGTGACCGCCGACCACAACCGTGTCACCGGGCTCCATTCGCACGTCCTGTTCTTCCTGATAGCTTCCAACCATGGTGACGCCAAATACAAAAACGGCGATACCAAAATGGCCCAGGTGCATTCCCCAGAACGACGCTGGTGGCACTCCGCTCTTGAGGCGACGGGCGATTTGAATCACGCCGGAAGCAGCAATCCACACCGCCAATGCCACGCCCAGACTGGTCATCGCCGCCCACTCACCCATCAGGCGTGGCACAAGCACCGCCGCAATCACGGCCAAGGCAGCAGGGATCCACATGCGCAGGGCGATTTCCTTGACATCGGTGTTCTTCCAGCGTGCCAAGGGCACTGCCGCCATCAAAAACAGCACCGGTGCCATGATTGGCACAAAAACTGCGTTGAAATAAGGGGGTCCCACAGAAATTTTTCCCAGATTCAGGGCGTCAATAATCAATGGGTACAAAGTGCCCAGCAACACCGATGCACAGGCCACAACCAGCAGGACGTTACCCGTCAGCATCAGCGACTCACGCGACATCAAGCCAAAAGACCCGCCCAAAGCCACCTTGGGTGCTCGCCACGCGAACAGCGCCAGCGATGATCCCACCACCACCACCAGCAGGATCAGAATAAAGATGCCACGGCGTGGATCGGTCGCAAAAGCATGGACCGATGTCAGTACACCGGATCGGACCAGAAAGGTCCCCAACAGGGAAAGGGAAAAAGCCCCGATCGCTAGCAGCACCGTCCAGCTCTTGAAACTGCCCCGCTTCTCCGTCACGGACAATGAGTGCATCAGCGCCGTGCCCAACAACCAGGGCATGAAGGAAGCGTTTTCAACCGGATCCCAAAACCACCAACCACCCCAACCCAATTCGTAGTATGCCCACCAAGAGCCCAGGGCGATACCCAGCGTCAGGAAGGCCCAGGCGGCGGTAGTCCAGGGTCGCGACCAGCGTGCCCATGCGGCGTCCAGTCGACCGGACAGCAGTGCAGCAATAGCAAACGCAAATGCCACGGCAAACCCCACATAACCCATATACAACATGGGGGGATGGATTATCAGCCCGGGGTCCTGCAACAGCGGGTTAAGGTCACGACCGTTTTCCGCTGCGGGCAGGAGGCGGTCGAACGGATTGGATGTGAACAGCACAAACATCAGCAGGCCTGTGGTGACCAGGCCCAGCACACCAAGCACTCGAGCCACCATGGCGTCATCCAGTGTGCGGGAGTTTTGCGCAACCGCTACTGTCCAGCCCGAGAGCATAAAAACCCACAACAACAAGGAGCCCTCATGACCACCCCACACTGCGCCAAAGCGGAAGAGCGTCGGAAGTTGGGAGTTCGAGTGCGCTGCGACGTACTGCACGGAGAAATCATTGACGTAAAAGCTCCATGCCAAAGCGACAAACGAAGCCAACAACAACAGAAAAGAAACCTGCGCCGCCGGCCGTGCCAGCACAATCCATTCGCGCCGGCCATACTGGGCGCCAAAAATCGGCAGAACACCTTGAACCAAGGAGACGCACAGGGCAAGAATGAGGGCGAAATGCCCGAGTTCTGGGATCATAGTGTTTTGGCGTCCTTGGTTTTTTGGGCTTTGTCCAGAGCGTCTTTGGCTTCGGGCGGCATGTAGTTTTCGTCGTGTTTGGCCAATACTTCGGTTGCGATGTACTCGCCGCCGGCATTCGCCTTGACCTGAACAACGGCACCCTTGCCTTCTTTGAACAGGTCCGGCAGGATGCCTGTGTAGGCCACCGGGATGTCCTGGGCCATGTCAGTGATGATGAAATGCACGGTCAGGTTGTCACGCCGCACAGAATCCTGCTTGACCAGGCCACCAATTCGAAAAGCCTGCGACTTGGGGGCTTTTCCGGCAAACACTTCGCTGGGTGTGACATACAAAGCGATATTGCTATTGAGTGCATTCAAGACCAGGGCAGCGGCAATACCAATGGCGACAAGACCGCCGCCAATGATGCCTGCACGTTTTTTCCAGCGTTTCACTTGTTTTCCGTTTCCAGTTTTTCGGCCGCCACCTGGCGGCGCAAGGTTCGAACAATGCTTTTATGACGCTTGCTGATGAACAAAGGTTCCAGCAGAAACGCCAGGGCACTTACGCCAAAGCTGCCCCACACATAAAGGGCATATCCACCCATGGCAAAGAAGTCTGCGGCAGAATTCCAAATCATGATTTGACCTCGGTCAAGTTTTTGACCCATTCCGTATGCGACTCACGCTCCAGAATGATGGCGCGAACGCGCGTAAGGGCTACGGCGATGGAATACATCCACAGACACAACGCCATGAGCAACATGCCCCACAACATCGTCATCGCCATGGAAGGCGATTTGTTGATGGACACCGAAGCCCCCTGGTGCAGGGTGTTCCACCATTTGACCGAGAAATAGATGATGGGCACATTGACGACGCCCACCAGAGCCAGGATGGCACCTGCCTTGTCTGCCCGTCTTGGGTCGTCAATCGACGCCTGCAGGGACATGAAACCAAGGTACAGAAAAAACAGAATCAGCTCGGAAGTCAGCCGCGCATCCCAGACCCACCAGGTTCCCCACATCGGTTTGCCCCAGAACGCGCCAGTCCACAACGACAAAAAGGCCATCAGTGCACCGGTTGGGGCCAGTGCCTGCGCCATCATGCTGGAGAGCCGGGCGTTCAGCGAGAGCCCCATGGCCGCCCAGCCCGCCATGACAAGATAAATGAACATGGACATCCACGAAGTGGGCACATGCACAAAGATGATGCGGTAGCCCTCACCTTGGGTGGCGTCGGTCGGCGCTACAAAAAAACTCAGCCAAAGCCCTGCGGCCCCAAACAGGGCGGCCAGCGTCCAGAAAACCGGAATCATCTTGCCAGCCAATGGGTAAAAGCTGCTCGGGCTGGCGAACCTGAACCAGTTAATCAATCGGTTACTCATTCCAATGCAATCCTCAAAGCGGCCGTAGCGGCCCACGGCGCAAAAAAACCGGCCAGTGTCAAGATGGCCGCCAACAGTGACAGATGCCCACCCGCACCAAGGCCGGCGATGTGGGATTCAACCGCCCCGGCCCCGAAAATCAGGGCGGGCACGTATAAAGGCAACACCAGCAAACTCAACAGCACGCCACCGCCACGCACCCCCAGGGTCAAAGCGGCACCGATCGCACCAATAAACGACAGCAACGGCGTTCCCAACAACAGCGCCAGCATCAAAACTCCAAGAGCACCGGAGTCCAGATCAAACTGAATGCCCAGTACGGGTGCCATCAAAACCAGAGGCAGACCGCTGACAAGCCAGTGCGCCACGACTTTGCCCAACACCAACCAGACCAGGGGCGTCGGCGAAATCGCCATCTGCTCCAGCGTTCCATCCGCGTGGTCGGCCGCAAACATGCGCTGTAGACCCAACATGGTCGCCAACAACGCGCCGACCCACAACACACCGGGTGCAATCTTGCGCAACAACACGGGCTCAGGTCCTATTCCCAAAGGGAACAGGCTGCTGACAATCGCAAAAAAGAACAGTGCAGTCAACACCTCGCTCTTGCGCCGCATGACCATCAGCAGATCGCGCCGAATAATCGAAAACATGGCGTTCACAATTGCACCACCCGTCCACCCGGTATCGGCATGGCCTGGTGGCTGGTCAGCACCGCCATGCCACCGTCGGCGACATGCCGGGCAATCAACTCGGACAACAATTCAACGGCCTTGACGTCGAGTGCAGTGAAAGGCTCGTCCAGAACCCACAAACTGGCGTTGCGGGTTGCCAGGCGGGCCAACATCACCCTGCGCTTTTGCCCGGCAGACAATACCCGCACCGGCAAGTCCTCACGCCCTTTGAGGCCAAAGCGGTACAACGCGGCCAGCGCGTTGCCCTCTGGCACCTTCGCGCCGTCCATCGCTGCCGCGAAGGACAAGTTCTCCAGCGCCGTTAGATCTTCCTTGAGGGCGCCCTGGTGGCCAAAGAACAACAAGTTACGGCGGTAATCGGTTTCTGTCTGGTGGATGGGCTGGCCGCACCAGCGGATTTCGCCTTCCGCCGGCTGCGACAGTCCGGCCAGCAAACGCAACAAACTGGTTTTACCCGCACCGTTCTCGCCGCGAACATGCAGCCATTCTCCCGCCCCGACGGCGAGGTCGAGCCCGGCAAATAATCGGCGGTCGCCGCGCACGCAGGTCAGACCATGTGCACTCAGCATGAAACAAAAATTGAGTTCAATGTGTGACGGGGTGCGCCGCGTTGATTCAGCGCACCCTGCGAGGGGTGGGGCAGTGGCTGCAATTGTAGTCATCCCGAACAGCCTGCCTTACTGACGGCTTAGATCCGCGTAAGGCCCGGCCATCAATGAATTGCGACGTCGCCGCTATAATCGCCCGTTGTCTCCGAGCCCGCACCCGACTATTTGAGGACCCCAATGAGCGACACCAGCAACACTTCCGTTCACGAAGAGGACCACACTGGCCCCATCAAGACCCCCAAGCAGTTGCTGCTGGCCGTGCTGTATTCGTTCGTGCTACCCATTTTTGTGATTATTGGTCTGGTGTATTACGTCACATCGGCCAACAAGCCCCAGGCTGGCTCGGTCAATCTGGAGCAATCGGTGACAGCCCGCATCCAAAAGGTCGGCACGGTAGAGATTCGCGATGCCAATCGCCCCATGAAAACGGGTGAACAGGTGTTCCAGGCGCAATGTACCGCCTGCCACACAGCGGGTGTCGCAGGTGCGCCTAAGTTTGGTGATGCGGTGGCCTGGGCACCGCGTATCAAGACCGGTTATGAGAGCCTGGTCAACTCTGCGTTGAAGGGCAAGAACGCCATGGGTGCGCAAGGCGGCGGTGATTTCGATGACTTCGAAATCGCCCGTGCCGTGGTGTACATGGCCAATGCCGGCGGCGGCAAGTTTGAGGAACCCGTCAAGGCGGCTCCAGCGGCTAAATAGCAAGGCACCTTTACCCCGGGTCAGCCGGCTCTCGGAGCCGGCTTTTTTTCGCCATGTAATATAGAGAATTGAGCGCTAGCCCTCGCGAACACTGCATGAACAGCTACGTTTTTTGTAGCAGCTTCTGCGTCTCGACCGGGCTGGTCACGAAGCCAAAGCGCGCTGGCAAGTCGAGTCGTTGCACGGGATGCGCCGTCCATACACCGTCCTCGATCGCCTGGGCTGCGATCGCCATATCCTGGGTGTGGACCAAGCCGATGCCGAGCGCCGTTTCCAGATACAGCCAGCCGTGTTCATCCAGCAGACAGTGCTTCACTACTGTCAGTTGCCCCGTGTGGGCTGAAGCCGCGTAGTCTTCCTGCAAGCGCCAAACCCAGGGCGTGGCTTCCAGTTCGACATACACGCGTTGCGGTCCATTCTGAAAGTACCAGCGGCCCTGCCCGTCGGCCGCGTAATTGCGTTCAATAAAGGCGACCAGTTTTTCATGGGTCAGCAAAGAGCCTTTTGCGCTCCGGTTGCCCCCGGCAAAAGGGCCGAGTGCCTGGACCCTATCATCCCGCATGTACCAGTTGCCGCGCGCATCGAGCCCCATCCAGCCAAAACAGTCCGGCACATGGGGCCATTTGGCCATGGCTTGCCTAACGATGTCGTCCATGGGTGTTCACAGGGGAAGAGTTGATGTGTTGCAACAGCCACCCGCCCACGGCCTCGGGCATGGTGCGTACGTGGCCGGGCGGGCGCCCCTGGGCAAAGCCCACATGGCCACCGTGTGCGGGTTGCCAGAGTGTCACATGGGCACCCACCTCTGTTTGCGCCGGCAAGCACCAGGCCGGCACAAACGGGTCGTTGCGGGCATTGACGACCAGGGCCGGAATGCGGATTTGGCGCAGCCTGGGCTTGGCAGAGGCCCGGCTCCAGTAGTCTTCGGTGTTCTTGAATCCGTGCAGGGGGGCCGTGAAGATGTTGTCAAATTCGTACAAATCGCGGGCCCCGAGCAAGGCATCGCGATCAAACAGGCCCGGGTGCTGTGCCAGTTTGCGCAAGGCCTTGGGTTTCATGGTCTTCAAGAACATGCGGGTGTAGACCAAGCGGTTAAAACCCCGACCAATGGCATGACCGCCGGCCGCCAAGTCGATCGGGGAACTGACCGCGGCTACGGCACTGACAGTGTGTGCGGCGACGGACCCTGCTTCCTGTGCCCAGCGCAACAAGGCGTTGCCGCCCAGTGATACGCCGACCGCCACGATCGGCCCGCTGTGGGCTTCGCGGAACTGTTCGAGCACCCAGCCAATTTCTTCATGGTCGCCAGAGTGGTAAGCCCGCGGCCCCAAATTCAGCTCACCACTGCACCCACGGAAATGCGGGACGGCATACGCCATGCCGTGGTCGCGCGCGAATTCGGCAAACGCCAGTGCGTAATGGCTGCTGGAGGAACCTTCCAGACCATGGAACTGAACCAGCAGGGTGCGTGGTGACGCCATTGGCGCGTCTTCGACCAGCCAATCGACATCGATGAAGTCGTGGTCAGGTGTTGCCCACCGTTCACGCCGGTACGCCGGTTGGAGGCCCGTTACTTTGCGGGCATACAAGGCGGGCCATATGGTTTGCAGGTTGCCACCGGGGAGCCATGAAGGTGCTACATAATTCATAGCGTAAACTGTATGTTATTCGAGGGCTAGCCGTCATTTTGTTCAATGCAAAACCTGCGGCCCGGCATGGATTTCCTGGACCTCGTCCTGCGTTCCCGGGCTTGCATGGTGTGCAACCAGGCGCCAGCCCTGCGGGGTTTTGTGGAATACATTGGTCGCCAATACATAAGCCTGAACTAGGCCTTCGCTGGTCATGACCTCAATGCGTTCAAGCACACTGTGCACCGCTGCGCCCATCGAATCGACACGGCGAATGGACTCGGGCTGGATATGGATGGAGCCTTCATGGCCAAATATGGCCTCAAAGGCAGCCCGGATCGCCACACCCCCCACCACACGCGGCCCACTCGGATGTACGCACAGAATGTCGTCCTCGTCCGACCAGCACGCCATGAGCTTTTCAATGTCGGCGCACTGCAGAGCCTCGTAAAACGCGGCCTCGACCTCGTCAGGCGTGCCGCTGAGGTTGGCGGCGTTTTGGTGAGCTTTGGGCATGTGACGACTTGTGAAAGTGGTTGGGCTTTTTGCGGACTGGGTGCCGACACTGTCCTGCGGGCTTGACTCTACACCCGAACATCCCATGTATGCTCTGTCATTGTTTTTTGATGGAGTTACCCATGAAACGCTTGATTCTGGCTTTGCTTTCAGCCGCCGCTCTTTCAGGCTGCGGTTACAACGACTTTCAGCGCCTGGACGAACAAACAAAGTCGGCCTGGAGCGAAGTGCTTAATCAATACCAACGGCGGGCCGACCTGGTGCCCAACATTGTGGCAACCGTCAAGGGCGAAGCCAATTTCGAACAGGATACCCTGACCAAGGTGGTCGAGGCGCGGGCCAAGGCGACGTCCATCCAGGTCACGGCGGAAACCCTCAACAATCCGGAAGCCCTCAAAAAGTTTCAAAGCGCCCAGGGTGAGCTTGGCGGTGCACTGAGTCGCTTGATGGCGGTGAGTGAGCGTTATCCGGACCTGAAAGCCAACAAGGGCTTTAGCGATCTGCGAGTTCAATTGGAAGGCACGGAAAACCGCATTACCGTGGCGCGCAATCGTTACATCCAGGCGGTGCAGGACTACAACGTGCTGGTCCGCAGCGTTCCAAGCAACCTGACTGCCATGGTCTTTGGTTACCAGGCCAAGCCAGCATTTGCGGTGCAGAACGAGGCCGCAATTTCGGCCCCGCCCACGGTCGACTTCGAGAAGAAGTAGGCAATTTCCATGCTTCGGCTCAGGCTGTGTGCCCTGCTGCTGTGGACCGCTGCGCTGGCGGGCCATGCGCAGGGCGTGGTGGCTGTGCCTGTGCTCAGTGGTCATGTGGTGGACACGACCGCTACGCTGGACGCAGGCCAGCGCCAGGCACTTGAAGGCAAACTCGCCGCCTTCGAAGCCGCCCACGGTGCGCAGCTAGTGGTGTTGTTAGTTCCCACAACCCAGCCCGAGGACATCGCCAGTTTCGCCAACCGTGTTGGCAACAACTGGAAGCTGGGGCGCAAGGCGGTGGGTGACGGTGTGTTGCTGGTTGTGGCGAAAAATGACCGCAAACTGCGCATTGAGGTCGCGAAGTCGTTGGAGGGCGCGATACCGGACCTGGCGGCCAGGGGCATCATGGATTCTGCTATCACGCCGGCCTTCAAACAAGGGGACTATGCGGCGGGTTTGAATGCGGGCGTGGACCAGATCATGGCCCTGGTAAGAGGTGAAGGCCTGCCCGAACCGGCGCAAAAGACAGGAGCTTGGCAAGCCGACAGTGAATTTCAATGGCAAGACCTTGCTGTCTTTGTGTTTTTCGGTGTGCTTGTTGGCGGCGCTGTGGCTCGCCGCGTCTTGGGCAATAAGTTGGGTTCCGTTGCGACTGGCGGCGTTGTCGGCATGGTGGTCAACCTGGCGACGGGCAGTCTGCTGATCGCCGGGTTCGCAGCCCTTGCGGCAATGCTCTTCGTGCTGGTCAGCAGTGTGGGCCGGGCCTTCACCGGAGGCCATGCGGGTGGCTATTCCTCCGTGGGTACACACGACGGCTGGGGTTCCGGCTCCGGGTCGGACGGCGGCGGCTTCAGTTCGGGTGGTGGCGGTGACTTTGGTGGCGGTGGCGCCTCGGGAGACTGGTAATGTGGGAGCGAATCATACGGGTGGTTCGGCACCGCTGGGTGGGTGAAGCCAGCCACGTGGTGGGACCTGACATGCTGAAACGGCTCACAGAACAGGTGACCAAGAGTGAACGACTGCACAGTGGCGAAGTGCGGATCTGCATTGAGGGCGCACTCCCCAACAGTTATCTGGTTCGCACGGGTTCGATGCGATCCATTACCCGCCAACGCGCGCTTTCACAGTTTGGCAAGCTCAGGGTGTGGGACACCGAGAACAACAATGGGGTGCTCATTTACGTGTTGCTGGCAGAACGCGCGATCGAGCTGGTTGCTGACCGCGGTCTGAACCGGCTGGTCGCGCCAAATGACTGGCAGGCCATGGTGCAAAGTTTGGGCCGTGCCATCCACAATGGCCACCTTGAGGCCGGGCTGAATCAAGCGATTGACGCTGTGTCCGCCGTTTTGGTGCAGCATTTCCCATATCAGGCCGGTTCAATCCGACCCAACGAACTGCCCGACCAACCGAATGTCCGATGACGCGTCGTCAGACCCTGTGAGCAGGCCATAAAAAAAACCGCCTGGTGGCGGTTTTTTTTCAAGGTTTCGAAGGACCTATTTCTTTTGCCGGTACTTGCGCAGTGCAGCAATCTGCGCTGCCATCATAGCCAGTTCAGAGCTGGCCTTCGCGTAGTCAATCTCGCTCTTGGCGTTCTTCAAAGCTTCTTCGGCCGCAGCCTTGGCTTCATTGGCTTTTTCATCGTCCAGGTCCTTGCCGCGTACGGCAGTGTCGGACAAGACGGTGACACAGTGGGGCTGGACTTCCAGAATGCCGCCGGCCACGAAGACGAATTCTTCGGTGCCGTCAGCCTTTTCTATACGCACCGAACCGGCCTTGATACGGGTGATCAGGGGCGTGTGACGGGGATAAATGCCAAGCTCACCCGCTTCGCCGGGCAGTGCCACAAACTTGGCTTCGCCCGAGAAGATGGACTCTTCAGCACTGACAACATCAACGTGGATGGTGTTCATACAATTCCTAATCTGTTCAATCAGTTGGCGACAGAGCTTGCCGCTACGCGACTGCGGTCTGTCCCACAATACTTCTTAAATCTTCTTGGCTTTTTCGAACGCTTCGTCGATGGTGCCGACCATGTAGAAGGCCTGCTCGGGCAGGTGATCACACTCGCCGTTCACAATCATCTTGAA
>CAZMXB010000132.1:0-10015 GCA_964569855.1 uncultured Rhodoferax sp.
GCGCGCAATGCTTGTTGACCCAAGCGACTAGCCCGGTCGATGAGAAGCAGTTGCGGGAATTGCATATCCGTCTGCGCACACCGGACGCTGCCAAATCCACCTGATTGGTGTCTGGCTTGGTGCACAATGAAAGGGCGCTCCGGTAGCGCTCTTTTTTATGCTGCGATCCTACAAAATTCCCATGTCTGTACTGGTGGTGATCTACACCCCGGTGCTTGACGTCCTGCTGATCCGGCGTGTGGACGGCGACGACATGGGTGGTGAGTATTGGCAGTCGGTGACTGGCAGCAAAGACAGCATGGACGAGGAATGGCGGCAGACCGCCGAACGTGAAGTCGCCGAGGAAACCGGGATTGTGTGCACCCCCGATTTGGCAGACCAGGCCACATTGATTGATTGGCAACTGGAAAATGTCTACGACATTTACCCCCAATGGCTACACCGCTATCCGCCCGGTGTGACGCGCAATCGAGAGCGTTTGTTTGGTCTGCAGGTGCCACAGCAATGCACGGTGCAACTCAATCCACGCGAACACTTGGCGTACCAGTGGTTGCCATATCAACGCGCTGCCGACTTGTGTTTTTCACCGTCCAACGCCGAGGCGATTTTGCAGTTGCCGCGCATCATTTTGCATGCGCCGTGTTTGCCGGCGGTGGTTACATGACAATCCTGCGGGTAGCAACCTACAACATCCACAAAGGCGTCCAGGGCATAGGCCCGGCGCGCCGGCTGGAGATTCACAACCTGGGGCACGCGGTGGAGCAACTGGATGCCGACATCGTGTGTCTGCAGGAGGTGCGCAAAATGCACCGGCGCGAGGCACGCTACTTTGCCCGGTGGCCCGAGTTGCCGCAAGCAGAATTCCTGGCCCCGGAGGGCTACACCGCTATTTACAAGACCAACGCACATACCCGACACGGCGAACACGGCAATGCGATGTTGTCGCGCTGGCCCGTGGTGTCACACCAACAGGAGGATATGTCGGACCACCGGTTTGAGCAGCGCGGACTGCTGCACTCCGAAGTGACGGTTCACGGATTGGCGGTGCACGTTATCGTGGTTCATCTGGGCCTGATCAAGGCCAGCCGCGTGCGCCAACTGGGACAACTGTGTGCGTTCATTTCCCGCGAAGTTCCAGTTGACGCGCCGGTGCTGGTTGCCGGCGACTTCAACGATTGGGGCAACACCGCGCAAACCGAGTTGGGTGCGGTTGGTTTTTCGGCCTTCGAGCAGGAGCGGGTGGCAACTTTTCCGTCCCGATTGCCTGTGGTCCAGTTGGACCATATTTTTGGCAGGGGATTGACGCCGCTGGGTGTGCATGTGCCACGTGGACGGATTTGGGGGCGCATGTCAGACCATTTGCCGTTGATCGCCGAGTTCGAGTTACATCTGGATGCGCCTTGAAAGTGTTGCAAAGATCCTCTGGTAACCATGTCGAGTTACTGCACGGAGGAACTGCGTTCTTTCCGGCGTTGCTGGAAGCCATTGATGCCAGCGTGAGGGAGGTCCGGCTGGAGACCTATATCTTTCACTTCGACGCGACCGGTGAATCAGTTGCCGCAGCGTTGGAGCAGGCCGCGGTGCGGGGAGTTGCAGTCTTCTTGATGATGGACGGCATTGGTACACCGGTCGTGCCGGATGTGTGGGTGCACCGGTTCGCAAAATCAGGGGTTCAGTGGCACCGCTTTTCACCGCTTGGGCGCTGGGGCCTGCTGATGCCGGTCGGCTGGCGCCGTTTGCACCGTAAATTATGTGTGGTCGACGCGCAGGTCGCCTTTTGCGGCGGCATCAATATCCTCGATGACTACGTTGACCCGACGTACGGTGCGCTGGAGTCTCCCCGTTACGACTTTGCGGTTCAGGTCAAGGGGCCGCTCGTTGCCGATGTGCGTGAGGCCATGGTTCAGTTCTGGCGTCGTTTGCGCATTACGCGACAGCTGGAAAATCTCAATTTCCGGCAAGTGCGCCAGACCTGGAAAGATACCCGTGTGCCAGACCGCATAGTCGCGCCGCAGACCCTGAACGCCCCCGGTGCGCCGCCGTTCACTACGGCGGCAGCGCTGGTTCTGCGTGACAACGTGCGTAACCGCAACCGCATCGAACGCGCCTATCGGAAGGCGATTGCGGAAGCCCGGAACGAGGTGATCATCGCCAACGCCTATTTCCTGCCGGGTGGCAAACTGCGGCGAGCGTTGATCCATGCTGCGCGCCGCGGCGTGCGGGTACGCATTTTGTTGCAAGGCCGTTATGAATACTTTATGCAGTACCACGGGGCCCGACCGGTGTTTGGCGCGCTGCTGGCCGCCGGGGTCGAGATCCACGAGTATGCAAGTGGCTTTCTGCACGCCAAGGTGGCGGTAATTGACGCCCATTGGGCGACCGTTGGCTCATCCAATCTGGACCCCTTGAGCCTCTTGCTGGCGCGCGAAGCCAATGTGGTTGTGGAAGATGCGCTGTTTGCCGGTACGCTGCGGACTGATTTGATCAGCGCCATGCAAGCCCATGGCGTGCAATTGGATGCACGGGCGTACGCCAATCGACCTTTGCGCCAGCGCTTCCTGGATCGGCTGGCTTTTGGCGTGATGCGTCTGTTACTGTATCTGTCCGGTAGGCGCTACTGAAGTTATAGCATCCAAGTCAATGTTTACGAGGGCTGGATGTCAAAAACCCTATTGATCAAAGGCTGGTAGTATTACCTGATGTTAATGCAAGCCAACAGTACCATGAACTCTTCTGATGCCGAACAGGGAACGCCGGTTTCCGTCAAGATCCGCGAGCGCCTGGTTGCAGCCCGTAAGCGGTTCCATGCCAATGACAACATTGCGGAATTTGTTGACCCCGGAGAGCTGGAAAAGCTGCTTGACGAGGTGGAAACCAAGATGCAGGGTGTGCTCGACAGTCTGGTGATCGACACCGACAACGACCACAACACGGACAACACGGCGCGCCGCGTCGCCAAGATGTATGTCAACGAGGTGTTCCGTGGGCGTTATGTTGCAGCGCCGACCATCACTGAATTCCCCAACGTAGGACACCTCAACGAATTGATGATCGTGGGCCCGATTACCGTGCGTAGCGCCTGTAGCCACCATTTCTGCCCGGTTATTGGCAAGATCTGGATTGGCGTCATGCCCAACGAGCACACCAATGTGATTGGCCTTTCCAAGTATGCACGGCTGGCTGAATGGATCATGGGGCGTCCCCAAATTCAGGAAGAGGCCGTCGTGCAACTGGCGGATCTGATTCAGGAGAAGACCCAGCCAGACGGTCTGGCGATTGTGATGGAGGCCAGCCACTATTGCATGGCGTGGCGTGGCGTAAAGGACATGGACAGCAAAATGATCAACTCCGTAATGCGCGGCGTGTTCCTGAAAGACCCCAACCTGCGCCGTGAGTTTTTGGCACTGATTCCCCAGAAAGGCTGAACCATGTTGGTCCGTTTGTTATATGCCAGTCGCGCGGTTGACCCCAGTCCCGAGGCGATAGAAACCATACTCTCCCAGTCCCGCCAGTACAACCCAAGCAGTGGTATTACCGGGATCTTGTGTTACGGCGGCGGAATTTTCCTGCAGGCCATTGAAGGTGGCCGAATGCCCGTTAGTGATTTGTATGGGCATATTCAGAAGGACAAGCGCCACAAGGATATCGTCTTGTTGCATTACCAGGAGATCTCGGAGCGCCGGTTTGGTGGATGGACCATGGGTCAGGTCAACATGTCCAAAATCAATACCAATATCCTGCTCAAGTACGCTGAAAAGCCGGAGCTTGACCCCTATTCCGTGTCGGGCACAGTGTCTCTGGCACTGCTGGAAGAATTGATGGCCACGGCTTCCATCATTGGCCGTGCCTGAGATGGAGCCCCCTCGCCGCGCCGCTGCACGAGTCGCTAGCGTTCACGGGGGATAGTTTTTATGGGGGCGGTATGCTGAAAATTTTCCGCCACGCACGACACCTCCGTTGACGCCGCAATGCCAGTATCTGCACTTGCGATGGTCGTACTGGCAGGGTTTATCCATGCGTGCTGGAACATCGCGGCCAAAAAGGCGGGTGGCGATGTACGGTTTTCCTTTTTCACCTCTGTGGTAATGATGGTTTTCTGGGCGCCCGTTGGCCTTTGGCTGGGTTGGCAGCAAGTTCCCGGATGGGGCTTAACCGAATGGGGACTCGTGTTTGCCAGTGGGGTGATTCACTTGATCTACTTTGTCGTGTTGTTGCGGGGATACCGCAAGGCCGATCTCACGGTGGTGTACCCATTGGCACGGGGGTCAGGCCCTTTGTTGTCGTCGCTGGTGGCCATCCTGTTTCTGGGGGAACGGATTTCCACCCTGGGTGCCGCCGGCATCGTTGCCGTCGTTGGGGGAGTCTTCCTGATTGCAGGGGGGCCTGGTCTGTTTCGCCCCTCCCGCACTGAAGAGCAGACGCGGCGCATCCACAAAGGCATGTTGTACGGCCTGCTGACGGGCGTCTTCATTGCCAGCTACACCGTCATCGACGGCTACGCAGTCAAAGTGGTGTTGATGTCACCCATCCTGATTGATTATTTTGGCAACTTTGTCCGACTCGGATTTTTGACACCTGCCGTCCTGCGCAACGTGGAACAAGCGCGCAGCCTCTGGCATATACAGTGGAAATATGCAGCGGTGGTGGGTGTGGTGAGCCCGGTTTCCTACGTACTGGTTCTCTACGCCATGCAGGTGGCACCCTTGAGCCATGTGGCTCCCGCGCGCGAGGTATCCATGTTGTTCGCAGCCTTGTTGGGTGGGCACTTATTGGGAGAAGGCGACCGACGGGCCCGTTTTCTGGGCGCTGCCTGCATTGGTGGCGGGGTCATGGCGCTGGCGTTGGGGTAGCGATTCATGGCCATGCTCGTGGGTTGTGATTTTTCCAGTAGTCCGTCGGCTCGCAAACCGATTGTGTTGGCCTTTGGGCGCCTGCACGGCAGCGTTGTGGTACTGGAGCGGCTGGAGCGCGTGCCGACGCTGCTGGGATTTGAGCAATGGCTTGGCAAGGCACAATCCTGGACTGGAGGATTTGACCTGCCCTTTGGTTTGCCTCGCGAACTGGTGGCGGCCCTTCGCTGGCCCCTGGAATGGGATGCCTGCATCCGCCACTATGCGGCGCTGAGCCGCGATGAGATCCGCTCGACCTTCAAGGCGTTCTGTGACTCGCGACCCGCGGGTTCCAAATTCGCACACCGGGCCTGCGACCGGCCAGCGGGCTCCAGTCCTTCAATGAAATGGGTTAACCCTCCGGTAGCCTACATGCTGCACGCGGGCGTTCCCCGATTGTTGAACGCCGGAGTGGAGTTTCCGGGCCTGTCCATTGCGCCCGCGAATGGTGTCACCGGATCGCATTTACACCGGCGTGTGGCACTGGAGGCATACCCCGGCTTGCTGGCCCGTGAAACATTGGGCCGGCGCAGCTACAAATCCGATGACAGGGCCAAACAGACGGTTGACCGTCTGATTGCCCGCAAAGACCTGGTCACCGCTTTGGAGGCAGGACAAACCCGACTGGGCCTGCGACTGAAGATGCCACACGCACAACGCGACGCCTTGGTCGATGACGCGTCGGGTGATGCATTGGATGCTGTCTTGTGTATGGTGCAAGCCGCTTGGGGCCAGCAACAATTTGCGCTGGGCGACCCAAAATACGGCCTGTGTGCGGACATGGACTGCCTGGAGGGTTGGATTCTGAGTGCCTGAAGTGCGGCAACACTGCGCCTGATTCTGTGGGGCGTGCTTCGGTGATTTAGACCTGCGGGTCGAAAGACGGGTAATTCGCGGTGCTGATTTGACGCAAACTTTGGATGGCCTGTGCGTCGGTGCGGTAAAGGCGCAGCATTGCGCCTGCCCTGAGATGCCCGGAGCGAAGGAGAACGCGTTCAACCGGTAACTTCACACCACTGATATGCAAGGTGATGTTGCGTATTGCGAGGTTGGCTTGGAGAGCGGCGAACACCTCAATGCCGGTGGCGTCAATTCGGTTGATGGGTTGTGCAAAAAGGCAGACATGCCGCGTTTCTGGATGCAGATTCAGATACTCGGATACCGTTCGCTCGAAACTGCTTGCGGCGGCAAAGTCCAACTCAGCGTCCAGGCGCAAGGCATAGACATGCTCCGCCAGAGGCGGCAGATTCCACAGGTGACGATCTCGCAGACTGCCGTCAGTGTGTATGCCCACTTCAATGATGCGCGGATGGAGATGATGGTGCAGGAACGCAATCAGGCTCAGCATCACACCGGTGAGCACGCCCCAATAAATGCGGGGCGCAGTCAGCAGCGTGACAATGAAGGTGACGCCCATGATCGCAGCCTCGACAGACAATACGCGCCAAAGTCTCACAATTGCTGAAGGCTTGAACAGACTACTGACAGCTGCAACAACAACGGCGGCCAGTACCGAAGAAGGGACGTGGGCCAACGCAGGGGTCAACCACAACAAGACGACCAGCACCATGGCGACGGTAAACACCGTTGCCCAACCGGTTTTGGCACCGGCATACAGATTGATGGCCGAACGGGAGAATGACGAACTGGTTGGAAAGCTGCCGGTCAGGCCCGATGCCACTTTGGCGAGTCCCTGGGCTATCAGGTCCTGGTTATCGTTCCAGGGACGTCGTTCCAGTTGACTCTCCACCTTGGCACTGGAGGCAGTCTCCAGAAAACTGACCAGCGCAATGACCAGCGCGGGGACCACCAATGCCCCCAATACTTCCCAAGGCAAAAAGCCCGGCCAAAAGAGGGATGGCAGTCCGGAAGGCAGGACTCCCACCACCTTGCCACCCATCTGCGTGTAGCCCATGAAGTAACTGATCGCGCCAGACCCGGTGACCGCGAGCATCACCGCTGGAAATTGTGGTGCAACGCGCCTGGCGACCACCAAAAATGCAAGGCTTCCGAGACCGAATGCGGCCGCGGCACCATCCATCGCGGGTTTGTCGATCAGACCCGTCCAACCAGACTGCAGGCCGAATAGCGAAGGCAATTGTGACCACACAATCAACACGGTGGCGGCTTGCGTAAAGCCCGCGAGCACCGGGGCACTCACCAGATTCAGTATCCATCCATAGCGGGCCAACCCCAGGGCCACCTGAACCAATCCGCTGATCAGGGACACCCAGACTGCCAGAGCGATCCACTGTGTGCTGCCTGGCTCGGCCAGCCCCGATAACGATGCCATCACCAGCAGGCTCGACAACGCCGTTGGCCCCACGGACAAGCGTGGCGAGGCACTCCACAAGACGGCGACCAAGGCAGGGATAAACGAGGCATAGATGCCGGTGATCAAAGGCATGCCTGCCAGTGCGGCGTAGGCGACCGATTGCGGGACGATGATCAGCGACACGGTCAATCCAGCCAGGAACTCGCCGCGCATCAAACTGACGTTTGGCCGGGGCCAATTCAAGAACGGGAACCAGCGCACCAGCCGGGTCATGACCGGCTAACAGAACACACTGGGCAGTGCGCATTGCGTGGCAGGCGTATGTCGGACCAGCTCATATCGCGGCCATCCAGCATCAAGAGGCGCCCAATGGCCGGCTTTCCGGCACCGCTCAGCAATTTCAGGGCTTCAGCTGCCTGCATGCTGCCGATAATGCCTACTAGCGGAGCAAACACGCCCATCGTGGCGCAGCGGGTTTCTTCAAAACTGCTGTCGGGCGGAAACACACAGGCATAACATGGCGAGTCGCCACTCTTAGGGTCGTAGACTGCCAGCTGACCGTCAAAACGAATGGCCGCTCCGGAAACCAAAGGAACCCCGTGCTGCACGCAGGCCGCGTTCAAAGCATGGCGGGTCGCAAAGTTGTCACTGCAATCCAGCACCACGTCGGCAACTGCGACGAGGGCATACAGCCGCTGCGCGTCAGCACGCTCCGCCAGTATGGAGACGTGCAGTGACGGATTGATGGCCAGCAGGGCCGCGCGCGCTGATTCCACTTTCAACTGCCCAACGCGGGCATGCGTATGGACAATCTGACGCTGCAAATTGGTCAGATCGACCGTGTCATGGTCAACCAAGGTCAAATGGCCTATTCCCGCCGTTGCCAGGTAGAGTGCAGCCGGAGACCCCAGGCCGCCAACACCGATCACCAGCGCCCGACTCCGCATGATCCGTTCCTGCCCCTCCACACCCAACTCGTTGAGCAGGATGTGACGTGAGTAGCGTAGCAGTTGGGAGTCATCCATGACCAGGTTTCGCCGCCGGGCCGCCCCAAGGCGAAACAACCCCCATGGGGGGCAGCGCAGTACGCGAATCGACCAGCGTGAGGGCCATGTCCTAGTTTTCTTTGGGCTCTTCTTTGCGTTCTACCAGGGTTTTGCTGACCAACACCGGCTTGCCCTTGAGCTGGTTCAGAGCCTGCATCAACTGGAAATCCTTGTCGGATCCAAACTCAGGTGGACGGCGCTCGGAGGCCGGCTTACGCGATTCCTCTTCCAGTCGTTTGAGGGCTTCGTCACGGGCTTTCTCGCGCGAAGCATCCTTTACTTCTTCCCCCTGGCCGCTGGCCAGGTGTTTGCCCAGGTCTGCCTCACGCATGCGCAAGGCGGCAAACGGACTACCCTCCTCGGTGTCATCGATCATGACGTCCGGCACGATGCCTTTGGCCTGAATGGATTTTCCGCTCGGAGTGTAATAACGTGATGTAGTGATCTTCAGACCCGTGTCGGGACCGAGCGGCCGGAAGGTCTGAACAGACCCTTTGCCGAAGGTCTGGGTGCCCATGATGGTGGCGCGTTTGTGGTCTTGTAGCGCGCCGGCCACAATCTCGCTGGCCGAAGCCGATCCTTCATTCACCAGCACGACCAGGGGGACTTTTTTCAGGCCCGCCGGAAGCTTCTTGAGCGGGTCGGCGCCATCCCGTCCCAAGTAGTCTCTGGCACTGGCCTTGAGAGTTTGCTTGCTGTCAGCGGTCTGGCCATTGGTGGAAACCACGGTCACGTTGTCGGGCAGAAAAGTGGCCGACACTGCAACCGCCGCATTGAGCAAGCCGCCCGGGTCGTTGCGCAGGTCCAGCACCAAGCCCTTGATTTGTGGGTCCTGCTTGTAAATGTCATCCAGTTTGCGCGCAAAATCCTCAACCGTGCGCTCCTGGAACTGGCTGACGCGCACCCAGGCATAACCTGGCTCCACCACTTTGCCGCGTACCGATTGCTGTTTAATCTCTTCCCGTACGATGGACACTGGGAAGGTGCGGTTCTCATCCTTGCGGAAAATTGTCAATAACACCTTGGTGTTGGGCTCTCCACGCATGCGTTTGACGGCTTCGTTCAGCGTCAGCCCCTTGACTGCGGTTTCATCTACGCGGGTAATCAGGTCGTTGGTCTTGATGCCGGCCCTGAATGCGGGCGAGCCCTCAATCGGTGATACGACCTTTACCAGTCCGTCTTCCTGGGTGATCTCAATGCCCACGCCAACAAACTTGCCCGACGTGCCTTCCTTGAATTCCTTGAAGGACTTTTTGTCGAAATACTGGGAATGCGGGTCCAGACTGGCCACCATGCCGGCAATGGCTTCGGTGATCAGCTTCTTTTCATCGACCGGTTCCACATAATCGCTCTTTACCATACCAAAAACAGCCGCCAGTTGCTGCAACTCTTCCAATGGCAGCGGTGCGACTGTGCTGCGCGCAACGGTTTGGAGCGACACAGTGGTCAAGGCTCCGGCCATGACGCCGATGCCGATCCATCCAGCAGTTTTCAGTTTGTATCCCATAGGTATTCCAGTGCCACTTCAATATACACCTTGGAGGTGCGTCATTACCGCGAGTTCCCTTGTTTGCCACGTGGGATGATGATAGGCATGCTGGCAAAGCTTGGTCCAAGGAGGGACTTCACGCTTTTCCCTGGGCTGCCACAGCGGCGGCGGCTTTTGCAATGGCATCGGCGTCACCCAGGTAATAGTGGCGCAAGGGTTTCAGGTTGGCGTCCAACTCGTAAACCAAAGGAATTCCGTTGGGGATGTTGAGACCCACGATGTCGTTGTCGGAAATGTCGTCCAAGTACTTTACCAG
>CAZMXB010000132.1:10025-13063 GCA_964569855.1 uncultured Rhodoferax sp.
GCTGTCATCGAGATAGCGCGCGGCCGTGGGCTTCAGCGCCGCGTCGAGTTCGATCACCAGCGGATTGCCGGTGGGAATCTCCACATCGATGATCGCCTCGGCGGACAGGCCATAGATCAGCTTGACGATGGCCCGCAGGGAATTGCCGTGGGCCGCCACCAATAGGCGCTGACCGCTCAAAATGGCGGGTGCCATGGTCTCTTTCCAGAATGGCATGACCCGTGCCACGGTGTCTTTAAGGCACTCTGTCAGCGGTACGTCACCGGGCCGCAGCCCGGCGTAACGCAAATCGGAGCGCTCACAGCGGCTGTCCGTGGGCTCCAGGGCCGGCGGCGGCGTGTCATAGCTACGCCGCCATTGCAATACCTGTGCTTCGCCATATTGCTTGGCCATGTCGCTTTTGTTCAGGCCCTGCAAGGCGCCGTAGTGGCGTTCATTCAGACGCCAGGAGTGCAACACCGGCAGCCAGGTGCGGTCCATTTCATCCAGGCAATGCCACAGGGTGCGGGTTGCCCGCTTGAGCACGCTGGTCAAGGCAAGGTCAAATTCAAACCCCTCAACTTTTAGAAGGCGACCCGCATTCTTGGCTTGTTCTACACCCGTAGGTGTGAGGTCAACATCGGTCCAGCCGGTAAAGCGGTTGTCCAGATTCCAGGTGGATTCGCCGTGGCGAACGAGAACGAGTTTGTACATGGTGCAGTAGGAAGCAGGGGAAAGACGGAGGGGTGATCGGCATCACTTCAGACGCCATTCTAAAATAGCGGGTTGAACGCTCGCTAACTTACAAGGAAAAAAGTGTGAAATTCATTTTGGACAACTGGATGTTGATCACCGTGGCGCTGGCTTCTGGTTCGCTGCTGCTGTGGCCCGTGGTGCAAGGCGCCGCAACTGCGGGACTGGACCCGGCTGGTGCGGTACAACTGATCAACCGCGAAAAGGCTGTGGTGATTGACGTCTGTGAAACGGGCGAATTTGCTGCAGGTCACGTGGGAGGTGCCAAGAACATCCCCTTGGCCGAACTGGAGAGCCGACTGGCTGCGGTGGTCAAGAACAAGACACTGCCGGTGATTCTGGTGTGCCAGTCCGGTGCAAGGTCCGGTCGAGCCTTGGCCATTGCCAAGAGGTTGGGCTATGACAAAGCCCAATCCCTGGGTGGTGGTCTGGCAGGCTGGAAGGCCGCCGGTTTGCCGGTAGAACGGGCCTGAAGCCATGCAGCCCGTCAAGATGTACACCACAGCAGTTTGCCCCTATTGCGTGCAGGCCAAGCGGATTTTGCGCGCCAAAGGCGTTGAACATATCGACGAGGTGCGGGTCGATAGCCAGCCCGCGGAGCGGTTGAAGATGATGGAGATTACCGGGCGTCGGACCGTTCCGCAAATATTCATTGGAGAAACTCACGTCGGCGGCTGTGATGATCTCATGGCTTTGGACCAACGGGGCGGGCTGGAACCGCTGCTGCGTGCCGGCTGAGCAGTGGCGTCGTGAGCGGTTGCGGGCCTGTGATAATCCAAGACTAACGAAATTTCCGTTACCCCCCGTTTGTATGGTTCGAATGGGTATTGTTTTACTTTGAAAGACTGTTTTATGTCAGACCAGACTCCTGTTTTCCAGATCCAACGTGTTTACCTGAAGGAGGCTTCCCTGGAGCAGCCCAATTCGCCGACCATCCTGTTGGAGCAAGAGCAACCTTCCGTGGACATCCAATTGGGCGTGCAGGCCGCCCCTGTGACGGAAGGTATTTTTGAAGTCAGCGTGACCGCCACCGTGCACACCAAGATCAAGGACAAGACCGTTTTCCTGGTGGAAGCCAAACAAGCGGGCATTTTTGAAATCCGCAATGTCCCGGAAGACCAGATGGGCCAGATCATGGGCATTGCATGCCCACAGATCGTCTACCCGTACCTGCGCGGCAATGTGGCCGACCTGATTCAACGCGCTGGCTTCCCGCCCGTGCATTTGTCGGAAATCAATTTCCAGGCCATGTTTGAGCAACAGCAGGCGGCACAGGCCGCCCAGGCTGCCAGCGCCGACGCTGGCGCATTGCCACAGTAAATAATAGCGAAATCGCCATCCAGCCCTCGTAATCGTTGCGTAAGGCGCTATGAAAATAGTAGTGATCGGGGGCGGTGCCTGGGGCACGGCGCTGGCGGTAAGCGCCTGTCGTACCCCCCGACCGCACCGCCAGGTCACCCTGTGGCTGCGGGATACACAACAGGCAGCAGATCTTGAGCGCAGCAAAGAGAATCGGCGCTATCTCCCCGGCGTTTCTTTGCCCGGCGGACTGCACATCAGTACGCAGGTCTTGGCGGACCTAGTTTCCTCGTGGGATGCAACTGACCTGGTGATTATCGCGTCACCGATGGCTGGCTTGCGTGGGTTGCTGATTCAACTGCAACATTGCAAGGCGTCGGTGGCCTGGTTGTGCAAGGGTTTTGAGGCCGGTTCGGGTGATGCGCCTGGCTTGCTGGGCCATGAAATCCAGAACCACGTCGCCCCAGACTTGCGCGCCGGTGTTTTGAGCGGTCCGAGTTTCGCCCAGGAAGTGGCTGCTGGCCTGCCAACGGCTCTGGTGGCCGCCAGCAGCGATGCGGGCGTACGGGATGCGTTGGTGGCAGCGTTTCACAATCCGACCTTGCGGGTCTATGCCAACGAGGATGTGGTGGGTGTCGAGGTCGGTGGGGCCGTCAAGAAGGTATTGGCGATTGCGACCGGCCTGTGTGATGGTTTGAAGCTGGGATTGAATGCACGCGCAGCCCTGATCACCCGTGGGTTGGCCGAGATAACGCGTCTGGGCCTGGCCTTGGGTGCCAAGTCGGACACCTTTATGGGACTCAGTGGCTTGGGGGACTTGGTGCTTACCGCGACCGGAGACCTGTCACGCAATCGGCGTGTCGGCCTCGCATTGGCGCAAGGCAAGACGCTGCAACAGTCCATCGCTGAACTGGGTCATGTGGCCGAAGGGGTTTACAGTGCACGCACCGTGGTGCAGCGTGCCCGCTTCATGGGTGTCGACATGCCCATTTCAAACTGCGTGGTGG
>CAZMXB010000133.1:0-12917 GCA_964569855.1 uncultured Rhodoferax sp.
TCTTCGCCTGCAGCGACCTGCACGTCAGACACCACCACCTTGGCGCCCTCACGCGCCCACACCAGCGCGACAGCCCTTCCAATACCCGAGGAAGCCCCCGTGACAACCCCTATTTTGTTCTTCAGCATATTGATTCCATTTCTATCTGCCGCCCGGCTGCGCCACCTTGAACCATCACGGTTTTAGCGCGGGCTGGACCCTGCTGTCTGTGCAATGGCGAACCCAGCGCGGAAAACGCGTTGCGTGCCATGCCGCACAGAAAAAGCCGCAGAGCCAGACCATGATGGATCCCGGGAGGCATTTACCGGCCTCCTGGTTGCAAGCACTTCCCTTTGCTGCGGCGGAGGGAAGTGCTTGCAGCATTTTTGTCAATATTGAAAGTTTGGAGTTAATCATGAACAGAGTTCTCGTTTTCCTGGCAGCTGGTTTTATTGCCACCGGCTTGTACGCCGCTGACGACACGCAAAAATCGCGCGCCAGTGTAAAAACCGAGGCAGCCGCGGCCAACAAGAAGGGCGAAATTGCGGGAGGTGAATCCAGCGGTTTCTTTGCCAAGGCAGAAGCCAAGCTATCCAAGGAAGAAATGACTGCGTTGCGCGCCAAAGTGAAAGCCGAAGCCGCAGTTGCCAACCAGAAGGGGCAAATCGCGGAAGGTGAATTCAGCGGTTTGGCTGTCACGGCCGAAACCAAGCTGTCCAAGGAAGAAATGGCTGCCGTTCGCACCAAAGTGAAGGCCGAAGCCGCGGCTGCCAACAAAATGGGCACTATCAAGAAAGGTGAACAATAGTCAAACCGGCCCCGACCTTCGGCACTGCTTGGGCCAGAGACGGTGCAGCATGTCGCTGCACCCACTGCGTGAGCGGGATTCGAGCGTCACCTTCACCCTGGTACCGGGCAGCGGGGGCGGGAGTCTGCAATGGCCTTTTTTCGTGATGCGGCCGCCATCATTCGCAGCGAGCTAACGCTCGTCCGGCGTTTTTCCAAACTCCGTGTCGCCGCCGTCGGAATCATCGTCATCCCAGCACTCTATGCGCTGATTTATCTCTACAGTGTGAGGGACCCGGGGGCTCACACGGGCGAAATGAAGGCGGCCATCGTCAATCTGGACCGGGGAATGGACTACCACGGCCAATCCGTCAACATGGGGCAGGACGTGACCAGCTTGCTCAAAGAGAAGCGCACCTTTGGTTTTGTCGATGTGGCTGTCGAAGAGGATGCCAAGCGGGAGGTGCGCCTTGGCCGACTCGCCTTTGCCCTGATCATTCCCAAGGACTTCAGCGCCAATGCCGTGCCGGGCAACGAAGCAGCCGGGGGCCGTCTGGTCATGTACGTCTCGGAGGGCAACAACTACAACGGCGCAAATCTGGCCAAGCGCTTCGCCGCGGAGCTGGGCCACCAGGTCAACATCAACCTCAACGAGAAGCGCTGGTCCCTGGTACTGAGCAAAGCCACGGGATCCCTCGACAAACTGACTGAATTGCGCCGGGGAGTGCAAGCGATCAGGGACGGCTCTCACCGCGTCAATGAAGGGCTGGCCAGGGCGGAAGCGGGCTCCAACGCGTTGGCCGTGGCAGCCGATGGCCTGAGCGACGGCGTGGGCCAACTTACGGAAGGGGTCAAACAATTGGGGGCCGGCCTGCGCACCATGGACCAGCAGCGTCCGTCCGCGCAGGATCTGGCGGCTTTGAATTCGGGCGTGGCGGAGCTGGCCACCGGGCGTGCCGGACTCGACCAAGGGCTGCTGGGACTGCAGGGCGGTGCACAAAAGCTGGCAACCGGCGCTGGGGAGCTGCGCGACGACACCCAGAGCATTCCAATTGTGGGCGGCCGCATCTCCAAAGCCTCGGGCCAACTGGCCGAAGGAGCCAGGCAGTTGGGCGTCGGTCTGCAGGTCGCCAAAATCGGCAATGCCCAACTGGCTGATGGCACCGAGAGGCTTGGCAATGGCGTAGCCAAACTGACCGATGCGGTGGCAGTTGGGGGTGCCGGCATCCACACCACCGCCAGCAAACTACCCGCCGACGCGAAACTGGATGAACTCGCCGCCGGCGGACACAGCCTCGCCGCCAGTGCGCAGGACCTGCGCAGCGGACTGGCGCATCTGCAGGCCGGATCACAGGAACTGGCCAGCGGCATTGATCTGCTCAACCGAAACCTGCCCGCCGACATCATCGGGCCCGGAGGCAGCGCCCGCGGCCTGGCGGACTCGGTTGAACCCGCCATGGAAATTGTGGCTCCGGTTCCCAACAACGGGGCCGGATTTGCACCCAATTTTCTGGCCACATCCTTGTGGATGGGGGCCGTCCTGTCGGCATTTTTGATGCACCTGCGCCAGCTTCCGAAGAGTGCCGGGCACGCATCGCGCCCCGCCCGGCTTGCGGGCAAACTGGGTATTCCGGCGGCTATCGTTGTCGCACAATGCGCCGTGGTTATGCTCATGACGCTGTTTTTGCTGGGCCTGAACATCGACGGCTTGCCGACATTCATGCTGACACTGGTGCTGTCGTCCATCACATTCCTGCTTGTCATTGTGGCCCTGGCCCGCGCCTTTGGCGACGTCGGCAAAGCGGCTACATTGCTCCTGCTGATCCTGCAACTCTCATCGGCCGGCGGCGTGATACCGGTGGAACTCAGTGGCGGGATCTACCAGGCCGTGAGCCCCTGGCTCCCATTCACCTGGGTCATCAAGGCGCTTCGCGCGAGCATGTTTGGCGCCTTTGACAACGGGTGGCTGATCCCTTGGTTGGCCCTTGGCTTGATCAGCACACTGGCCTGGCTGATGGCCTGTTACTCCGGTTCCTGGACGCTTGTCAAACCAGACGAATACCGGCCAGCCATCGAAACCTGAACTTCACGTTTGTTTGCCTGTCACTTCTACCAGGCAAAAATCAACCGCGCGCAATTTTTTCCCGATCCTTGCGGGCTGCAGTGCTTTGATCGAGAGTGAACCCGGGCCAACCGGCGACCGACAAAGCCCGAAGGCAAGTTCGCGGCCCCCTGCTCAGCTATGTATTTAGTAGCTGTCAACGCAGTATTGGCGAGGGCTGGAGGCCTGAATCAGCACTGGAGTCTGTGTGCAGACAGGTCTTGCGCCCGCACCCCCAAAGCCGCCATCGCCGCTGGCAGTGGAAGGCCCCGCACCAGGGCCGCCGTTAGCTCGCCCATGGCAGGTGCCGTCTGAATGCCGTAGCCACCCTGCCCGGCGAGCCAGAAGAAACCAGGCGCATCTGCTGCAAAGCCAACCACGGGTGTCTTGTCGGCAACAAAAGAGCGCAACCCGGCCCACTTGCGCCGCACCTGGCGGATCTGCAGTGTGGTGGCATTCTCTATCCGGTCGACGGCAATCGCAATGTCCAGCTCTTCCGGTTGTACATCCTGTGGGTCTACCGGGTCCGCGTTGGCGGGCGACACCAGCAGAACACCGGCATCGGGTTTGAAATAAAAGCTCTCCTGCGCGTTGATGACCAGCGGCCAGTCGCTGATATCGCACCGCACGGGAGCGTCCGTGGTGAATGCGGTGCGGCGCTTGGGAACCAGGCCAACCGGAGCAACACCGGCCAGCCGGGCCAGTTCGTCACACCAGGCGCCAGCCGCATTGACCACGACGGGGGCGCAAAAGCTGCCAGAGGCCGTGTCCACGCGCCAGCCGCCATGGGCCTCACGCTGGATGTGCTGCACGCCCGCCCCACACACCAGTTGCGCACCGGCCGCCTTGGCCCCGCGCAGAAAACCCTGGTGGATGGCATGCACATCCATGTCCATGGCATCGGGCTCGAACACGCCGCAGTGCGCCATTTCGGGCCGCAGAACCGGCACACGCTGCAGGATCTGGTCTTGTGTCCACCACTCTACATTGGGTACCAGCGCGCGCATGTCCTGCCAGAGGGCGCGCAAGTGGTCGTGGTCAGCCGCCGTGCCAACGGTCAGCGCGCCCCGCGGGGTGACGAGTGGATAGTCCGCAAAGCCGGGTGGCGGGTTGAAGTAAAACGGCTTGGAGGCGGTGGTGATGGCCCGCACCGTGGCATTGCCATAGGTCTCGGAATACAGGGCCGCCGAGCGACCGGTGGCGTGGTAGCCGGGCTGCGCTTCGCGCTCCAGCACCAGCACCCGGCGGTGGGGCGCCAGGAAGTACGCGGCGGATGCGCCGGCCATGCCGGCACCGATGACCAGCACGTCTGTGGATTGCATGGAATACCTTTCGCACAGTAAAACGCTATTGTTTTGATAGCTAACAGCTTAGCTTCGACGAGGGCTGGTTGTCTATTTTGCCTCAAGCCATTGCGCCAGGACCGCACTCCATATTTCCTCCACATTTCGGCATCACAGTCTGCCCGTAGCGATGCCGCGGTGGCATCCACAAGGAGAATTCCCATGGACTACCAACCCAACCTTTGGACGATGCTGCGCTGTGCCAGCGCAGCCACCCTGCTGGCTTTGAGCGCATGCGGCGGTGGCGGGGCAAGCGACCCGGTCGCGGCCGCCGTGCCGGTGGCTGACACCACCACAGCGACAGCGCTGGCGGGCGATGCCGCTGCTGCTGAAGCACAAGCGGTACGACTGCGCGACGACCGGGTGCGCCTGGGGCAGCAGATCTTTACCGACCCCGACCTGTCCGAACCGCGTGGTACGGCCTGTGCGGCCTGCCACCAGCCCAACCAGGGTTTTGCCGGTAACCACGGCTCGCGTATAGGCGTGGCGCTGGGCAGCCAGCCGGGTGCCTTGGGCCTGCGCAATGCCATGACCAATAGTTACGTCGGCATGATTCCGAAGTTTTCCTTCGAAACGGTGAATGGCGAAACCGAGGCCGTCGGTGGCCACTTCTGGGACGGCCGTGCCGACACGCTGGCCGAGCAGGCACTGGGGCCGCTGCTGAACCCGCTGGAGATGAACAACCCGAGCCGCCGCGCCGTGGTCGACAAGATTGCAGCGTCGCGCTACGCGCCGCTGTTTCGCCAGCAATTCGGGGAGGCCATTTTCAGCAACACTGACGCCGCGTTCACCCAGATTGGCGTCGCCATCGAAGCCTTTGAGCGCGCCACGCTGCAACCCTTCAGCTCCAAGTACGACGCCATGGTGCGCGGCACCGCCGCATTTACTCCCGCCGAGGCGCGCGGCATGGCCCTGTTCATGGACCCGGCCCGAGCCAACTGCGCGGGCTGCCATTTGATGAACCCGACCAGCGGCAAGCCCGAGGACTCCCTTTTCAGCGAGTTCACCTACTACGCCACCGGTATTCCCCGCAACAGCGCCATTCCGCGCAATGCCGATCCGGCTTTTTTTGACCTCGGGTTGTGTGGCCCGGAGCGCGCCGCGCCCAGCGTGCCCGCCGGGGTGTCGATCGAAAACTTCTGCGGCAAGTTCCGCATGCCCACGCTGCGCAATGTGGCCGAACGGCCAGCCTGGATGCACAACGGCTTCTTCAGCGGCAGCCTGGCCGATGTGGTGCGCTTCTACTCCAGCCGCAACAGCAACCCGCAGCGCTGGTATGGCCCCAGCGGCGTGCCCAATGACCTGCCAGCGCAGTACCGGGGCAATATTGAAAGCACCAAGGCACCCTTTAACCGCGCGCCCACCGCTGGGCCGCTGTTGACCGAGCCAGAGGTGGCCGACATCGTCGCCTTCCTGCATACCTTGTCCGATGGCTTCCGTGCGCCCTGAGCCGCCAGGCAGCAGCAAGCTGGGGGCCAACCATTAAGATGACTCCATGCCCTTGCCTCGCCTGAAGATCGCCCACCAGTTGTCCCTGCTGATGGCGGCCGCCGTAGTGCTTGCGGTGCTGGTGGTGGGCGGCTTGAGCGCCTACAACCTGCGCAGCGGCTTTAGCGATTATTTAAAGGTACGCGACGACGAACAGCTCATGCGCCTGGTGGCCCTGATCGAACAACGCGCTGCCACCGATCCCGATTTCGGTTGGTTGCGCGACCAGCCAGAAGCCATGCGGGACCTGATGGACGAGTTGACAGGGCGCCCGGCGCGTGGCCAACGCCCGCCACCGCCACGCGATTCCGCGCGCCGAGGACCACCGGATGAGAACGGCCGCGATCGCCCACCGCCGCGCGGCGGTGGCGGGGCCGGCAACCTGGGTGACCGTGTGTTGATTCGCGACCGCGAAGGCCGCAGGATTGCCGGTCGACCGTTGCCACCCAACGCCCGCACCACGGTGCGCGCCATCAAGGTCAACGGGCAGGAAGTGGCCTTTGTCGATTTGATGGTCGAACCGCCGCCAGAAGGGGTCGATGCGCTGTTTTTGCAACGCCAAACCCGTCAGTTGTGGTGGGCCGCTTTTGCCAGTATTGTGCTGGCGGTGGGAGCCGCGTGGTGGATGGCAGGCCGCTGGAGCCGCCCATTGCTGGCGTTGCAGCGGGCCAGCCGCGACATTGCCCGCGGCCAACACACCCAGCCCCTGCAACCCGCCGGCGCGCTGGAGATAGCGCAACTGATGGAAGACGTCAATACGATGACCGCCGAGCTGGCCCGGCTGGAGGCGGCACGCCGTGTCTGGATCGCCCAAATCTCGCACGAGCTGCGCACGCCGCTGTCCGTGCTGCGCGGCGAGATGGAGGCCATTGAGGATGGTGCCCGTCAGCCCACGCCGCAGGTCATGGCCAGCCTGCGCGACGAGGTGCGGCAGCTCAACCGCCTGGTGAACGACCTGCACACGTTGTCGGTGGCCGATGTGGATGGGCTGCGCTGCGACCTCACACCCGGTGACGCCCACGCCAGCCTGTGGCGCGTGACCCAAAGGTTTTCGGCGCAGGCCACCCAACAGGGTCTGGTACTGCGGCTGCCGCCGGAGTCGGCGCCGCCCATTTCTGTTCACTGGGACTTTGGCCGTATCGAACAATTGGTTTCCAACCTGTTGACCAACAGCCTGCGCTACACCGATACACCCGGCACGGTGGTGGTGGACTGGCGCATCGATGGCCGCGACGTGGTGATCACCGTGGACGACAGCGCACCCGGCGTCAGCCCGGACGACCTCAAGGAGTTGTTTGAGCCCCTGTTTCGCGGCGACCGCGCCCGCCAGCGCGGTGACCAGCATGGCAGCGGCCTGGGCCTGTCGATTGCCCGCTCCATCGCCCAGGCCCACCACGGCAGCGTGACGGCCAGCGCCTCCAGGCTCGGTGGCCTGCAACTGTGTGTGCGCCTGCCGCTGCGGCCACAGTCACGCAAAGAAGGCAGGGGCACCGCATGACAACACCGCGCCACATTCTGGTCGTGGAAGACGACCACAAGATCGCCGACATGTTGACCAACTACCTGCACATGCACGGGTTCGCGACCACGGTGTCTGGCAATGGCCTGGAAGCCGTGCCGCAGGTGCGCGCACTCAACCCTGCGCTGGTGCTGCTGGACCTGATGCTGCCGGGCCAGGACGGCCTGGCCGTGTGCCAGCAGGTGCGCGCATTCTCCAGCGTGCCCATCATCATGGTCACCGCGCGGGTGGATGAGATCGACCGCCTGCTGGGACTGGACACCGGTGCCGACGACTATGTCTGCAAACCGTTTAGCCCACGCGAGGTGGTGGCGCGCATCAAGGCTTTGCTGCGCCGCGCCGACGGCCCGCTGACCGCAGCCAGCGCGCCAGCTTCCAGTGCTTCACCACCCGCGCGGCTCCTGCTGGACGAAGCCAGCATGGCCGTTACCTGGGACCAGCGGCCCCTGCCGCTGACGCCGGTGGAGTTTCGTTTGCTGGCGCTGTTGATGTCGCGCCCCGGTCGCGTGTTTTCACGCGCCGCGCTGCTGGACCACATGCACAACAATGACCTGCGCGATGTCAGCGACCGCGTCATCGACAGCCACATCAAGAACCTGCGCCGCAAGCTCGAAGCCACCGGTGCGGTGGGGCACAACGTGGCGTCGGTGTATGGGGTGGGCTACCGGTTTGAGCTTGAGGCTGAAGGGTAGCACCATCACCCCTTGTCAATCCAGCAGCGTGGTTTCCAGAAAGCGCACCGTGGCGTAGAACTCGAAATCCGCATTGGCTTTGCGCCTGAAGCCGTGGCCCTCGTTGTCGGCCAGCAGGTACCAGACCGGAACATTGTTCTTGCGCACCGCGGACACGATTTGCTGCGCCTCGGTGTAGGGCACCCGGGGGTCGTTCTTGCCCTGGACGACGAACAACGGGACCTTGATGGACGAGGCATTGTTGAGCGGTGCAATTTTTTCGTGGAAGGCCCGCATGTCGGCGTCGCGCTCGTCGCCGTATTCGACCCGGCGCAGGTCACGGCGGTAGCTTTCGGTGTTGTTCAGAAACGTGGCGAAGTGGCTGATGCCCACCACGTCAATTGCCCCGCGGATCAGCGGGCTGTAATCCACCGCCGTGGCCAGGCTCATGTAACCACCATAGCTGCCGCCGGTCACGGCCATGCGTTTGGCATCCAGCCTGGAGTGCTGGCCCGCCCAGGCGAGGAAGGCTCCGCCGTCCTTGACCGAATCCTTGCGCTTGAAGCCGTTGTCCAGGTCCAGATAGGTCTTGCCGTAACCCGAGGAACCCCGCACGTTGGGCAACAGCACGGCGATGCCCATTTCGTTCAGGAAGTAGTTGTAGCGACCCATGAAACGCACCGTGGACTGGCCCTCGGGTCCGCCATGAAAACCAACCAATACCGGGCGTTTGCCGGGGAATTTGGCGGCATCGGGCAGAAACAGCCAGCCACTGACCGGCAGGCCGTCAAAACTCTTGATCTGAACCAGTTCCGGGCTGACAAAGGTTTCGGGTTTGACGCCCGGGGCGGTGCCGGCCACGGTCCAGCGTTCAGTCTTGCCGGTGGCGGTGTCCAGGGTGTAGACGTCACCGGGGCTTTGCGGCGAGTTCAGCGAGTAGGCCAGGCTGCTGTGCTGAACTTCATGCCAGTCCAACCCGCCGATGGCGCCGGCCGCCACTTCGGGTCGGGCCAGCTCTTTTCCGCTCAAGGCATCGAACATATGCACTTCGTCACGCCCGTTGTTGTTGGCAACCGCCATGATGCGTTTGCCATCCGCAGAAAGCGAGAAGTTTTCAATGTCCCAGGGAATGTGTCTGGACAGCACGGTCAGGGATTTTTCGCGCAGATCGTAGACCGCCAGCTCGGAAAATTCGCCAGCCTGGTTGGTCGTCAGAAACAGGCGCTGCTTGTCCAGGCTCCACTCAAATCCGGTGTAACCGGCGGCGGGGGCGCCCTCCTTGGGCAAGATCTTGGAGAGAGTGCCAGTGGCGGCATCAATCAGGAACACATCCGAGTCGTTCGGCGTGCGGTACTGCTGTGCTGCAACCGTGCGGTCGTCCGGGCTGAATCGAAAGCTGCCCCAGCCGCCGCCGGGCAAATCGACCAGGCGCTTGCGGGTCTCCGGCTTCAACGGGTCCAGCAGCGTCAGGGTCGTGCTGACCTGGGCGCGGCTGCCACCCTGGGCGGTCTTGTCCAGCGGCACGGACTCGATCAGCAACCACTCGCCTGAACGGCTCCAGGTGTAGCTGCTGCGCTCGTCCGAGTTGGACAGGAGTGTGGATTGGCGCGTGGCCAGATCCATGCGGAAGACCTGGGTGGCTTCATTGCCACCCAGGTCGCGGCTGTAGACCATGTATTTGCCATCGCGCGGCGCAAAGGACGCAGCGGCCACGTTTTCGGCAAAGTCGGTCAACTTTTCCGGCTTGCCACCGGGCGTCTTGAGCCAGTAGATCTGTGCAATGTTGGCCCCCTGCTCGCGATGGCGCACCAGCATGGAACGCTCCACCGGGTGCCAGCCGACAAATCCGTAGCCGCGAAAATCGGTATACAAGACCACCTTGTCGGCAATGGTCTGCGGGATGGGTGGTATGCCATCGGCCAGCAAATTGGCATTGGGCGGCACGATGGCTGGCGCGATTGGCGGGACGATGCCCTGCGCGCAGGCCCCGGCAAAGCTGAACGCGCACAGGGCGCCCACAAATAGCTGTCTCATTCGTTGATTCCTCAGTAGTAGTTGGGTGGCTCATCCCGCAGCGCCGGTCATTCCCCGGTAGCGGGCAATGGCGGACGCCAGGCAACGCCTGGAGCGCTCGATTAAACCAAAACCGTGGCTTTACAGGAACACGGGGATTGAAGTTCACCTGTTCCCAGGCATGGCAAATCTGATCCCACGGTACTGGTGGGCTCGCGACAAAGCGGTGTCACAACACTGCAATCTCCGCAATCGCGTTTGCCATGTATTCGATCTTGTGCTGCATATCGGCATCGGTGTCGGCAAAACGTTGGGCGATCTCGGCAAATGCGTCCTGGATCTCGATGAAGGCGTCCACCATGTCGGGGTCGAAATGCGCGCCACGTTCGCTGAAGATGATTTGTGCGGCCTTGTCATGCGGCACGCCGTCTTTGTAGACCTTGCTGGTGATCAGCGCGTCATACACGTCGGCGATGGCCATGATGCGGGCTGACACGGGGATGTCAGTGCCAGCCAGGGCACGTGGGTAGCCGCTGCCATCCCACTTTTCCTGGTGGCACAAGACCACTTCTTTGACCATGTCCAGCAGCGGGGAAGCGCGGCCCGATGTGCGCTCTGCGCGTTCGATCGCGGCGTGACCCAGGGTGGTGTGGGTGCGCATGATACCCATTTCATCGGCAGTCAGCCGCCCGGGTTTGAGCAGAATGCGGTCAGGCACGCCAATCGATCCCATGTCATACAGGGGCGCGCTTTGGTAAAGCGCGTCGATATAGGCCGGGGTCAGCAACGTCTCAAATGCGGGGTGTTTGGAGAGCGCCCGGGCAAGCGCCTGCACATAGTGTTGGACCCGCAGGATGTGGCTCTCGGAGTCGGCTTCGCGCTGCTCAGCCAGTGTGGCCAAGGCAAACACCAGCACCTGCTGTGCGTGCTGGGCTTGCGTTGCGTCGGCACCTGAAAAGGACGGAGCGGGGCTGGGGGAAGGCATGGTCACTCTCCTTGTGGACTGCGGATCGATACGGCTTGGTTCAACCATACCATTTTGTCACCGGCGCTGCGACTAACGACTGGCTCCGGGGGAAAGGCGCTCGATCAGCCCGTTGAGTTCTTCCAGCGAGCCGAACTGGATCACGACCTCGCCCATCTCTTCCATGCGTCCTGTGCGTTTGACCCGCTTCCTGATCTGGATCTCGACTTGGGCCATCAACAGGTCCGACAGTTCTTCCTCCACCCGCTTGAGGTCGCGCGACTTTTCTTTTTTGGGCTTGGCCGACGGCGTCAGTTCGAACTCGGCGCTGAGCTTTTTGACCAGACTTTCGGCTTCGCGCACCGACATTTTCTTGGCGGCAATCTGGTTGGCGGCGGTAATTTGTGTGCCGCGCTCCAGCGACAACAACGCGCGGGCGTGGCCCATGTCCAGGTCGCCGGCCATCAGCATAGTCTGCACCGGGTCGGCCAGATTGAGCAAACGCAGCAGGTTGCTGGCGGCGCTGCGCGAGCGACCTACCGCCTGGGCGGCAGTCTCGTGCGTCATGCCAAATTCTTTTATCAGGCGTTGCAGACCCTGCGCTTCCTCAAGGGGGTTCAGGTCCTCGCGCTGCATGTTCTCGATCAGCGCCATGGCGGCGGCGGCCTCGTCGGGCACGTCGCGCACCAACACGGGCACGTGGTCCAAGCCAGCCAGTTTGGCGGCGCGGAAACGGCGCTCGCCGGCGATGATCTCAAACAGCGGGAGCACAGGCCCGTCACCCATTGGCTGGCGGTGCAACCGCGCTTTTTCATCGCTCAGGCGACGCACAAGAATCGGCTGCATGATGCCCTGGACCTTGATGCTCTCGGCCAGTTCGTACAGCGCACCCTCGTCCATGCGGGTGCGGGGCTGGTACTGGCCGGCCACCATGTCGGTCAGCAGCAAAGTGCTGGGCAACCCGGAGTTGGCCACCCCCTCTTCCAGCGACGTGCGGTCCCGGACCTTGGGGCCGAGCAGTGCTTCCAGACCCATGCCCAGGCCCTTGGGTTTTTTGGTGACCATGGTTATGCGCTCTCTTTCTTGGGATTCAGAAATGCTTGCAGTAGCGCCCGGCCCTGCGGCCAGTCGCCCAAGCCGGATTCGGCGTTGATATGACCGGTGTGGCCATAGTCGACAAATAGTGAACCCCAGGCGATGGCAAATTGCTGCGCGCGCTCGAAACTGCAATAGGGATCATCGTGGCTGCCGAGCAGGGTGCTGGCAAACGGCAGGCGCTGCAACACGATAGGCGACCAGCTCTTGAGCGCCGACCGTAACTCTTCGCGTTCCGGGTCACCCGGCGCCACCAGCAGCGCGCCCACCACCCGGTGGGAATTTCGGGAGTGTGCAGCCCAGGCGGCCGTGAGCATGCAGCCCAAACTGTGGGCCGCCAAGACAATGGGGCCATCGGGCGCGGCCAATACGGCCTCTTCCAGCTGCGCCATCCAGTCGCCCCGCAGGGGTTGCATCCAGTCGTGCTGTTGCACGCGCTGATCACCATACAGAACTTCCCAGCGGCTTTGCCAATGTGCGGGACCGGAGCTTTGCCAGCCCGGCAGGATGAGGACGGTGGTATCGGTAGACACAATGGGGCAGGCCGTGGTTTGCTATTATTTAAGGAGCAAACTAGTTAATTGTTGCGAGGGCTAGAGCGTGATTTCGCATAAGTCGATTGACTGCAACCATCCTTACATGGCTGCGATGCGCGTCACCATTTCCTGCGCAAACGCAACAAAAGCCTGGGCCCCTTTCGACGAGGGATCGAACACAACCCCCGGCAACCCATAGCTGGGAGCCTCGGCCAGCCGAACATTGCGCGGGATCACCGAGTCAAAGACTTTGTCACCAAAGTGCGCCTTGAGCTGCTCACTCACCTGCATCTGCAAGGTGATGCGCGGGTCAAACATGACGCGCAGCAGGCCGATGATCTGCAGGTCGTCATTCAGGTTGGCTTTGACCTGCTTGATGGTGTTGACCAGGTCGGTCAGGCCTTCGAGCGCAAAGTATTCAC
>CAZMXB010000134.1:0-3540 GCA_964569855.1 uncultured Rhodoferax sp.
CAAATTTCTTGGCTGCGTTGGCCGCCTTGATCTCCCCATCGGCATGCTGCATGCCGGTCAGGCCCACTGGGGCCAGCGCCACCGGCATGGTGACCTTCTGCCCGATCATGGTGCTGGCGGTGCTGCGGTTGTCCATGTCGATGGCCACACGCTGGCGGAACTTGATCTTTTGAAAGTCGGATTCGTTGGCGCGGTAGGTGCCCTCGGTCCACGAGCCGGAATCGGCGTAATCGTAAAACATGCGGGGAACCCGCTTTTGCGCCAGCACGCGCAGGTCTTCGATGTTGGTGATGACGGTCATGGCGCTTTCCTAATCAGTGGAGGACTCAAGGGGGTCCGGAGGCCGTGAATGCTCGCGATGGCGCTCTGGACACTGCTGAATATGGTAGCGGCAAGGGCCTGATGTTGGCGTGAAATCCAGGGACGGGCGCGTGAAATTATTTGACGGATTGGGCTAGACTGATTGCGCCACAGCGGCGGGGCCGGGTGTTGAATAAACGCATTGAGGGGTATTCACATGGTTTTGTGGGGTGCAATCTGGGGAGCTCTGCTGGGCTTTTATGCCGGTCGGCATGACAGTGGTTTCGGATTTCTGGTGGGAGCTCTGCTGGGTGCGCTGGCCGGGCGCATGTTGCGCAGCGAGGTGCGCAAGGAAGCGCGGCTGGAAGTGGCCCGTGAGCTGGCTGCACGGGGTGTGGACTCAACCCAGGCGGTGGCTGCTGTCAAGGTGTCTGCGCCTGTTGCGACGGAGGTGGGGGGCCAACCCTTCACCGCGGCGAACGAAGACGCGCAGATGGCGCCTGTGCCTGCGTTCACGGACACGATGCCGGCGGTTGCCACCCCAGACTCTGCCGCCACCGCTACCGACCCCGTCGAGCCCCGGTTGCCGGTCGACACTGGCCCCGATCTGGTAACAAAGGCTTTTACGTACGCCCGCGACTGGTTGGTGGGCGGCAACACCATTGTGCGCATGGGGGTGCTGGTGTTGTTTGTGGGACTGGCTTTTCTGGCCAAGTTCGCCATTGACAATGCGCTGCTGCCGCCCGAGTTGCGTCTGGCCGCCATTGGGACCGCTGGCATTGCCTTGTTTGTTTTTGGTTTCCGTCTGGTTGCCCGCAGACCCGAACGCCTGTCCTACGCCCTCACCCTGCAGGGGGCGGGGGTGGCCGTGTTGTACCTGACCGTGTTTGCCGCCTTCAGGCTCTACCAGTTCCTGCCGGCCGGCGCTGCGTTTGGCGTGTTGGCCCTCGTCTGCGCGTTTTCCACCGCCATTGCACTGATGCAAAACGCCATGCCCATGGCATTCGTCGGTTTTGCGGGTGCTTTTGCAGCACCTGTTTTGCTGTCCACGGGGCAAGGCGACCACGTGGGCCTGTTCAGTTATTACCTGCTTCTCGGCGCGGCCATCGTCAGCGTGGCCTGGATCAAGGCCTGGCGGGCGTTGAACCTGCTGGGTTTTTTTGCCACCTTCGGTGTTGCCACGCTTTGGGGGGTGTTGAAGTACCAACCCGAACATCTGGCCAGCACCGAGCCGTTTCTGCTGGCCTTTTTTGCGCTGTACCTGGCGGCCAGCCTGATGTACGCCACCCGCCATGGCCTGACGCCCAAACAGGCGGTCGACGCCACGCTGATTTTTGGCACTCCCATCGTGACCATGGGCCTGCAGGCCGCCCTGGTGCGTGACATTGAATACGCCACTGCCTTCTCGTCCCTGGCCATGGGCGCGCTGTACCTGCGGCTGGGGTGGTGGGCGTTGCGGCGCAAAGATGCGGGTGTGGGCCAATGGCTGGCCGAGTGTTTTGTTGCGCTGGGCCTGGGCTTTGTAACTCTGGCGGTGCCGCTGGCGCTGGACGCCCGCTGGACTGCGGCCGTATGGGCCGCCGAGGGGGCCGCCGTGTACTGGATGGGTCAACGTCAGGAACGTTGGCTGGCGCGTTGTGCCGGGCTGGCATTGCAGGCCTTTGCGGCCTTGAGTTTTTTGGGTTCGTTTGACTATCCGCGAGCCTCCGAGTGGCCGCTGGCCAATCCGGCGTTTGTCGGGGCCTGTCTGCTGGCGGCGTCTGCGCTGGCCATTGGCCATTGGGCACGCGCTGAGCGGGAGGCGGCAGGCTCTGGCTTGGCGCAGGCCTTTGTCAGATTGGAGCAGACACTGTCCCCGTTGCTGTTCTGGGCTGGCTTTCTTTGGTGGCAATGGGGCCTTTGGCACGAAATCGGACGCACCGCACCCCATGCAGACGGACTCTGGTTGCCCCTGCTGAGCCACGCGCAGCAAATCTACATGCAAATGCTGGCGTGGCTGGGCAGCGCCTGGTTGGCGCACCATCTGGCCTTGCCAGCGCGCCCAAAGCCCTGGTCGGTGGCGGCCACTCCAGCCTGGTTCTCGATGCCCATCATGGTGCTGGTGGCGATGTACGGCGTGCTGGAGTTGCGCCATGTGTTCCAGTCCTGGGGCGCTCTGATCTGGCCACTGGCACTGCTGTTGCACTTTGTCACGTTGCGGCGGCTGGACGGCATGGCGCCGCAGCGCTGGTGGTCGTGGGTGCACAGCGGCGGGGTCTGGCTGCTTGTGCTGCTGGTGGGCAATCTGCTGGTATGGGCGGTGCAACAAGCGCAGTTGCGGGGCACAGCCTGGGCTGGCGTGATCTTTCTGGTGGCCAGTGTGCTGGTGTTGCTGGCCCTCACCACACGCGCCCTCTTTGACGCCGATGGTGTTTTGCGCAGCCGCTGGCCGCTTGACCGTTTTGCCAACGCGTACCTTTGGCGCGCGGCGGCACCGCTGGTGGCGGCGGTGGCTTTGGGCACACTGGTGGTGGCGGTGCATTCCAATGGCAACGCCCAGCCCTTGCCCTATGTGCCACTGCTCAACCCGACCGACCTCACGGTCGCTCTGGCCCTGGCGGCGTGTGCGCTCTGGCTGCTGCGTGTGCGCGGCAGTGGCCTGGCCGTTCCCCAAAGCCTGGCCAGTGTTCGCTGGACGCTGGTGTTGGCGGGCCTGGCCTTTGTGGCCGTCAACACGGTCTGGTTGCGGGTGGTTCACCAATATTGGGGCGTGCCATGGAGTGCGGGGCGTCTGTTTGCATCCTTTTTGGTCCAGGCCGGGTACTCGATCTTGTGGACGGTGATGGCTATGGGTCTGATGGTCTGGGCGCACCGCCGCCATGCGCGACCCGTGTGGATGGGTGGTGCCGCGCTGATGGGGCTGACGGTGGCCAAACTTTTTCTGGTCGACCTGTCCAACCGGGGCGGGTCGGAACGCATCGTGGCTTTTATTGCGGTGGGCGCGCTGATGCTGGTGGTGGGCTACTTCGCGCCGATTCCGCCGAGTGCAGTCGCCCGGGACGAAAACCCGCAGGAGGAAGCGGTATGAAGGCCTTGAGGTTGGGTTGGCGAGCACGCGTGTACGCCGCGTTGGGCTTGGGACTTGCAGTCCTGTCGGGCGCGGCGTGGTCTGCCGAGGCGCCAGCGGTGTCCGAGTTTGCGTGGCGTGGCACGCTGACGCTACCCGCCCAGGCCAGTCTGGTGCGGGTGGAGGTGCCGGTG
>CAZMXB010000134.1:3640-12355 GCA_964569855.1 uncultured Rhodoferax sp.
CCCATCGGATGTGGCCGCCAGCGCAACTCCACCCGGTGCCCAGCCTTTGCAAGCGGCCCTGTTTGACCTGCGCAATGAACAACAGGTGGTGGATGCGCTGGAACTCTCCGTTGACGTACCCCGCAATGCGCTGGTGCCCATTGGCGTGGCGACCAGTGAAAATCTGAAAGACTGGACTACGGTGGGAACCAAGAGCCCGTTGTTCCAGTTCGATGGTGACGCAGCGCCGTCCAACCACACGCTGGAGCTACACCAGCCGCTGCAGCTAAAGGGACGTTACCTGCGCTTGGCATGGCCCGGGCAGAGCGGTGTGGTGTTGCGCGCACTGGCTGGCCGGGTGGCGTCAGCACAATCGACCCCTGCTCCGCTACGTGCCACCCTGCCGCCCGGCACGCCCGACTCCAAGGGCGGGCTGACCTGGGCCTTGCCGTTTGCCACTCCCCTGGCAGCCCTGCACTTACAGGCGGTGCAAGACAACACTTTGGTTCCAGTACGCATCCAGAGCCGCGTGGACGCAGCGCAGCCCTGGCGCACGCTCGCATCGACCGTGGTCTACCGGCTCGACACCGTGGGGCAAGGCTCCAGCAATCCGCCGACACCGTTGCATGGTGCTTCGTTCCGCGCTTTGCGGGTGGAGGCCAGTCAGGGCGCTGCCCTGCCGCCCGCTGGTTTGCAGGCCACACTCGAATTTGCGCCGCTGCAACTGGCGTTTCTGGCGTCGGGGGCGGGACCGTTTACGCTGGCGGTGGGTCGTTCCCACACCGATGCCGCATCCGTGGAGACATCCGTGCTGGGCTCGGTCGCACCCGATCGCTTGAATACCTTGCCGCTGGCCAACGTGACCCTTGTAGAGGAACGACCTGCCGGAGCGTTGGCAACTGCGGCGCCGGATTGGCTGCCCGCTGGAACGTCATTGCGCAGCGTGCTGCTGTGGTTGGTGTTGGGTCTGGGCGTATTGGTGTTGGGGGCGGTGGCCTATTCGCTGATGCGCCAGTTGGCTGCCCGGCGCTGATGTATGTGCCAAAAGTGCAGCCTGCATTTGCCGGGTCTGCAACCGGTCAACGCTGACATTCGCTGCCTTTAACTCCATATTTTCTCCACATTTCGACATCACAGTGCGGGTGTTGCTTAACCCCATGGAGTCAGACATGCGTATTTCTAGTTTCTGGAGCCCGGTCGCAGGAGCGGTAGCCTGCCTGGCAGGATGCGGCGGTGCCGATAGCGGCTTGGGCACCGTTCCGCCGAACGTAATGGTTTCGCTGCAAAGCACAGCGTCATCCCGGGTTGCTGCGAACCAGTGCACTGAAAGTGCCATCACCTCTGGAGCTTACCAATGGGTCGGCGACCAGTGCACGGTGGCCTCCGCCTTGCTGGCCACAGCCAGCGATGCGCGCGTTCAGGCCAGTGCGGTCACCAGCCGTGCAGCCACGGCTGTCGCCGCGACGACGGCTTCAGCGGGCAGCATAGACGCTACCGCCCTCTTTGACTGGGCCGAGGGTGCGTATCCGACTCTGTTTCCGGGAAAAAAGACGAACCTGACCACTGCCAGCTTTGTCTACCGTTACTATCCGGAAACACAGACTGCGTTGGGCGTGTCGGACGGCAAGGTGTACGGATTGGGGCCTGTCACTGGCAATGTGCTGGCGTTGTTGGGCAACTTGAGCGACTTCACCTGCCAGGTGTCCCCCAGTCTCTGTTCGGCACCGGGCGCGCCCAGCATTGGCACCGCAACGGCGGGAAATGCCAGTGTCAGCATTGCGTTCACCCCTGCGGCGGCCAACAGCAGTCTGGTTGTGTCGGCCTATACCGCCACCTGTACGGCGGCAAGCACATCCAAGACAGGCACCGCCACTGCCAGCCCGGTTGTGGTGTCGGGTCTGACCAATGGCACCAACTACATCTGCAGTGTGACAGCCACCAATGCGGCCGGCACAAGCGCTGCCTCGGGCACCGTAGCGGTCACCCCATCGGCTGGAACCAGCACAGGTGCGGTAACCACGGCTGGGGTGGAGTGTGCATACCAATATAGCGCCGTCAACAGCTCAACCCTGGGCTCGCTCACCAGCATGGCAAACTGGCAGTGCACGGGTACGTCACGTGTGCTGGCGGCCAATGGCGTTCCCGACCACGCCGTCGGCACATTCCCCAACGCCAACAACCCCAACGCCATCGCAGCCCAGTCGGTCGCAGCCACTTACACTCTGGCCCCCACCTACCGTGGAACTTCCACCACGCTGGGCGGGCCAGCCGGGGCAACGGGCTATGTGCTCAACGGCGTCAAGATCGACGCTGCAACAGCCGGCACCTGCCCCGCAGGCGCAACCTCGACCAGCAGTTGCAGCCTGATCGGCAATAGCGGGGCCTGGAGCATTGAAGCACTGACGCAGAGCGTGTTCAAGTTTGGTGCCGACACCAACAACGCCCATGTGCAACCCGGTGGCCAGTACCACTACCACGGCATGCCCGAAGGATTTATAGCCCTGCGTGGTGGCGGCCCGACCAAAATGACCCTGATAGGCTGGGCAGCCGATGGCTTCCCCATCTACGCGCGTTATGGCTACAGCGTGGCCACCAATGCCGGATCGGCGCTTAAAGTCATGACCGGAAGCTACCAACTCAAGACGACTGTCAGCGCGACCCGCCCCGCGACGACGGTGGCCCCGCTAGGCACCTTCGCGCAAGACTGGGAATATGTTGCCGGTTTGGGTGACCTCGATGAGTGCAATGGACGCACCGGTGTGACACCAGAGTTCCCGCTCGGCATCTACCACTACTTCGCAACAGACAGCTACCCCTTCCTGCAGCGCTGTGTCAAGGGCACGGTGACGACAACGGGTAGTGTCATGCCACCGCTGGGTGGGTGAATATGGCGCTGCGCACGTACCTTGGAAGCTTTCTCCATGCGGCGCTGGGCATGTTGCTGGGGGCAGCGACCGTCTTCAGCCACGCCCACCTGATGCCTGCGCAGCAGGGCAGTGTGAATGTGGTGGCAGACGCAGCCTTTGTGGTTCTAGCGGTGCCGACTTCTGCCATGACCGGTGTCGACGACAACCGTGACGGCCGTTTGTCAGAGGCGGAATTGATGCGCCACCGGGACACACTGGCGGCGCAAGTCTCTGACCGCTTCGCTGTCCATGACGCGGGTGTGCGCACCCCCGTTCAGGTCTTGCAAGTGATTGCCGAGCCTGACGAGCGTGCGAGCCTGTCAGGGGCAGCAGTGGCAACTCAATTGAATGGCGGTGCCCGCCACTTTCTGGTCCTCATGCGGCACAAACTCGGCGCCCAAGGCGAGGCGGTTGCTATCCACACCGATTTGTTCGGATCTTTCGCTGACGAGAAGCAGTTGACACTCAAACTCAGCCGGGGCGCTGACATGGAGGCGGCCGTGCTCACCCCCCTGCAGCCGTCCCACCGGTTCTTCCAGTCCCCATTCGAGGTGCTGGTGCACTACGGCGCTTTGGGGATTGAGCACATCCTACTGGGCTGGGACCATCTGCTGTTTTTGCTGACGTTGATGGTGGGCGTGCGGGCATTTCGCGATTGGTTTGCATTGCTCACCAGCTTTACCGTCGCGCATAGCATCACTTTGTTTGCTTCCCTGCTGGGATGGTTAAAGGCATCCCCGGCGTGGGTGGAGCCCGGAATTGCCGCCAGCATCGTGATCTTGGCGGCTCTCAACTTACTCCGAACGGATATGCCCCTGCGCTGGCGCACCACCTTGGTCTGGGCCTGTGGACTTTTGCATGGTCTGGGCTTTGCCGGGGCAATGGCGCAAATGGGCCTGCACGGGGTCTACCAAGTGACAAGCTTGCTGGGTTTCAACCTCGGCATCGAGATTGGCCAAGGCCTTTTTATCGCGATGGCTTGGGGCGGCGCACGGATGATGGGACAAATGCTCTATAAGCTGCCGCTGAGCCCCCCACTCACGCTCCAACTGGTGCGGTCGGGGGGTGTGGCGGCATCTTGGGGTGCCATTGGATTGGGAAGCTTCTGGTTGCTCGCGCGTTTGGGCGGCACGCCTGTTGTGATCTAGAGCTACCAACGAGTTTGCTGCGTGCAGAACGTAGGCACCAGCATCGCAGAAGTTGAAGGGCCAGGGATGCGTTGGCAAAGAGTGCGACTGGCACAGAACAGACCAAGCTGGGTGTGTATTGTTTGAACAATTGCTAAATGGTGCGACTCCAGGCCGCAGCAATGCGACCCACTTCGGCCAGCACGGCCTGGTCCTCATCGCGCATGCCTCCCTTGTGCGGCCGCGCCGTCTCGTAGAAGGCGCTGATGATCAAGGGGGCTTTGCCCGGTGGCCAGGCAATCGCCACATCGTTGTATTTGTCCGGCATCCCCGGTGCCATGCCGGTGCCGGTTTTGTCACCGGAACGCCAGTTGTTGGGCAGGCCCGCCCGTAAGCGCAACTCGCCAGTGGTGGTGGCGACCATCCAGCCAATCAGCAATTCCCTGGATGCGCTGGACAACCAGTTGGTTGTCAATAGCTGCTCAGTGGTGCGGGCCATGGCGGCGGGGGTCGTAGTGTCCCGTTCGTCCGGTCCCTTCACGTGGTTCATGTGGGGCTCATACCGGTCCAGCCGTGTGATGGCGTCACCCGCCGCGCGCAGATTGGCCGTGAACCCGGCAGGCCCGCCAATGAGCTTCAGCAGCAGGTTGGCCGCTACGTTGTCGCTGGTGGTTTGGGCTGCTTCGGCCAGTGCCACCACCGTCATGCCACCGCGCTGCAAATGTTTCTGGGTGACGGGAGCGTGGGCTACCGCATCCGCTGCTCCGTACGGTACCCATTGGTCGTGACGCAGGTGGCCCTGGTCGACCTCGCGCAGTATCGCGGCGGCCAGTGGCATCTTGAAGGTGGAGCACATGCCAAAACGCTCATTCAGCCGGTGGCCAACCATCTGCCCGCTACCGGTGTCCAGCAAGGCGACACCCAAACGCCCGCCCACTTTACGCTCCAGTGCAGCCAGAGCCTGGAGGTCGGACGCGGGCAGTACGCGCGACCAGGCCATCCCTGGAAAGGGGAGTAGCAGGCTGGCGCCTGCTGCCAGAAGGGCCTGGCGCCGGTTAATTGTGTCGATATCCATGGTATTGCCTCGTTGTGAAAGAAAGCCGCATTCTGTCGAAACGGCGACAAGCAACAAGCTATGATTTTTGGTATGTGTCCATATTTAATCTAATGACAAACATGCCTTTGAGCCGTTTGTCCTTGAATACCCTGCGGGCCTTCGACGCCGCCGCAAGGCATCTGAACTTCACCCGGGCGGCTGACGAACTGTGTGTGACCCAGGCAGCCGTCAGTCACCAGGTCAAGGCGCTGGAGGAGTACATCGGTCGAGCGCTGTTTCGCCGTACCGCACGTGGTTTGGTGCTAACTGACGAAGGTACAAGCCTGGCGCCAACGGTGGCCGACAGTTTTGCGCGTATCGAGCGCCAAATTGATGCGTTTCGGACCGGTGGGCCGATGGAAGTGCTGACGGTGGGTGTGGTGGGCACCTTTGCGGTGGGCTTTTTGTTGGAGCGGCTGGCTGACTTTCGCAGCCAATACCCGCGTATCGAGCTGCGCTTGCTGACCCACAACAACAAGGTCGATGTATCGGCCGAAAGCCTGGACTACTGCGTCCGGTTTGGCGACGGCGCCTGGCGCAGCGTAGAGGCCGACCACCTGATGGCGGCACCCCTGTCGCCCCTCTGTGCGCCCACCGTGCTGGAGCAATTGCGCCACCCGGATGACCTGAGCAAGCTCACGTTGCTGCGCTCTTACCGGAATGAAGACTGGCAGACCTGGCTGCGTGCGGCGGGGGCCAGCGGCATCACGCCGCGTGGGCCCATGTTTGACGCCTCGGCCCTGATGGTGCAGGCCGCCATGGTGGGCGAGGGCGTCGCGCTGGCCCCGCCGCGTATGTTCCTGCGGGAGTTGCACCAGGGCCGCCTGGCCCAGCCCTTTGATCTGGAGGTGGATGTGGGCGGCTATTGGCTGACCCGGCTACTGTCCAGGGAGGCGACACCCGCGATGCGGGCATTTCGGACCTGGTTGCTGGAAGTGGTTTAGGCTAGAAACAGGGCCGCCAAAGCCAGAACCGCCGGCACGGTCTGGACAAACAAGATGCGGATTTGCACCGTCATGGCACCCCAGATGCCCGCCACGGCCACACAAGCCAGGCCATAAATTGTGAACGCCCGTCCGGTCGCAGCGTCGGGCAGCAAAAAGCCAAGGGCCAGCGCCACCGCCAGAAAGCCGTTGTAACAACCCTGGTTGGACATCGCGGGCTTCATGATGGCGGCGTTTTCCCGGGTCAGGCCAAACACCTTGCGGCCGCGGCTGTCGAACAGCACGGTCTCCAACAGGAAGATGTAGATGTGGATCAACAAGACAAGTCCGGCGAGAACTTGGGCGGCGATGTGCATGGGAGTGTTCCTTGAAAAGACGGGATTGTCTGGGTTGTCGTTGGTACAAGTCGATAGAATACATAATTACGTTATGTATAATAGTCACCTATGCGACAAAACAAGTCCAGTCCCAAGCTTTCCGCCAACGCGTACACAAACATCGCAGCCCAGGAGCCCGTGCCAGCGGTTGACGGACGCAAGAACAACGCGGCCGGCACCCAGGCGGCGCTGCGTTCGGCAGGCCGTAGGTTGTTTGGCCAGTTGGGTTACGAGGCCACATCCCTGGGCGCTATTTGTGCCGAAGCCGGGGTGACCACCGGCGCGCTTTACCACCACTTTGGCGACAAAAAGGGTTTATTTGCTGCGGTGGCCGAAGAGCTGGACGCCGCTCTGGTGACGCTCACCGCCACGGCGCGGACCCAGGCGCTGGCGGCAGGGGCTGATCCCTGGCAAGCCTTTCTGGACGCAATGGATATTTTTTTGCAGGCTGGCCTGAACCCTGAGGGTCGACGCATCGCCCTGACCGACGCACCGGCCGTGCTGGGCACCCAGGCCTGGCTGGAAATTCGCGAACGCCAAGGTTTGGGCGCCATGGCGCAAGCCGTGCGTGGTTTGCAGACACTGGGCTATTTGCCCGCTGGCAATGTGCGCCTGCAAGCGCGCTTGATTTTGGGTCTGTTGTACGGCGCGGTGGAGGCACTGGCACATCAGACCGATAGAGATGCTGCATTGGCACTTGCCGACACGCGCCAATTGGTGCACGCCATGCTTTCAGGCTTGCGCGGCATGCAGTCGCCTAAGCGTCCGGGGACGCTGCACCGATGATCGCTGCTGCCACCTCGGCAAAGCCCGCCCCGCGCTCACTGGATGTGACGTAGCGCGGCAGGTGCGCGAGCTGCTGCGCAAAGCGCTGGATGTTGGCCACACCCACGCTGTGGGTGAAGTGCTCGAACATGGCCTGGTCGTTGCCCGAATCACCCACAAACACCCATTGGTCAAGTTCTTGTGCGAGGTCGCGACCCAGCAACTCCCGAACAATCCAGTTAGCGCCTTGCCATTTGTCGAAGTTGCCAAAGCAGCCGTGGATGTGGATGCTGCTGACGGTGGTGTGCATGCCGAATCCCTGTAACAGGGCCTGCACTTTCTGAACTGTTTCGGGTGTCAGGCGGGCGTGTTCATGGTAGTCAAAGGCCAGGTCGGTTTCGCGGCCCATGCTGTCGCGGGTGACAAAGACGCCGGGCACTTCAAACATCACCCGGGTAGCGATCTTTTGCATGCGCAACGCGTTACTGGCACGTGTCACTGCATCCTGCTGGTATAGTTTTGATAGCGAACTATCCTTATTCCACGAGGGCTTCATGCCGATTTGCTTGGTATAGCCTGCCGTACGCGCGTGCACGAACGCAACCGCGCCATTCTCGGCCACCATGGCATCAACTGGCCACGGCGCATGGCCGGTCATGAGCGGCGCGCACCAGCCGATGGGCCGACCGGTGGTGGCGATGACCAGCTTTCCTGCAGCCTTGAGGTCGGTGAGCGCCTGCAGCGCGTCGGGGGTGATGGCGCCTTTGGTGGTCAAAGTGTCATCGATATCGGTGAACACACCGACGATGTCTCGCCGTTCGGAGGCGGGCCAGTCAGCAATTGGCTTCATAGTGACAAGCATGGGACAACAGGCCGCAGCGCCGGGCCGCCCCAAGGCGAGTTAGCCCTCTCGGGGGGCAGAGAGCCGCACGCAGTGGGCGAGCGTGGGGGCAACATCCTTAGCCAGCGGTCTGTAGCGCCAGCCCCGCATGTTCCCGCAGCGGATGGAAATGGATCTTGGGAAAGCGCTCCTGCGCCAGTCGCACGTCATACGGGCTGGTGCACAGATAGGCCAGCGTGTCAGCCGCATCGCGCGCCATGCGCATGGGGTAGGCATCGCAAAAGGCTTTCAGTTCGGCGGGGGTGTCGGCCGTAATCCAGCGTGCGCCGGTGTACTGGCAGCCTTCCAGCCGGATGTCGGCGTCATATTCGCCCTTGAGGCGGTGTTGCACGACTTCAAACTGCAACTGACCAACAGCGCCCAGCAGCATGTTGCCGCCGATCTCGGGACGGAACACCTGGATCGCTCCCTCTTCGCCCAACTGGGCCAGGCCCTGCTGCAACTGTTTGGTGCGCAGCGGGTTGCGCAGCACCACGGTCATGAACATTTCGGGCGCGAAGAAAGGCAGTCCGGTGTACAGCAAATTCACTGTGCCGTCGGTAATGGTGTCGCCCAGCTGCACGCCGCCGTGGGTGGTGAAGCCGACGATGTCGCCCGCGTAGGCCTCTTCCACAGCCTCG
>CAZMXB010000134.1:12365-12855 GCA_964569855.1 uncultured Rhodoferax sp.
GTGGCTCATGAAGGTCACCACGCTGGTTGGGCGCAGTTAGTTGGCGGTGAGAATGACTTTGAGTTTCTTGCCTGGTGTGTATTTGCCGGATGCCATGCGCACAAAGGCGATACGGTCGCGGTGGTTGGCGTCCATGTTGGCCTGCACCTTGAACACCACGCCGCTGAAGGCGTCGTCCTCGGGCTGTACCTGCTTGACCACCGGCTGCTTGTTGACCACAAAAGAACTGGTGCGCGGGCCGGGTGAGGGGGCCAGATCCACCAGTGCGTCCAGTACTTCCATCACCCCGAAATTGTTGACTCCAGAGCCAAAGAATACCGGTGTTTGTTTGCCCGCCAAAAAGGCTGCATGGTCCCATGCGGGCGAAGCGCCCGTGGCCAGTTCCATGCTCTCCATGGCGCTGGTCCACTCATGGCCAAACCGCTTCTCCAGTGAAGCAGAATCGTTCAGAGCCACGGTGTCAAAGTCTTGCGGACGGCGTTCGCTGCCG
>CAZMXB010000135.1:0-4083 GCA_964569855.1 uncultured Rhodoferax sp.
GCTTTGCAGCACGCCGTTGCCCAATGTCGCTGGCGCAAAAGCGGCTTCAAGAAGCCGGGTCAGCATCGGCATACAGCCTTCGACGCCATCCAGATCGACCAGGACCGCCACAAACTCGTCACCCCCAATCCGGGCCAGCGTGTCACTTTCTCGCAAGGTGTCCTTCATTGCAGTGGCCAGATGAACGAGTAGCTGGTCACCCACATCGTGCCCGTATCGATCGTTGACACCCTTGAATCCATCGACGTCCAGATAGGCCACTGCGACCAGCTGGCCTCGCCGTACCGCCTGCGCCATGGCCAGTTGCAAACGGTCGGCCAACAGCAAACGGTTAGGCAAATTGGTCAGCGAGTCGAAATTGGCGATCCTCTCGAGCTGGCTTTGGTGTTCCTTGATGGCCGTGATGTCAGCGAACAGCGCCACATACTGTTGTGTAACGCCGCGCGCATCGCATACCGCGTTAATGGTGAGCAGTTGGGCATACTCCTCGCCGCTCTTGCGCCGATTCCACATTTCTCCGCACCACTGCCCATGGGTGGCAAGGGCTTCCCACAGTGCTCTATAAAAGTCGGCTCCCTGTCGTCCGGACCTAAAGAGTCGTGGGTTCTGGTCGAGAACCTCTTCCCTGCGGTAGCCGGTGATGCGGCAAAAAGCATCGTTGACATCGACAATTGTGCCGTTGCTCGTGGTAATCAGGATGCCTTCCCCAGAGTGTGTGAACACACTTGCGGCCCGGCGCAGATCGGATTCCGCCTGCTTGCGGCTGGATACATCGGTCACTACCACACGCACCACCGCAACACCATCTTCCGACGCGGCAAATGTAGTTACCAAATTGGTCCAGAACGGGAGGCCGTGCCGGTCCAGCATGCGCAATTCGCAATCCTGCGGCTGGCGTGTTGCCAGTAAGTGGCTGTGCAAGCTGGTGTACAGGCCCCGATCCTCTTTAAAAATGAAGTTCACGAAAGGGCGCTTCAGCAAAGCGACGCGGGGTAAGCCCAACAGAGTCGCGACCTTCAGGTTGCCGCGCAAAATCAAACCTTTGGCGTCCAAAGTGCAATAGCCCACGGGGGCAAAGTCGTACAACTCCAAATAGCGCGCACGGGACGCTTCGATTGCACTTCGTGCGGTGCGTAGTTCTTCGTTTTGCAGTTCCAGTTCGATTTGGTGCACGCCCAGGTCGTGTTGCATGTGCGGGGCCCTACGGCGCTCCACAGGGATAGTTCCTGCGACAAGCTGCCCAGAACGTTCTTGAAAGATTGCTTCTGCCTGTTGACGCAACAGCGTGGCGTCGCTGAGCTCGGAAAAATCTGTGTGAATCATTGCGATGTGAAGCCGCCCGCAGAGGTACTGGACACCGCAACAATTCCGCGGAAACGCAAAGAAGGTTTCGCGAACGAACTTTTCATGGGAGCCCTTTCTTGCTGCGAACAAACTGCCATCAGCTAGCGACCGACAGTATTCGGCCAGAAGTAAGTTTAGGTAGAGCCCTGTGCACCTGTATGTGCGCAAGCGAACTGACCCACCTGGAAACCCGTCACATTCTTAAGTCACATGGGTTCCGACCAAGACATGTTCACCCAACATTCCCATTCCCAAACCGGAACTTTAAAGCGTTGGGACCGCCGTCTGGCTGGGGCGCAAAGTTCACCGTGGTCTTTTCCGTCCAGCAGCCTTTATGAAGCCGACATAAGAAAACGTCGAATACTCGTGGTGGAAGATGAACACAGCCTCGACGGTGCCCACTCCGGAGAGGTTTGTCGAGCTTGCACTCGCATGAAGTGAGCCCAACAGAGTCCCCAGGACGTCAAACGACGGCAATCGAGTTTCGCAGTCGAAGTCAGCTGTTGGCCAATTGGGGGTGCCTGCAATTGCAAAATCTTCACCAGAAAGCTGCCCCTGATACGTCGGTTTGACTGACCGGTTTGGTGGAGGCAAATCGAAAATCTCTGCCCCCGCTTTGCCAAGAGCGGTCGTTCGCCCACTTCGGCATGCGGGACTCGGACCGAATCAGGGTTTCGCCTCCAGCCGCTTCAGCTGCTCCAGGCCGCTGGTGTTCTTCGGGTTGAGACGCACCGATTCGCGGTAGGCGGCAATGGCCAGGTCTTTGTCGCCATTTGCGGCATACGCCTCAGCCAGGCTGTCGTGGGCATTCCAGCTGTCCTTGAATGCTGTCGCGGCCACCTTCAGGATCGCAACTGCGCCGCGCGTGTCTTCGCCGCCAAGCAACCTGTATCCCCAGTTATTCAACTCGCTCTCCGAGATTGAAAAGTCGGGTTCAGCCGCCTGAAGGGCCTTGTAGATGGCCACGGCATTGTCAAACCCTTTGCTGGCGAGCTCGGACGCAAATCCTGCGCGGTTGGGCGGCGCGCCTTTGGAGTGCGATACATTGACCGTGAACAGGTGCGCAGGCGCGCCCGTCTTTGCCGCTGGGGTGTCCAGGAAAGCGCGGCTGGACGCATCCCCTTTCATATAGGCATCGAGGAAGCGGCGCACATAGGTCTCCACCCAGGCGTTGGCGACTGACAGCTCGTCCTTGTCGTAGTTGCCGTATTGGGACTCAGCCAGCAGGCGCTGGCCGAACATCACCGCAAAGTTCGAATGCACGTACGGGGCGAATGTGACCCGGTATAGGTCCGCGTACTTCATTTTGGCCAGAAAGCTGGTGTCCATGTTGACGTCAGCGGCGGTGTCCTCCACGTCCTTGGGCGTGGCCGCGAGGTACAGCATGGGAGCGGTGGCGCGGGCGGGCGTCAGGTAGCGCGACTGCTTGATGATGTCGGGCCAAGAGCGAGCCGAGCCGTCCAGCGTCACCAAGGCGCCGATGCGGGTGTCCTTGGCCGCCGCCAGGGAGTTCGCCAGACCGCCCCAGCTGAAACCCGCCACCGCAATGCGGCTGGTGTCCACTTGCTTCAGGCTGTGTGCGTACCCGATCAGGAATTGGATGTCGCCAACCTGGGCTTGAATGCCCTCCAAGTCGGTGGTCATATCGCGAGAGGATTGGCCAAGGCTGGGACTGGAGATCACCACGTAGCCGTGGCTGGCCAGGTACTCGCAGAGGTCTGCATTTTCGAAGGCCTCTGCGCTGAAGCTGGGCGCATAGATGACCACCGGGAACTTGCCGGCGCTGGCCACGGCATCGCGGCGGGCCAGCATTGGGGCGGCGAGTTCTGCCTTGGCCCGATCAGGGGACAGCTGCCCGATCCTACCCTGGATCTGCTTGGCCTCGGCCGCAGCCCGTTCCGCCGGCGACATCTCAAAATTGTCCGTGGTGGCGCGTAGCTTGAAGTAGTCGACCACCTGCAGATTGCGCGACGCGCCCTTTTCTGCCGGATACCAGATCAGAGTCTGAATTGGGCGAGCCCGTTGCCCGGTAATGGGTTTGCCGGTGTCCAGGTCAGCCTTCCCGCGGTAGCCGTGCGAAAAGTCGTACTGCTCGACGACCTGGAAGCCCACGGAGTGAGGACCAGGTGGATTCTTTCGCGTGAAACTTGACTGAGCAAAGGCAGCCGAAGAGGCTGCGAGGAAAAGGACCAGGGTGTAGACATAGCGCATGTAATTCTCGGGATTGGTGTAGTCAAATCAGACCGGAGGTGAAGTGTAGGCCCCCGCCCATCCGTTGTTCGGCTCCCCAAATGGCAAGAGAATGAGGCTTGCAAGGTGAATGCGCCCTTCGGCATTGTCAGGCCGGCGCCCGCACTAGCCGCTGAACGACGCGCCGCGTGATGGGCGCGACGACCAACACCAGCGGAAAGCCGATCAGCCAGGCCATCAGCCATCCACTGGTCCACAGCTGGAAGAAGTTGACGGACACGCCGACTGCGCGGTAGGTAGAGATGCCGGAGATCACGAGGGACATCAATCCGGACAAGATGAAGCCGAACAGAATCGGCGCTGCACGAGCGGGAAACATCAGGCCACCTCTTATTCCTGCTCCGACATCCGGGCTACCGTGTCGGCGAAGTTCTTGCCGAACGCTTCGGCGGTGCGCACGTCGCCAGGCGCAAAGTTTTGCGGTCCACTGGTGTGCGCGGCTTGCGCCATCATGCCGGACGCCGATGCTGCTGCGCCAGCAGTGCCAAA
>CAZMXB010000135.1:4093-12779 GCA_964569855.1 uncultured Rhodoferax sp.
TGCGGACACTACACCGGGGATTGCCTTAAGCATGGCGTAGATAGTGCCCCATGTCATTGGCCCCCCGTTGACAATCTGCGTGGTCATTGCAGAGTCTGGAACAGATAACGAGTCAACCACAACTCCACCAAACGGCCCGATGTGCCATGCAATCGATCCACCCGCGGCGGTAAGCTGTGCAACACCCTGGTTAAACGCGGCAAGTGCGAACGGGTTGCCTACCCAGATCATGCCATGCTGCATGGAGAAGGTGAACATCGAGATCAGCGTCGACTGCTTGTCGCCCGACGGCAGGGCCGAGACCGTGAAGCCGGAGGCCAGCTTGCCCTTGAGGGCATGGGTGCGCCACAGACGGCCAGTCGCGTCCATGAACGACTTAAACGGACCGCTGACGCCGCCCAGGTAGGTAGGCGAACCCCAAACGAAGCCGTCGAAGTCGAGCAGGACATCAGGGGTGGCCGTGATGTCGGTGGCCTTGAGCAGGCTGACTTCCGTATCAGGCACAGAATGGGCGCCGATCACGACATGCTTGGCGAATGCCTCGGTGTTACCGAGCCCGCTGTGGTAGATGACTGCAATTTTTTTCATGATTTACTCCTTTTGAGATGGTTGGAAGCGTTCGGACATCAGTGCCAAATCGACATGGCGACAGCGGTGACGTACATGCCCAGGCCGAAAACGGTGTGGTTGGCAAGGCTCTTGATGACGTTCTTCAAGGGAGTCTTGGTGCGGGAAGACATGACACCCGAGCCCAAGGCCGGCTGCATGACAAAGAACGGGAACACCACGGTGACCATGCCGACCAAGACCGCCGGGGCAACAGAAGGCGCGTGCAACCACTGTTGGCCGGCCACCACCGCCAAGATGCCGGCGAAGGCAACGCCGGTGGCGTAGTGGACGGTCCAGCCGAGGGCCAATTCGCCGGGTACGGGCGCCGCCTTGGAAATCGGGTCATGCATCCATTGGCCCTTGGGCATGCTGCCGACCCAGCGGCCCACCATGGCGAAGTTCAGCGTGGGCACATCAAGACACTTGAGCATCAGGATCCATAAATCCATCACAACGGTCGCGCCAATGCCTATAGCAATCACTCGGGAATATTCCGCGAAGGGGATCATGGGGGAGCCTTTCAGGTTGACAGTTCGGTTCGTTGAAAGTAATGTACAAACTCAAGTCAACTTGAGGTCAAGAGTTTTTTTGTAACATGGACATTTCCGAAGTCGTCAAGCGCTCTGGCCTGCCGCCATCGACCCTTCGGTACTACGAGGAGCGAGGGCTGATAGCGCCAATTGGGCGCCACGGCCTGAAGCGCCAATTCAATCCGCTTGTGCTGGATCAGCTTTCGATGATTTCGCTGGGCAAGGCGGCCGGGTTTTCGCTGGACGAGATCGCCCACATGTTCACGTCGGACAAGCGGCCCAACATTGACCGCGGCATGCTGCAATCCAAGGCAGAGCAAGTGGATGCCACCATCCGGCGCCTGCGCGCCATGAGCAACGGCCTGAAGCACGCCGCCAGGTGTCCACACCCCAGCCATATGGAATGCCCGTCGTTTCGCCGCCTGCTGAAAGCAGCGTCGGAAGGAGCGCTCGGCAATCGGCCGATGACGGGCAAGTGAGAGTGCCAGGCGCACGAGCGTTGATGGCCCTGCTTACAGAAACCGCAGTGGGATAGCGGCCGTTTCTGGAGCAGTGAATCTATGTCGCACCTTTAGCCAGTCGTAAGTCAGCTTTGGGCTCTTATGCGACCGAGACGAACGGCTGCTTACTGGACTCGGAAATTATGAAGCTGTCTTACCCGATACCGGACGGTGGTCAGCGGCAGTTCCCGCCCCGATGCGGGTCTCCAGCATCGTAGTCCCAGGATTTCCGAGCGAGAACAATTACCTTCCAGAAAGCGGTCAAATACCAAAGTCGGCAGTTGGCCCATACCTGCGGTCGCTTCCAGACTCGCAGCGAGTCTCGCAATATTGAAGCATTTACCGGGGTACAGGCTTCTCAGGTGGGGCCTTTCGCGATGCGCGCACCCAAAACCAAATTTCGAGAATGCCGCCAACAACCAAGGCACCTCCCGCGCTGGTTCCTGAGGCGAATGCTTAGAAACCAAGTGCAAGAATCAAAATCAGCATAGATAGCAAATGACTTTTCATGGAGATTCCTCAAAGTGTCAATGCGTCAGACTCTACCGCGAAGCTATCCGATTGCGTCAACGACTGCTCCCGTTCCGCGGTTGCTTCATCAATGTCCTGGAGAGTTCTACCCAACCAAGTACCAGATACCAGTCATTCGCTAAGGTCGGCTGTTGGCCCAAACAAGCGGTGCTTCCTGACGATAGGAGTCATTGCAGCGGTCGCTTTGCTCGCTCCGAAGGAGTCCATCGAATTCATTCATCGCGCATAACGCAGGCATCCGGCAAATTCTGGATCACATCGGGCTGGAGTTCGATCCAACACACATATCCCCGGCGCGTGGCTTGCCTTCACGCGCTTGAATTCGTATCGGTCGTATGACACGGCGTGACTAGGAAGTAACGCCTACCCCCGGGCGTAAGCCTGGCACCTTGGCCTCGATGTGTTTTAACACCAGGGGCCAAATTTTCGCTTCCGCCACGCGCTGGAACACACCAAAATGTCCGACCGCTTTGCGCCCTACCGCACGCGGGTGCAGGTGCAAGCGCTCGACTTGGCCCCCGCTCTGACCAAAGCACGCCGCCAGTGCGTCCACCGCACCTACCGGACCAAATGTTTTGTCGTCGTCAATGCTCCACAGCTGCATGTGACCCTGAAATTGATCCGGCTGGTACCAGCCCTCGCACGCCGGGTCATCGCGAAAGTATCCCGGCGACATGCCCCATCGTGCCCAGTCCATGGCGGCGGCCCCGGGCAGTGCCTCGCCACCCCCCAGCGCCCAGCCCGGCAGCTTCCCCGTAAGACGCACACACAGCGGAACCCAGCGTCCAAAAAAACCACGGGTAACCTGGCGGTGCCATCCGCGCGGCCACAGTTTCCAGTACCCGAACTGGGAACCCAGGGTAATGACTGCGTTGATGTGCTCAAGCCCCTGTACCAATGGCAATCCGTTGCCTCCCAAGGAGTGCCCGACCCACAGCACGGGCAAATGCTGGTCGCTTTGGGTGCTACGCGCCTTCGCACAGGCCAATGCCCCCGAGAGGTCGTGGCGCACCCACTCGCGCATGCCGGTGCGCCCACCGGCGCTGCTGTGCGCTCCCATACCGCGGTAGTCAAAGCACAGCACCGCATAACCACGTGTGGCCAGCCATCGGGCAAAGGCGTGGTAGTAGCGCTGCGGAACACCGGTGGCGGGCGCCATGACCGCCACCGCATGGGCGGGACGAAGCTGCGGCCCAAACCAGTGCCCGTGCAGCGCATGACCATCCGTGGCGGCAAATTGCACCGCGCCCATGCCGACCTCCGCGGCCTGCGGGTCGGGTTGATCCTGGAATGGCAGATGGGCGTGCAGGTGTGCTTGGTCGGGGGATTCCAACGTAGTCCTCACATACGTGACAGGGGCGGCGGCGGACAAGGCAAAGGACATAGCGTCTCCAAACAGGTGGTTCATGAAGCTGCATGGTAGATTTGTACTAACTTGTTGAATAGACATAATTTTTGAGTCACACTGTTTACATGAACTCACCAAAAGACGCGCCTGCTTTGTCCGCAACCCGATTGCACCGCCATCGCGAAACCTCGACGTTGGATGCCAACGCGCTGGAGTTGTTTGCCCGTGTGGTCGCCGCCGGCAGCTTTTCACGCGCAGCGCGCCAGCTGGGGCTGACGCGAGCGGCCGTCAGCCGCCGCGTGGCCGCCATGGAGCAGATAGTCGGCCAGACACTGCTAGCACGCACCACCCGCTCGCTGGGGTTGACCGAGGCCGGGCGCGCTCTGGCTGCGCGGGCCCAGGTCGTGCACGAAGCCGCGAATACAGCACGCATGGCGTTGCGCAAGGAGGGCAATGCGCTGCAGGGGCGCTTGCGCATCACCAGCATGCGTGCCTTCGGCTACAGCGTGTTGTTGCCTTTGCTGGCCGAGTTTGGTCGCGCACACCCGGGTGTGGCCTTGGAGTTGATGTTCACCGAACGAAGGGTAGACCTTGTACGCGAGGGGGTGGATGTGGCCTTTCGCATTGCCCGAAAGCCCCCTGAGGACTGTGTGGCCCAGCCGGTGCTGCGCTATCGCATTGGTGCTTATGGCATCTCGCCGTCGCCATTGGCGGGTCCGGCGGTGTTGCAGCAATGGCCTTTGCTCATGCTGGAGGGCGGCGCGCAAAGCTGGCTGCTGCAGTGGCATAGCCGCAACGGCGACGCCCGCGAGACGGTGGAGCTGCAGCCCCACATCAGCGCCGACAGCCTCGAAGCCCTGGTAGCGCTGGCGCGTCTCGGCCAAGGTGTCGTTTTGGCCCCCGACTTTTGCGTGCAGGAGGACGTCGCGGCGGGGCGTCTGCATAACCTGCTGCCCGACTGGCACTTGCCCATTGCGGAGGGCGACTGCGTTCAAGCGCTGACCTTGCCCGTACACACCGCAGGTGCCAACGCACGCGCCCTGGTGCGCTTGGTGGCGCAGCGGCTTGAGCATAGCCAACCGCTGGTGTGAGTTTTTGCAACTGCCACTGGAACTCAAACAAAGTCTGATGGCATTGGAGAACCCGCTAGTACGCATGGAGCTGGTTCTCGACATCTTGGTCAGGGCAGGAATTCCTGGGCTTGCTCCTTGAGCTCGGCAAACCTGGTCGCCGCAAGCAGGGACAAGAAATCACACGCGCTCGCACCGTTCAATTCATGTGCAAATGAATCTCCGTCGTCCACTTCCCCATATAGCTGCAGCAAAGTGCACTGGCTGCGGTAGATGCGTCGGCGCATGCGGTCCACACTTCCTGAGCGTGGAGGTCGTAAATTGGATCAAGACAGCACGGCTTGACAACGTTGCCCATTGCACTGGTTGCAGCGAGTGCTCAGACATCTGTCCGTTCGGCGCCATCAGCATGATTCATGCGTCCAGTTACCGGACATTCGTGCATGTCGGCAGCTGGTCCATTGCCGGTGTAGAGTCGAAAAACCAGTGACGATGCCGCTTTCGTCAAGAATGAGTCGGTTCCGGTACTTGGTTTGAGAACGACACGGTCCGTATCGACGGTCTCGACCGCCACGCAATTCCGTTGTCGTCAACTCCCCCTTCGAACCAACCTCTGTACCTATGGCGAGTGTTGAGTCGGATATTGAGTCAATTAAATCCAGGGACAATGCAGCAGACCCAAAGCTGCCTTCTCAAGTTCGGCCTTGAGTACGCCTGTCGGCACCCACGATCCGCCGTGTGCGACAAATCTTTGTGTCGCATCCAATACTGTTCCAGGACTTCTCTCACCGCCAAGCACCGGCTCCAGCATGACGTTGGCCAAAGCAACTTGTTGCTTGTCATAGCGGCCCACATCCGCACATCCGTTGCCGTCAAACTGGAATATGGTGAACGTCTCTCGGCACGCACTGAACGGCGTGCGGTCATAGAGCTCTACGACGAACTCAGCGGAGCGTATGCGTTGTCCCGCGAACTGCGGAACCAGATCACGCTCCGCATCACGCATCATTCGCTCGAATTTGACATTTGAAACTCGGTGAATAATTCCGTCGTTATAAACAAAAAAGCGTCGGCAGGATAGTCCCATTGGGAGATTTCTTTTCTTGACCACGCTGCCCGGTTAGCCCAGCTGTCTGACCGCGTCAGTCAGTTGTTCGTGTTTGCGCGACAAGCGTCATCAATGCCGTCACACTGATACCCCAGAGCGCAGTCCAAATCCAAAACGTGACCGACTGGTTCAGAAACGTCCAACTGACCGTTCCGCACATGGCACGCGGCTCAAACACGTCCGGTATCCAACGCGCCAAGGGCATCCACTCGGGAAAGCCCTTGAAGCGTGCACACCCCGCCTCCGCGCCGTCACGTACCTTTTGCTCCAGATCCAACAAGAGATTGGCGCGATACAAACTCCAGCCCAGCCCTGAGAACCACACCGCCAGCGCACTCCATCGCAGAATAGGCACTCCAGGTGCTATGGCGCCGATCAGTCCGGCTGCCGCGATGGCGAATACTCCCAGGCGGATGTAGATGCATTCGTTGCAGGGCTCCACACCCTTTACATGTTGCATGTACAGGGCAACGCATTCAAGTAGAACCGCACAAATGGAGAGTACGAGCCAGGGCCAGCGCTGGAGTGATAGTGTTTTGATGGTCTTGAACATGGGATGCATTCAGTGATGATTTTGCTTTTACCGTCGCCTGGTCTGACAGAGTCTACTTGCGTGCCACATACACGCCCCAGACCGCAATCGCCATGCCGGTCAAAGCCAAACCAGTGGATGACGAAGACCGACGGGAACGCTTTTCAGAATCGCTTACTGATTGGCGGCAAGACCCTTGGAGCTAAACATCCTGGTTCTGGGCCAGCGCCCAATGGTCGATTCCGATCTGGCCTAAATTCTGCGGGCCAAATTTGGGCCAGCTTTGGGCCAAATCTGGGCCAGAAAGCAAAACGCCCTCACAGGGAGGGCGTTTGTTCAACGTAAGTCGTTGATTCTATTGGTTGCGCGAGAAGGATTTGATGGGTTATGAGGCTATAAATACCACTGCGTATGTGCAGCGGTCCTATATATTTTCAAAAGTTCTGGAAAGGCTTTAGTCGGTAAATCCTTTCTATATCAATAACTTACGCTACTGTTCTTTGTGACATCTTTCAAGCCACTTAATGCCCACTTAGAACACTCTGTCACATCGTTGGAACAAAAGCGAATTGCCATCGGATTGCTCATTTCCCAATCGTAGAGACCATCACAATCAAAACCACCCAACTTTGGCCCGGCTCAAATCAGCCCCTCCGCCTGCCTGAGATAGGCGGAGGTCATGGGCAATCCGTTGCGGGCCAGCGTGACAATGAAGTCAGCGGCACTGACCGGTGGATTGCGCAGTCTTGCTCGCATCGCCTTAAAGGCTTGCAAGGCGTCGAGTTGACGCAGTTCCAGTTGGTTCATGATGAAATCATCAGGATGTTGGGCCTCGATGCGATATCGCGAAAGAACTGCGCTTGGAAAGTCCTTGAGGTTAAAGGTCACGATTGCGTCGGCATGCCCGGCTATCGCCGCAGCCAGTACGTGCCGGTCGTTCGAGTCTGGCAATGCCAACCCAGCGACTAGCACCTCGTAGTTTTCCACCAAACAATCCGGGACGGCCCGGTTCATGGCTTGCACGCGTTTTTCCAACTTGCCGACAAGTTCCGGGCGATTTAGCGCAACATTGCGTGTCCATTCCGCGTGGATTTCCATGGTCCACCGTGCGTGGTACAGACCTGCCACGGCCAAACTCAGTAACGCATCAGAAACTGGCGCCGGATACAACGTGTTGGCGTCCAATATCGCCGTGTATCTTGCGGACCCGGCCATCAGTAGCCCATGCCACTTTCTTGCGCCATGTCTGCCAGCTCCTGGAGCGCCTCCTCCGAAGCCCTTTGTTGTACTTGCACATAACGCTGCAATTCATGCAATTCGACGCGCCGGTGTCTTCCAACTTTGCGGCACGGCAACCGCCCCGCCTCAATCTCTTTGACGACGAAGGGCCTGGAGACATTCAAATACGCTGCGGCCTCCTGCGTGGTCAATTCATGCTTTTGCGGCATCAGCACAATCGGCTGTTGCCTGGCCATCATGCCAAGCAGGTCGGCAAAGAAACGCAATGCCTGAGGTGGCAATTCAAGAACTGGCGCATCGGTGATGTTTCCATTCTCGTCAACCAACGCAATTCTTCGGGCTTTGGAGTGATCTAACGTGGCCATCAAGCAGCGTTGCGCCACTTTAGCCATTTCAGCCTCTTGGTCACTCGTTACCGATTCAAGCAATTCGGGGGTCTTCATGTGTTTTCTTCAGTGTGATCAGGTGGATTCGTGCCAAGGAAGTTTCAAACTAACCAGTGGAATATTCGAATTATACGCATTATTCGAAATGAACGAAACGTCATTTCGGCGACAGTGACACACATTCACCCGACCGACGTTGGCACCACAAGCCAACGCACCGCCAAGACTCAAGAGATCATCGCCATGGCTGCCATGTTGCAAAAACAGCACAGCAATCCAATATTCTTGCCCTTGAAAAAACCGGCCTCGGAAAATTTCCATCACAATAAACCTATGGGTAGCGGCTAGGGCTGCACGCATGCCAAGTCAATGAAAGAGGCTTGGTGTGTCCTTCTGGACCATACGAGCTGACGATCAGCATCATTTTCAAATGCGATGCACGGGGTTAGCTCGCCTCAGTGTTTGGTATAAGGTGCATCTTTTTTGGATCGGCATCTGTCCAACAGACGCGGTGCCTTGCTGTCCACGCACTGCGATTCGCGTTCAACAAAGTTGCATGGAAGTAAAGTTACTGCAACAATGACTGCCAGTGCGGTCAAAAGTTGTCACTTGTGGACGAGCTTGGCCTTGCAAAGACGACCTGCTCGGGCACTCGGCTGACTTTACCGGTCAGTATCTTTCATAGCTTGAACTCGTGCACTAATTAATGGTGCATTGCAGCTCAAACCAGTACCGGCCGCAGCCAACTATGTGTTGACTGTGACCCGCCTCGCCAGAGTGTCGGCGCCAATCGAATACTGGCCACCTGTGCCAATTGAATTCTGACCAAGGGC
>CAZMXB010000136.1:0-12719 GCA_964569855.1 uncultured Rhodoferax sp.
GCCCGCACACCGCCATCCGCGAAGACTGCTCCATCAACCTGGAGGCCATCGACCGTATGCTGGTAGAGCACCCCAACGCGGACATCGTTTTTGTGGAAAGCGGCGGCGACAACCTGGCTGCCACCTTCAGCCCCGAACTCAGCGACCTGACCATCTACGTGATTGATGTCGCCGCAGGCGAAAAGATTCCCCGAAAGGGTGGCCCAGGCATCACCAAAAGCGACCTGTTTGTGATCAACAAGACCGACCTTGCACCGTATGTGGGTGCCGACCTGAACGTGATGGAGCTGGATACCATCCGCATGCGCACGACTGCCAAAGGACTCAAGCCGTTCGTCATGACCAACCTGAAGACGCAGGAGGGCCTGAAAGCGGTCATTTCGTTCATCGAAACCAAGGGCATGCTGCGAGCCAGTTAGAATCTGCTCCGTTGGAACCTTGGCCGAGCGGTTTAAGGCACCGGTCTTGAAAACCGGCGAGGATGTGAGTCCTCCGTGAGTTCGAATCTCACAGGTTCCGCCAAGACCCCATTTCATGGGGTTTTTTTATGTCTCAAAACCAATCTTCCCCCCATATTTTTCACTCTTAGTTCTAATCACACTGTATCATCCCATCTTGTCCAAGCACCTAATTCAATGGGGGGATGGATGGGGGTTTAAGGGGGGACAGGCGATTAAGAGCGAAAAACGTACCCGCCCAGTAAGCCGCCACAATGGTTTTTCAACGTCGACGGACGGGGGCACAAATGGCACGCATCGCAAAAGCACTGGGGGCATTGGAAGTAAAGCGCATGACCGAGCCCGGCCTACACGCTGTGGGCACTGTGCCCGGCCTGCGCCTGAACATTACCGCCAGTGGCGCAAAGTCGTGGATTCTGCGCACCACCATAGGCACCAAACGCAGCGAAATGGGGCTTGGCAGTTACCCAGCCGTGCCGCTGGCCGAAGCCTGGGAACGCGCAAGGGCTGCGCTGGCTTCTATTCGCAACGGTCAAAACCCTATTGCAGAGCGTGAGAGCAAACAGGCCGCAATCACCTGGACGTTCAAGGCCTGCGCCCTGGCTTACATCACAACCCATAAACCAAGTTGGAAAAACGCCAAGCACGGGCAACAGTGGGAAAACACCCTTGAAACTTACGTCTACCCGCACTTCGGGCACAAGCACGTCAAGGACGTGGACACCGAAGACGTGTTGAGCGCCATTCGGACAGAGTGGAGCACCAAGAATGAAACGATGGTGCGGATACGCAACCGCATTGAACTGGTGTTGTCGTGGGCAGCCGCCCAAGGCTACCGCCCCAAAGGGTTCAACCCCGCGCAGTGGCGTGGGCACCTTGACCAAGTGCTACCCAAGCCGTCCAAGGTCAACAAGCGCACGTCCTTTGAGGCGATGGCGATTGATGACATGTACGCCTTCATGCAACGCCTGGCCATGGTGGAGGGCACGAGCGCCCGATGCCTGGAGTTCACCATTCTGTGTGCCTGCCGTTCCGGTGAATCGCGTGGGGCTCTGTGGTCAGAGATTGATATGGACGCTGGCACCTGGAGCATTCCAGCATCGCGCATGAAGGCAGGCAGGCCACACCGCATCCCCCTGAGTGACCGCGCCCTGACCCTGCTGGACGAATTACCCCACATGGTCAACGATGACGAGGAGGAAATCGACCTGGTGTTTCCCGGCCTACGTGGTGACAAGCCCCTGAGCGACATGAGCCTGACCGCCGCCATGCGCCGAATGAAGTTGACCGCCGTTCCCCACGGGTTTCGTTCCACCTTCACCGATTGGGTGGCAGAGCGCACCAGCTACCCCAGCGAAGTGCGTGAAATGGCCCTGGCCCACGCAATCGGTAACGACACCGAAGCCGCCTACCGCCGCGGCGACCTGTTCGACAAGCGCCGCAACCTAATGAACGAGTGGGCATCGTTCATTGGTAAAGCGCCAGCCAAGGGCAAGAACGTAATTAACCTCAAGTCCGCATAATTGTTTGCCCCTGCCTACCCTGCGACTAATTACCGCTGGCGAAAAGTCGGCCTCTTTCACCGACAGGCAGGGGCTTCTAACGAGAGGCACTTTGAAAGGGTGCAAGAAATGACTGATTACTCCCTGCCAATGTTTTCCCGCCTTGAGCCGCGCACTCCTTTCCAAGGTGGCAGGATTGTTGACACAGACGTTGTAAATCTGACCGACGCCGCCCGGTTCGCAAGTGTTCACGCTCGGGTGGAATTAAAGCCCAGTGACTTTCTGCGAGCCGCTGGCCGTGGTGAGATCACCATGCGCGCCATAGTGCACCGGACCGCGAAGCTACAAAGGATTGGGGGCGGTATTTACTGTAATGCCGGGCAAGCTGACGAAAACACAGCGCCGAAGGGAAGTATTCTCAATTTACCGATATCTGCCTGCCAACAATTGGCCGCATCAGGCCGGGCAATCTGGAGAACCTTTGACGGGTTTCAACGGATAGACGGGATATTGATGCGGTATGAAATCGCAGAATTGACAGCCGACGAACCCGATTTTGAAACCACGACTGATGATTGCCGGGTGACGGGCTATGACGTTAACGCCCTGGCCGATGCGTTCATCGATCAAGAAGAAACGACTCAGAACACCGCAACAATTGCGCCGGTCATTGCGATCGCATTGGGTGAGGCGGTCAAAACCGAGTCGCAACGTGTACCAGCCGCGCCCAACGGCATCCGAGAGAACGACAGCGACCGCAAAGCCGAACGCGAAGATGCTCGCCTGGAGGGGTTCTATGCACTCGGGGGTAAAGTGAAAAAGTCAAAGGACGGCGAACCCATTTTCGAGGGTCTCAAACTACTCATTCAGGAACTTGCCAATGACTATCGAAACGACCCAAAGACGATACGCAGAGACTTAAAGACCGCTTTTGCGCGCGAAGAGCGCAAGAAGGCAAGCGGTGCGGTTTTCAATGGCTTGGGGGGCCGCAATCCCTCTTAAAGCGGGAAAATTCCCGCGCCGCTTCCCTTCCTGCCAATGAAAACTCGAAACGGGAAAACTCCCGCTTAGGCAAAAACGCTCCCGGCGCAAAAAACTTGATGCATCCCAACCAACCGGAGCGCATCAAGTGTTACCCGATACCACCCCCAAAGGATTGCCACCTACTGGTTACATCCGTCAATCGAAACTCATTCCAGCCATAGTGCCCGTCTCGCCTGCCACTCTGTGGCGCTGGGTGAAGAAAGGAACGTTTCCGGCTCCTGTCAAATTGGGTGACAACGTGACGGCCTGGAATTGCAAAAGTGTCCAATGTTGGCTTGACGCCAAAGGGGCCAAGCGGTGAGCCCCAAAAAAGGCAACGGGCTGGACGCTGCAAACGACCAACCCGCCAAGACTCAAAAACATAACGCTATTGATTTTATAGCAAACTGCGTGCGCTTTGCAAGCGGCGAAATCCCAACACGAAGTTCTGACGCCGCTTATCAACTTAACCGCCATTCCAACCGATTGAACTGGTCGCAGTTCCCAGGTAGTCCCGGCGCCATTGGTGGGGTCCCAGTCACCGCCGTGGACGATCACACTTTGCAGGCACTGGCCGAAACCGGCAACCGCGCCACTCGCCGCCGTGCGACTCGCGACCTGGCGAAGCGAGCCAAAGCCGCTAAACAAAAATGACCACCCAAATTTCCACATTCGAGGTTACAGCCCCATTTCTGCGTTCGAACGGATATTTGCCGATACCGATCATTCCCGGCACAAAGCGACCCGCCGCGCAGGGCTGGACAGAAGAGGGGTTTGACCCTCACCCTGGCCACTACACAGGCTTCTACACGGGCATTGCAACCTCCCACACACCTGTCATTGACATTGACGTGTCAGAAGCAACGGTGGTGGCTCAAATTCGCGCAATCGTCAAAGACGTAACCGGTGGCGTGGTGCCGCTTTCACGGACTGGCATGGCACCGCGCGTTGCGCTCCTCTTTCGCACATTGGAGCCGTTTGAAAAGCAGACCACTGCCGAGTACAGCCTAACTACCGACCCAACCATAGACGGCAAGCTGAAACGGTCGCGGGTCGAAGTGCTGTGCAAAGGTCAGCAGATCGTGGTGGAGGCGATCCACCCAACCACAGCGCGCCCGTATGTGTGGGCAGACAATATTACACCCCTGCATGTTCCGCGCGGCGATTTGCCCCTGTTGAGTTTGGAACAGGCCATTGAAATCGTCAAACGCTGTGATGCTTTGCTAGCGCAACATGGCGAGCGGACGAGTGCCATGCAAATCAATGGTGAGCAGCATGTGCCCAATGCGGAATTGGTCGCCAAAGACCCCATAGAGTGCATAGCGGCACTGGACGCAATTCCTAACAATGATGCACCCTACGACGATTACATATACCTGCTACTTGCCGCAAAAGGGGCGCTCGGGGAAGGGGGCCTAGACACGTTTCGCCGCCACTCGCAAAAAAGCCAGAAGCACGACGAATCCACCTTCCAACAGCAATGGGCTAAAGCCAAGCCGAAAGCGATTGGGGCGGGCACGATATACCACCTGGCGCGGCAGAGCGGATGGAACAACTTCCCAACAGCCGCCGAGGTGTTCGGCGCGAACCAATTACAAGCCTCCCCCTCGTACTGTGAAGCCTATATCCACCAACTGGCAAAGTTCGTGGACTTTGACGGCACTGCCAAGCCTCCACGCTGGGTTATTCCCGGCTTTATCGGTCATGGTGTTGTCGTTATCTCGGGAGCGCCTGGTGTGGGCAAGACGACCGCGCTACTTCCGCTGGCAATGACAGCCGCTGGCCTGCATGGAGACGCTGCATTGCTGCCAGTTCATTGGCGACACGTCGTCTATGTCACTGAGGACATTGAACAGGCCAAGCGGATCATTGCCGGGATAGTTGGGTACGGGGGGCTGGGTATCACTTTGGAGGCGGTACGCGAGCGCGTGCACCTGGTGGAGGCGGTACGACTTGACCCCCCATATGTGGCGCAAGTGGGCAAGCTATACCGCGAAAAGTTCACTCGTGTGGTGAACGGTGTCGAAGTGCTGGCGTTGGTGGTGTTCGACACTAAATCTGCCGTGCTGGCGCTGGATAACGAGAACGACAACGCAGAGGCAAGCGACGTGATGGCAACACTCAAGCAAAATTTTGAAGGCCAGCCGCTGTGGCTGGTTGGGCATGTGGCAAAGCCAAACCTGAATCGTTCGGATGTGTCGGGCTTGACCAGTCGTGGGGCCAGTGCAATCGAAGGTGATGCAAACCAGACAATATTCCTAATCCGTGATGGCGATAGCCGCTACCTCTTGTTGGGTAAGACCCGTTTTGAGCCGACCTGCCGCGAGCTTGAGATTACCAGCCGCACAGCCACCGCACCCGGAAACGACGAATTTGGAGAGCCCGCAGATATCACCATGCGTTGGGGGATAGCATCGCTACCCCTTCAAAGCCGCAAGCAGGCCGCAGAACAGGACGCAGAGCGTGCAAAACAGGTGGAGGGCAGAACACTGCGCCAAAACATACTTGATGCCGTAGAGCACGGGTGGCAACTGGGCAACCCCTTGAATCGCGCCGGAGTCAAAGCACAGGTTTCGCGCAAAGGGGCCGTTGTCGGTTTGGAGATTGAAAAACTGCTATCGGAAGGCTTGTTGCATGAGGTGCCCGTCCCCGCAGCAATACGCACCAACCCCAAACGCGCCGCTTTCCTGGTGAGCGTGACCGCCGAGGAACACAGCGCCAATGCCGGACTGCCTGCCGCCAAGCAAGTGATACCTGCAAGCTGGAGAAAGCCGCCCATTCCGTCCGTTCCCGGTGCGCTACCAAATGCATAGCAACATGAAAGCAATTTCCGTCCGTTCCCATTCCGTCCGTTCCCCTAAGGAAAATAGCGTGGGAACGGACGGAAATTTAGAGTATTTCCGTACCATTCCGTTCATTCCCATGGTCACAGGAACGGACGGGAATGAACAGGAACGGACGGGAATGAACCACCCATCGACCCCGTGTGGGGAGGGGTGGGATAAAAGTCCAAGACGCGAGCAGCCAGTAACGCACCGGTTCCGCACGCACAGAAAATGAGTCACCCTTTTTGAAAATAATTCAAAATATCGCCAACGGACATGGAGGCGCGAGGGCTGGCGCTGGCAGGCCAAGAGGGAGCAGAAACCCCGCCACGTTGGCCCAAATTGAAGCGGCCAAATCACTACCGATTTGCAGTGACCCGTTGGAGTTTTTGCTGGCAGTCATGAATCACACCGGGCTGCCAATCCGATTGCGGATGGGCGCTGCCATCGTCTTAATGCCATATTTTCATGAACGTCTTTGATAACCCGAACCTGGAGCAGAATGGACCGATAAATCAAAGGGGCGTGACATGGCTTTATTGGCATGCAAGGATTGCGGTAAGGAAGTCAGCTCAAATGCCGATTCGTGCCCGCACTGTGGCGCACGCGTTCCGAAAACAAAATGGTGGCTTTGGATGCCCCTCGCTGTGGGTGCAGCTGTGTTGATCATCGGCGCATCTATTCCGAAAAATCAGGCAGATGCAAATGCATTTGCTAGGGCATGCCGGGAGATGTTCGCCAATGGTCAAGTTGCATCGATGTATGACTGTAACAAGATAGAGAGAGAAATCCGCAATAGACCCGCGTCACCACCTGCACCAATTGGGCGCTGGGAGATGGAAAAGTTCGAAGCGGAACAGACCGCAAAACGCAACGCTGACCCTGTTTACCAGAAGGATCAGGCTGAACGGAAAGCACAAGCCGTCAAGGAGTGTGAGCCAATTCTGGCAAGCCAGAAACAAAAATACAAATTTCTGTTCGCTGCAAAAAAATATTCTGATGCAGCGGATGCAATTCGCCCCTGCGCAAGCGCGCTTGAAGATCAAACCTTGAAGCAACTCGCCGCAGATGCCGAAATCAAGGCATACGTTCAAGACATAAAGAGCAGCAAGACAACTAAAGAGCAAAAGCTAAAGTCGTATGAGCTACTACAGAAAGAATACCCCGAGCATGCCCGGCAATTTGAGCAATTGATGAAAAGGCTTCACGGCTAGCGCCCCGTACTGCGTATCCCACTCCATTTCAGCCATCCAGTCCAGTTGAAACCCTGCCAGTCATTCCATCACAAACCGAGCCACCGTTCCGGTCGAAACCCTACCAGCAAACGCGAACCGGACTTCGGCCTTGATCGTCGCTTAAAGACGCCACACCGGTCATACAACTTTCCCGATTGCAGTCACCCAAATAGCGCAGGAACTGCCCACTGCGGACCCGCACCGTGGGTGGTGTGGGGGACGACGGTTAGAAGCCGTTGCCTACCCGATTAGGCCAGTCGTAAGCGCGGGCATGCCGGTTTGAGCCGCATTGGGGTGAACATGGACGGCTCCTGCTGTGACAGGATCGAATCCTTCAGGCCAAATTGTCGAGTCATCGTAGGTGGCACGCACTTCTGCCCTTGAGAGATCCGAACCTGTGAAGTCCGCTCCCTCCAGCCTAGCCTGAGAGAAGCTAGTTGATTCCAAGGTGGCAGTCCTCAGATTCGCGCCGCGCAGGTCCGCAAAAGGGAACTTCGCTCCCGTCAGGTCGGCTCCGGCAAAGTTGGCAGCCCTTAGATCGCAGCCTTGCAGCCTTGCCCTAGCCAAATTTGCCCCACCGAAGTCTGCCCCCCGAAGTTCACGATAGACAAAGTCTACGTCTTGCAAGTCCGCGCCAGGCATTTGCAGACCGCTGAGCTTCTTTTCTTCTACGAGGCCGGCTCGAATGGCGGCCGCTGTCACCGGTGGGGTGATGGGTGGTTGTAGGAGTCCTTGCTGCTTTCGGACCGCTTCGGCCAGCTTTCGTTCGGCCTGTTCAAGTTCGATTGCGGACTTTGCTGCGCGCAGTCCTGCCTCGGCTTCGGAAACTGCGCGGTTTGTTTCATCAACCAAACCGCCAACCCGGTCCAGTTCAGACTTTGCCCAGCCGCTCAATCTCTTTCCGTCCTTATCCGGCGTGGCCAGGAAGCGAAGTAGTTGATGACGAATCGCTAGAGGAACGGTCGGATCAAGGGCCTTGTCTAAGTAGTGCGTGGTGATTGAATGACTTAGCTGGATCTGAGACTCAAGGATCTTGTGTCGCTGCTGGAGCCATTCAAGAAGAGCCTTCGCAATATTCGCAATCGCGACCGTTGCGGGGACGGCGAGTGCGAGATAGCCAGCTACGGTCTGAAGTGCCTCTGGTGTCATGTGAACCTATTCTGGCGCTTAACGTTGGCCGTGAATGGGCCGCAACGGCGCACTCAGCATTGAAGAATGACGACCATGTTGGCCGCCGTTGTGGGTCCATTCGACGAACCCGTTAGGCCTCGCGCCGCTCACGCTACAAACCTGCGCATGCCGGTGCCGGTTGGCGGATTGACTGAAAGGCGGTGGCTTACGTCGGGAGCCTTCTCGACTTTACCAGACTCCAGCCGACCCAAGAACACTTGAAGTTCGATGCAACAACAAGAAAGTGTCCCCAGAAGCTTTTGCCGAAGTCCACCTTCAATAGGCTTGTGGTCCAGCGTGTATCCACTGAGTTGACCGATCATCGCCTGAATATCATTCCGCTCCAGCGTGACGCCTTCCCAGTTGTGGGCGAACTGGTTTCTCACCTTGCGCAACAGCTCCATGTCTTTGTACTGCTCTTCAGTAGTGAGGCCGAACGAATAGGCCGCCTTGATACGGCTGCCGAGCGTTCCAAGTGGTGCGTTGAAGCCCTCAACCAATTCACGAGTCGACTTGCAGTTCCTGAAATAAGCCAGGAGCAACCGGCCAAGCGTGTCTTCAATGAAGGTCGCCAGCGATAGAACCATGGCGCGGTCGTCTTGCTCGCCGACCACCTGAAGAAAGCGGTTCAAGTTCTCCAGCGACTGATCGCCACTGGGACCTCCAGCCTTTCCGTCGTGTAGTGCTATTTCTGTACCCAAGTGCTTCTCCGCCAAGTGGAGCCTCGATCGCGGGGCCTAACGAGATGTAGATGGGCTGATATCCTGGGCTCCCAGGATATCAGACGCGACATACCAGAACTTCACTTGCGAATGCCCATCGCCAATGAGGCAGGAAGGCGCATAAAGACTTGAATTGTCGTCAATTCCCAAACAAGCAAAGTCATTTGCGTTCCCCTAAAACCCTGTCGCCTATCCTGGCGAAATACAGTCAATGCCGAGCGATCTTCTCGACGATTCGTGATGCTCGACTATAGCCCAGTGGACAACCTACCTGAACGTCGGCTTCCGCCCCACAACGGCAGAACTTTGTCCTTCAGACCGCTCCCAGTCTTTTTTCAATGGACACCGTCCGCCATTGGCTCCAACAGACGCAAAGCCGAAGTAGAGATTTCGAAGCTTTGTGCGCCAAACCAGCCATTCGCAATGAACGAACCCCGGTACGCGGACTGCCGAGCTTGGATGGCTGTGATGCGCAGACGGTTATCGAGGTGCAGTGCAGCCGGATAAACGGCTGGCAACACAACGCGCACCTAGGTGAGCGGTCCATCAGCGCATCAGTTGGTGAACAGGCCGAAACGGCGATTCACATCAGCTGCGAAGTGGCTCAGCGCCAGCCATGCTCGTCGGAATGGCACTGCAATGCAACGCACTTTGGTGGTGGACTTGCCGCGGGGAATGTGATATTTCTTGCGCGAATTGACGACAGATCAAAGGTACGATACTGGCTTTCATGCAGTTGAAATGCCTATCCGCATAACGCTGCCACATGCCATGAACGAAAAACACTCGCTGATTGCTTTTGCTACCGCTTGGGGACCCAAATACGGGGGCATCAACGCCTTCAACCACGACCTTTTGATTGCGGTGGCCGCTGCGCATTGGTCATGGTTGCGCGTCGTCTGTATCGTCGCAGAATGCACTGACGACGAAATACGACGTGCCCGAGATCAATTCCAAGTAGAGCTGATCAGTCTCAGTTTGACAGAGGGATCAATCGGCAAAGAACACGCGGCTCTAGCTTGGACAAGACTCCAAGCTGTGAGCTTCAGCGACGCAACCGGGAACACCGTCTGGTTGGGGCACGACCGCATTACAGGCGCAGTAGCCATCGAATTGGCAAAGACCCACGGTGGCCGCTCGGCGCTCATCCATCACATGAGCTACGCACACTATGAGAGCTTTGCCGAGGACAGTGCAACGTCCAAAGCGAAGGAAAGCGAGCAAAAGCAGCTCTTTACTGGCGCGAACATTTGTTTGGCAGTCGGACCACTATTGCGAAGCGCTGCTGCAAACATGTTGGATCGGAAAACTGAAGACATTCCGATGCTGATACCGGGTCTGGCCGAGATCACGCCACGGAAGAATCACAACACCTTCATCGCATTTGTCAGCGGCAGACTTGACGCAAGTGCAAGAAAACTCAAACAAGCGCACCTTGGCGTGGCAGGATTTGCCCATGCCGTCCAGCGCTGTGACTTAGATCTTGGCCTGCCGGATGCCCTACGTGGCGAGAACGAGCCCAGACTCATACTGCGTGGCATTGAGCTGGAGAAAACACTTGCCCCCGACTCAAACGGCACAGAAACCGATTTGAAGGCATTGGCGCAGCACCATGCCAAGCGCGTCATCAGCTTGCAAGCGTTGCCGTTTACCCAAGATCGCACCGAATTGTTTGATGAGTTGAAGTCGGCCAGTGTGTGCCTGATGCCTTCATGGCATGAAGGTTTTGGACTGGTTGCCTGGGAAGCCATTGCAGCGGGAGTGCCTCTCATCTTGAGTAAAAAGAGCGGCGCTTATCAACTCCTGAAAGCGCTGCGAAAAGAGAACCTGGTTCATGCCATCGACATTAAAGGACAAGTTGCATTGCCCTTTTTTACAGATTCGGACAAGGATGAGTTGGCAAACTTGTTAATCGAGATTGCCAAGAGCCATCCGGCCATGCGCGCCGATGCACACCGTCTAAGGGAGGAACTACAGAACGACTACCACTGGCACGCCTGTGCAAACACCTTCGTGGAGGCGCTGAATTGGCAAGCACCTTCAGCGCCCGTGGTTACGCCGCCGTCATCAAACCCAGTCGCTATAACACTAGATAGCAGGTCCGATCTGGCGGCCCAATGGATGGATTTGCCTGCACCGCTTTGGCACCAGCACATCGGCTTGAGCCCCAGCCAGCTTTTGAAGGCAGAGGAATCATTGATACCCTTTGCTCCCAAACGGGTCCCTTTCTTGCAAATGCAGATTGACTGGGTCAATAACCAAACACATCCTACTTGTGTCCGATTGCTCACCGGTGATGGTGGCACTGGAAAGACTCGGCTTGCGCTTGAAATGTGCAAACGCCTAATTCAAGAAGGCTGGGTGGCGGGTTTTCTGAAGAGCGACGTTCAACCACAATCTGCTCAAGCTTTTGTGAAAGCGCTATCGCAAAGTCAGCAACCGGTTTTACTGGTATTGGACTATGCAGAGACCCGTACTGATGTGCTTCTTCAAATTCTGGCGGCGCTCATTTCCACTAATATCGCTTCACGTTTAAGGATATTGCTTCTTGCCCGTAGCAGCGGCGATTGGTGGCGGCAACTGCCCACGTACAACAAGCGCTGCGAGGCATTGCTGGACAGTTCGGCCACAACTGGTCCTTACCCCCTACCAGAACTATATGAGCAGCTCAGTGAACGTAGGATCGCCTTCAGCCATGCATTGACCGCTTTTGCAGAAGCACTGAAAGTTGTCGCACCGGACATTCAGCCTGATTTGAGCGCTGAGCGATACCACAACCCCTTGTATCTGCAAATGGCAGCGTTGCTAACTTTGTTGGGCGAGCACACCACCAACGCAGAAACACTGCCGCAATCACTGGTACGGCACGAGCAACGCTATTGGCACAAGGTGACGGTGAAGCACGCCCAACAAGGCAGTGTCGCGAGCAGTGATGCAGAGTCCAACTTGCTGATGAGCTTGGTAACCCTGATTGGTTACGCGCCTACGGCAAGGACAATTGAACCGCTGTGGATTGCCGTGGATGGACATCCACCAAACCTTAGACCGCTGTTTAACGGCTTATCCCCGCTTTACCCAGGTCGCCAGGGTCTGGGGCCCCTTCAACCTGACCTTTTGGGTGAAGCATTGGTGGTGCGCCAAGTGTTGGGTTCAACGGGTGAAACCTTGCTCGACGCTGTACTGGGAGAAATGGCCAGTGCGATGCAACGCACTCATGCGCTCACAATACTGGCGCGGCTGCTGCGCTACCGTACGGACCTATCGAGCCCGCTTAAACACGCCCTCAGCAAACACTTTGCACGCTGTGCACAAGCGCTGTTTCAAGTCTGCATTCAGACACCAAGCCCAATGTCGCAGGTTGCCGAACAGAGTTTCAAGACACTAAAACCCGCTATCGCACTTCAAGTGGCTGGGCTACTTGAACGCAACTTTAGTAACGAGGTGCTGCCGCTGGCGGGATTGGAATTGCTGATTCGGGAATCATTGAATACACAAGCGCGGCACCGGTGTGAAAAGCCAAGGCATTCAATCGACGATTTGAACGCACTGGGCGGTACCTTATTCAACCTAAGCATCGCGCACGGTCAACTTGGCAATCATGCACAAGCGCTGCTCTTCGCCAAACAGGCACTGGATATCCAAGAACGCTTGGCCAAAGACAAGCCCGAACGTTTTGAACCCGACTGGGCCAGGTCGCTCAGCAATTACGCAGCCCGCTTGTCAGATGTTGGAGATACCACGCAGGCGCTGCTCTTCGCCAAACAGGCACTGGATATCCGTGAAC
>CAZMXB010000137.1:0-12675 GCA_964569855.1 uncultured Rhodoferax sp.
GAACCACAATCTGGAAACCGCACCGCGCCTGTACAAGGAAGCGCGCCCGGGCAGCGATTACCAGTTTTCACTGAACCTGCTGAAAAAATTCAAGGCCCTGCACCCCGGCGTGCCGACCAAGAGCGGCATCATGGTCGGCCTGGGCGAGACCGACGAAGAGGTGCTGCAGGTCATGCAGGACATGCGCGACCACGGCATCGACATGCTGACCATCGGCCAGTACCTGGCTCCAAGTACATCGCACCTGACCGTCAAACGTTATGTGCACCCCGACACCTTCAAGCTGTTCGAAGCGAAGGCCTACGAAATGGGCTTCAAGCACGCCGCCGTCGGTGCCATGGTGCGCTCCAGTTACCACGCGGACCAGCAGGCTGGCCATGCGTTCCCGGGCGTTGCAGCGGTTGCGCCGGGGCCTGCCACGCCTACCGCGTAGTTGACGGATCTGCTATTTAATTTGTAGCGTCTTGCGCAGACTTTGCGAGGGCTGTAGCACAGTTTCATGCAAAACAATTCCCCCGCAAACCGGGTCTGGTTCAATCCCAATTCCCTGGAGGATCTGACCTCCAGCGCCACCTGGACACGCGGACGATTGCTCTATACCGGGCAGAAGGTACTGACCCTGTCGATCTCGCCCGCCGATGGTTATTGGTTGCTCGCAGGTGAAGTGCAGGGCAGCGAGCGTTGGCCTTACACCCTGACCATCGAACTGACACTCACAGCCAACGGCGAAATCGACACCTGGGACGCGGATTGTTCCTGCCCGGTGGGCTACAACTGCAAGCATGGCGTGGCGTTGACCATGAAGGCCGCCTACCAGGGGCTGCGCCTACTGGGTAGCGAGGCAGCGCTGCATGCAGTTCGCCCCGCCGACCACTCGCCCCCTACCGCCGAAGCGCTGGAAGCCGCCCGGCTGGCAGCCCAGGCCCGCCTGGACGAAACCCTGCGACTGGAAGCCGAGGCCCAGCTGTTGGGCTGGTTTTATGAAATGGACCGCGCCAGCGGCAGCGGCACGCCGTCGGCCACCAGTCCGCGCAACCAGAATCGTCCGGAGCAGTATCTCTACCTGTTAAAGACCGTGGGCCCCAGCACCCGTCCGCAGCAGTTGCAGCTGGAGGCCATGGTGTCCTACCGCAAAGCCGGCGGCGAGTGGGCCAAACCCAAGGCCATCCGCACGCCACCACGTGCGGGCCAGGCGGTGTATGACCTTACCAGCGGCACGGACCGCGAAGTTCTGCAATTGTTGCTGGCCATGCCCGACCCCAACCGGTCGTATTACAACGCCTACAGCGGCAGCCCGGTCGCAATGCCGCGCGGGGCTGTTGGCGTGATGGCCCTGCAACTTGCGGCCAGCACCGGGCGCCTGTATGGCTGCCATGCCGACGGCAGCCCGGGCGCTGCCTTGCAATGGGGACCACCCAAAACGCTGGACTGGAGCTGGCACGAAGTCACACCCGCGCACGGGGGCGCGCCCGGCTGGGCCTTGCGCGCCAGGTTGCACCAGGCAGACACCGAAGTCGCTCCTGCTGCGCATCGTGTCGGAATACCTCCGGGCGACCACGCGCCGGCCAAACTGTTTCTGAACACACCGCCGCTCTACCTGGACAGCGCCAACGGCCTGTGCGGCCCGGTGCATGCGCCCGGCATCGCGGATGAACAGTTGGCGGTGCTGCTCAAAGCCCCGGTGCTACAGCCCTCCGCATTAAAGAAGCACCAATTTGACCTGATGCAGCGTCTGGGCGCCCTGCCCGCGCCACCGGTATTGGAGAGCCTGACCAAACTCGACGGCATCACGCCGACTGCCCGCCTGCACCTGTCCCCCAACCCGCCCGATCTGGCGCGCTACCGGGGGCTGATCCAGGCCCAGTTGCAGTTTGACTACCAGGGTTATCGCGGTTGGTGGGCAGGGCAAGGCAACTCCGTTTTGGTTGAAGGCCCGCACGGTCGGGTGCTGCTGCAACGCGATGCCGAGACCGAGCTGGATGCCATCACCCGCTTGATGAACCTGGGCCTCATGTCGGCGGAGGGCGGCATTTTTGGCATCCCCGGCGACACGCCCCAGCACACCTGGCTGCACTGGGCCGACAACAATTACCGCGTGCTGCGTGACGCGGGCTTTGACGTGACGCTGGACGATGCGCTCAAGGGCTGGATTACCCACGCCGACGCGCTGCAGGTGCAACTGCAGCCGCAGGGGCATGGCGATGCGGACAACAGCGCCGAGGGCTCCACCTCCCCATGGTTCGATTTGTCGCTGGGCATGGAAATCAATGGTCAGCGCCACAACATCCTGCCGCTGCTGCCCGAGCTGATAGCCGCGGCGGCCAACAGCCCCATCAACGCCGAGACCGGGTTGCCCGAGATTCCGCCCTATGTCTACCTGCCCAACCAGCAAGCCGGCTCACAAACCGGGCCGGGTGGCTTCATCCGCCTGCCCACCGAAACACTCAAGCCGTGGATGGCCGCGCTGCTGGAACTGGTGGGTGACCGTGACCACGACTTTAGCGGCGACAGCCTGACACTCTCACGCCTGGACGCCATGCGCACCACGGCCGCACTGGGTGAAGGCGCCGTGTGGGAAGGTGCCCAGCACCTGCGCGAGATGGTGCAGCGTCTGAGTGGCCGCGCAGAAATGCCCGAAGTGCCGGTACCGGCCAGCGTGCAGGCCAGCCTGCGCCCCTACCAGCAACAGGGCCTGAACTGGTTGCAATTTTTGCGCGAACACGGCCTCGGCGGCATTCTGGCCGACGACATGGGGCTGGGCAAAACCCTGCAAACCCTGGCCCACATCCAGGTCGAAAAAGATGCGGGGCGTTTGACCCAACCCGCCCTCATCATCGCGCCCGTCAGTCTGATGGGCAACTGGCGGCGCGAAACCGAGCGTTTCTGCCCGCAGCTGCGCTGCCTGGTGATCCACGGCAAAGACCGACACGAAGTGGCAGGCACCATTGCCGAGCATGACATCGTCATCGCGCCCTACTCGCTGTTGCAGCGCGACAAGGAGCGCTGGCTGGAAGCGCATTGGCACATCGTGGTGCTGGACGAGGCGCAAAACATCAAGAACGCCAGCACCCATGCCGCGCAGGTGGCAGGCCAGTTGCAGACCCGTCACCGCCTGTGCCTGTCCGGCACGCCGATGGAAAACCACCTGGGTGAAATCTGGAGCCTGTTCCATTTCTTGATGCCCGGCTTTCTGGGCAGCCAGCAACGTTTCAAGGAGCTGTTTCGCAGCCCCATTGAAAAGCTGGGTGACCCGGAACGCCTGCACCAATTGCGCGCCCGCATCACACCCTTTATGCTGCGCCGGACCAAGGCCTTGGTGGCCCACGAGCTGCCGCCCAAAGTGGAGACGATTGAACGCGTGGAGCTGTCGGGCAAGCAGGCCGATCTCTACGAGACCATTCGCCTGGGGATGGAGAAAACCGTGCGCGAGGCCTTGAACACCAAAGGATTGGCCAAGTCGCAAATCACGATCCTGGACGCGCTGTTGAAATTGCGCCAAGTCTGCTGCGACCCGCGCCTGCTCAAGCTGGCCGCCGCGCAAAAGGTCAAGACCTCCGCCAAGCTGGAGCAATTGATGGAGCTGTTGCCCGAAATGGTGGCCGAGGGGCGGCGCATTTTGCTGTTCTCGCAGTTCACCAGCATGCTGACGCTGATTGAGGCTGAGTTGAAGCAGCGCGACATCCCCTGGGTCAAACTCACCGGCCAGAGCCAGAACCGCGATGCGCTGATTGAGCAGTTCACCAGCGGCGCGGTGCCCATTTTCCTGATCAGCCTCAAAGCCGGTGGTGTGGGCCTGAACCTGCCGCAGGCCGACACCGTGATCCACTACGACCCCTGGTGGAACCCGGCAGTCGAAACCCAAGCCACCGACCGCGCCCACCGCATCGGCCAGACGCACACCGTGTTTGTCTACAAGTTGGTGGCGCAGGGCACGATTGAGGAGCGCATTCTGGCGCTGCAGGAGCGCAAGGCGGCGCTGGCCGACAGCATGTACAGCGGTGCCACCGGGCGCAAGCAACCGCTGTTCACTGAAGGGGATTTGGCGGAGTTGTTGAAGCCACTGTCGGCTTAGGCCTCAATTGCTATGATTATTATAGCTTCTCACGCTTGTTTTACGAGGGCTAGCGCCCCATTCGCCTGATGGGCTTGGCCGCCCGGGCCGGTTTAAAAACGGTACTGCAAGCGAATCGACAGCATATCGGCGTCCATGGTGTACACCCGGCCCCTCAAGTAGGCCGCCTGGTATTCGATACTTTGCTGGCCGGTCAATGTCCAACTGCCGGACACCACGGGACCCCAGCGGTGCGATTGTCTGCTGTCAGGTGCCCACTGGTTCCATTGCCCCAATTCACCGAAACCTTGAATACCGGTATGCAAGGCCGCGTTCCACCGGTACTTGACCTGCCACTGGTACTTGAGTTGCGGCACCTGACCGGAGGGACCGTTCAACGCCTGCTCAAACACCAGGTTGCCATTGAGTTGCACACGCCCCACGTCGGTTTGCAGGACCGGTCCGAATTCCAGTGCGCTGGCGTTGGCTCCGGTCTGGTCGATCACCAGGTTGGTGTGCAACGCGACATCCACATCGTATTGCCCCTGGGTCAACAAAAAGTCGTTCTGCCAATTCAGCGTGCTGGGTTGTGATTGGGCAAAGCTGCTACCGATATAACTGGTGAAAAGCTCGGTGTACCAACGGGGGGTTACGCCGTAGCCGATGCCAATTTCAGGCCAGACCACTTCATCGCCACCTTTGGGGGCTACGGTCCAGTAGCGGTAATCAATACGCGCCCGGCCCACATCCTCATACACCGTCACCAGGTAATAGCCGGGGTCCGCCTGGGCCGGTCCTGCAAACAACAGTAACGACAACAACAAGGCGCCATAACCCCGTGACAAGGAGCGTGGGTACGATTTGAAATCAGCCATGGTGTTGGGACAGTGGGTTCAAAAAATCGGATCCGCCGTTCAAGAAATGGCCACAAACCCTTGCTGGTAGGTGGCGACCCCGTCGGGAATTACCACCCACGGCAGCTTGGATTGAACCCAAATGTGCCGGTCAATGGTGAACCAACCCGGCTCATCAAAAGTGCCCGCTGCAATGGTCCGCAAACCGGGCCGCAACTCCGCGGTGTGGCAAATCGTGGTGCCACACGTCGGGCAGAACTCCATGCGCAGCCAGCGGCCACTGACATCGGAGTGATGCTCGCGGGTTAGCAGTTGCCCTTGCAGAATCTCGACCGAATCTTCTGGAAACGACGCCATGACAGCAAACGCGCTGGCCAGGCGCCGCTGGCAAAACCGGCAATGGCAGACTGTCCCCAACACGGGCTTTGTGTGGACCGCGTAGCGAACCGCGCCGCAGGCGCATCCGCCATGGTGGGTGTCTTGCGGGATGTCTTGCATGCCGGGCACCTGTTGACTTTCAGGCCATTACCACCGGACCGCCCTTGGCCACGGCGCGCTGGTAGGCCGGGCGTGCCTGCATGCGTTCCCTGTAGGCGACCAGGCGGGGATAGCGACTGGCGACGGCCCCACGCGCCAACGCGGCTTCGACGGCAAAACTCATCTGAAAATCGGCGATGCTGATCTGGTCGCCGGCAAACCAGGTGTGGCTGCCCAAATGGGTCTCGATAAAGGCCAAAGCCGTTTCGAGGTTGGGATCAATCAGCTTGGCTTGCACGGTGGCGCACAGTTGGCGGGCGATCGGCCGCACAAAAAACGGCATGGGCTGGGTGGGAATGGTCATGAACACCAGTTTCATGACCAGCCAGTTCATCAGGGAGCCTTCGGCATAGTGCATCCAGAAGCGGGACTGGCGGTAAGCCGGGGTTCCCGGTACCGGCTGCAAGTGTGCCAGTTCACCCTTGCCCTGTGCCCCATAACGCTCGACCAGGTACTCCAGAATGGCGCCAGACTCAGCGATGGTCTCGTCTCCGTCGGTGATCACCGGTGATTTGCCCAACGGGTGTACGGCTTTCAGTGCAGCGGGCGCCAGACGGGTCTTGGGGTCACGCTGGTAGAGCTTGATTTGGTAGGGCACGCCCAGTTCTTCAAGCAACCACAGCACACGCTGCGAACGGGAGGTTTCCAGATGGTGTACGGTGATCATATGCACGATTATCTACCGGGCGGGCCGCGCAAATTCGCTCTCAATCCATGCCAATGCGCTGCTGCGGTTGAGTTGGAAGGACGGTGCCACGCGTACCTGCGCCAACGGTTCATCACTGTCATCCGTTGCGCGCAACAACGCATGGGGGTTGTCCTCGTCGGGCACGATGTCCAGTGACACGGTGACCCGGCCGGACGCGGCGTTGACCACCACGCTTTGGTGCAAGCTCGCGTGTAGCTGTTGTTCGTGGCGGCGCACAAATTCGGTCGCCGTCTTGACCAGGGTGATGAAGGCGGCGCCATCCAGCGGTTTGGGGTTCTTTTTGTCGCGCCCCATGGTCCACGGTCCCACCAGGGCCGGTTCGGGCTCGCCCTCCTTGATCATTGCCACCGCCCAGCCGTCGTCATCTTCGTTCTTGATGACTTGGGCGGTCCAGCCGTCGGCGCGCCACAGGCGGGGTTGCTGGATTTTTATGTCGGTGTCAATCACTGCAATTCTTTCGGTAGCCGGATTGGAGCGCTATGCGCCCTGGAGCAAGGATGCTACCCTACGGGGCTCCAGAGGCGACTTCCCAAGCTATTTAGGCCTCCAGCCCTCGCAAAATATGCGCAAACAGCTATATTTTTGATAGCATTTTCAGGGTGCCGCCATTTCCCGTGCGGGGTCTTCCGCCTGCATGACACGTTGCGCCCAGGGCGCGAGTTTGCCGGCATCGGCGCGCAAGATTTCCTGTTTGACCGCCAGAATTTGCGCCGGGTGCATGGAAAAGCTGCGCAATCCCAGGCCCAACAACAGTCGGGTCAATGTCACATCGCCGGCCATCTCGCCACACACCGCCACGTCCTTGCCCTGCGCACGCCCTTCGGCAATGGTGTCGGCCACCAGCCGCAGAACGGCCGGGTGCAGCGGGTCATACAAATGGGCCACCGATTCGTCCGCCCGGTCGATCGCCAGTGTGTACTGGATCAGGTCATTGGTGCCGATGGACAGGAAGTCAAAGTATTTGAGAAAGAGGCGCAGGCTCAGCGCTGCTGCCGGTATTTCGATCATGGCACCGAGCTTGACCGGGCCATACGAAACGCCCCGGTTGTCCAGCATGGCGCGCGCATGGTCCAGGTGGGCCAGCGTCTGACGGATCTCGCTGGCGTGCGCCAGCATGGGTACCAGCAGGTGTACCTTGCCGTGCGCCGCTGCGCGCAGGATGGCGCGCAATTGCGTTAAAAACATCGCCGGGTCCGCCAGGCTCCAGCGGATGGCGCGCAAACCCAGGGCCGGGTTCAGGTGGGCGTCGTCTCGCAAGGAATCGTCCAGCGGCTTGTCGGCCCCCACGTCCACGGTGCGGATGGTCACGGGCAGTCCCTGCATGCCTTCCACCGCGCGTTTGTAGGCCTGGTATTGCTCTTCTTCGCCGGGCAGGCGGCCCTGGCGACCCATGAACAAGAACTCGCTGCGGAATAGACCCACGCCCACTGCACCGGCTTTCAACGCAACTGGCGCGTCCTCAGGCATCTCGATATTGGCCAGGAGCTCCACTTTTTCGCCATCCATGGTGATGGCGGGGGTGTGCAACAGGCGCTGCAGGCGACCCCGTTCGAGTTCGCGCTGGCGCTGCTTGAAGCCGTATTCGGCCAGGATGATGGAAGATGGGTCGACGATGACCACCCCCGCGTCGCCGTCAATGATGACCCAGTCGTCCTGGCGCACCAGTTGGCTGGCCAGGCGGGCTCCCACCACCGCCGGAATGTCCATGCTGCGCGCGACGATGGCAGTGTGCGAGGTCTTGCCGCCGACGTCCGTGATGAAGCCCGCGAATACGCTTTGCTTGAACTGCAGCATGTCGGCGGGCGACAAGTCGTGGGCGATCAGGATCAGCGGCACGTCGACGGTGTCGTCGAGCAACAAATCCTGTTGGGACGGCTTGCGGTTGAAGCGCTGTGGCGGGACCGCGATGGGCGAGCCTGTGCCCTTCATGGCCCGCAAAACCCGCTCGACAATTTGTTCCAGATCGGCCTTGCGCTCGCGCAGGTACTCGTCTTCCATTTCGTCAAACTGGCGCGCGATGACTTCGAGCTGGGTGGTCAGCGCCCACTCGGCGTTGTACAGGCGATCGGTGATCCAGTGCTTGACGCCGCCCACCAGCTCCTGGTCCTGCAACAGCATCAAGTGGACGTCCAGCAAGGCTCCCAGTTCGTGCGGAGCCTCCTTGGGTCCCATATGGGTGATGTTTTCCTGCAGCCTGTGGATTTCATCGATGACGGCGTTTCGTCCAACGCGAAGCCGGTTGATTTCGGCTTCGACCTCATGCTGCTGGACAAAGTAGTGCGCAACATCAACCCGGCTGGATGCGACCAGCACAGCGCGGCCAATTGCCACACCGCGCGAAACATTGAGGCCGTGAATCGCAAAGGTCATGGAAGGCCTCTATTCACCCTCGCCGAACTTGTCAGCGATCAGTGCCAGGATGGCATCCATGGCTTCCTGGGCCCGTTCGCCTTCGGTATCAATCGTCACTTCGGTTCCCATCCCTGCCGCCAGCATCATGACCCCCATGATGCTCTTGGCGTTCACGCGGCGCTCGCCCCGGGCCATCCAGACTTCGCACGGAAAACTGCCCGCCAGTTTGGTCAGCTTGGCGGAGGCACGGGCATGCAGGCCCAGTCTATTGCTGATGGTCGTGGTGGTTTTGATCATGCGATTTTCGACTTTGATTCTGGGGCGCAGTCACGGCAACCTGCATGATGCACTGGGCGCCGCCGGACAATGCGCGAGCGACCAATAACTCCAAAGGTTCATGGCGGTAATTCACGGTGCGCAGCAACATGGGAAGATTGACTCCGGCAACCAGTCGGGAATGCACCCCGTCCACCACCTTTTGTGCAACGTTGCATGGCGTGGCACCAAACACGTCCGTCAGAACCAAAGTATTGGGCGCATTGAGTTGCGCAAGCAGGGTAAGCGCCGCCTGATGGGTGGCTTCGGTGGGCTCATTGGCATGCACATCAAGCGCCAGCACGCCGGCGGCTGTTTCCGGGTAGACGTGCAGGACACACTCGCGCAAGGCGCTGGCCAGTGGTGCGTGGGCGATGATGAGGATGCCGGTGTTCATGGTTGCCTTTGGACCGATTATGGCGTCTTTGCCACTGAAAATACGATCGATGGGCCAAAGTGGCGCTCGGGTACTGCACATCGCCTCGAATGCGGGTTGTCCGCGCTGTGCGCGGTTGGGTCATTGCAGCTTCAAGTCCGAAAACAACAACTCCACCCCCTCGCGGTTCAGCGTGTTGCTGTAGGCGGCAATGTGGTAGATGTCCATCCCGTTGGCAAACCAGGTCATATGGGCCTGCACCTTCGAGCCATCGGGTCTGCTTCCCTGTGCGATCAGCACCTCTAGCTCGATGGCGGGGAGTGTGCCGCCGCGTTCGGAGGTGAGCGGGCGGATACTGGCGGCGGCTTTGGGGATGGATAGGTACTGATGTTGCACATCACGGGTCCGCATATTTGACATGGCTGCCTGTCGCCAGGCCACGTGTACAACGGTCAGTTGAGACGGGTCCGCGATATGGACTCGGCTGACGGCATACAGCCCGTCGCCCGCTTCGCAGCCCAGCATTTGCATGGGGACGTCGATAGCGCCCAGGCGCACGTCGCGCTGTGCGTGGTCCGGTTTGCAGGGCAACATCAGGGAGAGTTGCGCCAATTGCACTTCTCGCCAATTCAACACCGGGCTACAGGCCACAAGACCCAAGCCCAGCAGAATGAAGGCCCACTGGCATTGATTGCGGCGTGTGGGTTTGATCGTTCAGTCCTTGCGAAACGCGTCGTGACAGGTTTTGCAGGTTCCACCTACGCTCCCCACAGCCGCCTTGATATTGTCCAAACTGCCGGTCTTGGCCGCAGCGCTGAACTTTGTCATTTCGGCTTGCATCTTTTCGGCATAGTCATTGAATTTTGCCTTGTCGGTCCAGATTTCTGGTTTAGCCCGGTTATCACGGCCTTTGTCGGTGCCTTCTCCATAGCCAGCCCAAGGCAATTTGGCCGTGAACTCGGCCACAGCGGCGCTGTCGGCTGCGACTTTCGCGTCAAATGGTACTTTGCCGGCAGCCATGGCGGCTACACGGTTGAAGTTTTGCTGCATCACAAACATGGCACTTTGCCGGTATTTGATGGCATCTTCGGCTTTGGTAAATTGCGCCAAAGCCGGCGCAGAAACGCTGGCGCATGTGAGTGCAAGGATGAGGGAGGCGCGGTGGTTCATGGAGACCCTTTTGGAAAACGAATGGTTGGGGCGTGACAGGCGTACAGTCTATTCGGTGGCTGCAGTCATGCGTTGTGCAGAGAGCCTAGGGTTTTCACCCATGACTGCTCAGAGTCTGCTGTCACTGGTAGTGCTAAATTCATCGCTCAATAGCATTGGCAATCCTTTATTGTTGAGCACGCAAGGAGATCCATGTTGAATAGAGTCAGAGTCTGGGACCTTCCAACCCGTCTGTTCCACTGGGGTTTGGTGGTGGGCTTCTTTGGTCTGGTAGCTTCCGGGCAAGTGGGCGGGGCCGCCATGGCTTGGCACTTTAGACTGGGTTACGTTGTTCTGACTTTGCTGCTGTTTCGTCTGGTATGGGGTTTCATGGGTGGCCATTGGTCACGTTTCAGCGCATTTGTCGTCGGACCGAGGACTCTGTGGCGTTACATCCGGGGGCCATCGGACCACCGAATGTCGGTGGGCCATAATCCGCTTGGCTCACTGTCCGTGATCGCTTTGTTGGGTTTTGCCCTGCTGCAGGTGGCCGCAGGACTCTTCAGCGACGATGAGATCGCTTCGTCCGGTCCGCTGGCCAAAACCGTGTCATCTAGCCTGGTCGGTTTTGCAACCTATTACCACACCAAGGTGGGCAAGGTGATTTTGATCGTACTGGTCCAGCTGCATATTGCGGCCATTATTTACTACCGTGTGCGGTACAAGGAAAACCTCATGGTGCCTATGGTGAGCGGCGACAAAGTACTGGAAGACCCGACTGTCAGCGCTCGGGACGATATGCGATCACGCCTGAAGGCGCTGGTCGTTTTAGTGATCTGCAGTGGTTTGGTGCTGGGCCTGGTGCAGTGGGCGGACCGGATCCATTGAGTTCGCGTATGCAATCCAGACTTGAAGACCACCGGTTGACAACCCCGTTATCAGCGACTGATCTGGAAGGGGTGCGTATTTTGTTTTTGGAGTACGCATCCTCATTGAAGATAGACCTATGCTTCCAGAACTTCCAGCAAGAGCTCGCCGGACTCCCCGGTGAATACGGTGCGCCGCGAGGGGCACTGTTTTTGGCCACGGTGCGGGGAAATTTTGCGGGGTGTTGTGCCATGCGCCCTCTCGACGCAGTGGACTACAGCAACGCCTGCGAGATGAAGCGCCTGTATGTCCGACCCCAATACCGCGGTCTGCGTTTGGGACGCATGTTGGCTGAAGCTGTTTTGGACGCCGCCCGGATCGCCGGGTATGACAACATTCTGCTGGACACGCTCGATGACATGGAGTCCGCACGCGCGCTGTACCAGGAGTTGGGTTTTGAGGAAATTCCTCCGTATTACTTCAACCCGATAGCGGGTGCCCACTACCTCAAGGCAGAGTTGTAGAGAACCCGGCTCGTCCAGCCAGTAGACGCGCAGGGTTCAGTGGGTGCAGGGATTTGTGTATCAGGCTTTGGCTTGCGCGAGAAGGGTGGCTGCGTCACTCACTTCAAACTTGCCGGGACCTTCGATATTGAGCGACGCCACTTTGCCATCTTTGACCAGCATCGAATATCGGTTGCTGCGCACGCCCATGCCTTTGCTCGTCAGGTCGAGGGTCAGACCCGTGGCATGCGCAAAAGCAGCGCTGCCATCGGCCAGCATGCGCACTTTGCCGGCAGTCTTCTGGTCACGCGCCCAGGCACCCATGACAAAAGCATCATTCACGCTCAGGCACCAAATTTCATCGACACCCGCAGCCTTGAAAGCTTCTACATTTTCGACATAGCCGGGCACGTGTTTCGCCGAGCAAGTGGGCGTAAAGGCGCCTGGCAAAGCAAACAATGCAATCGTTTTGCCGGCTGTTGCCTTAGCCACATCGACGGGGTTGGGTCCAATGCTGCAGCCTTCGCCTTCGACTTCTGAAAATTCCATCAGTACGGTTGCGGGAAGTGTGTCGCCTACTTTGATCATGGTGCTTTACTCCTGGTGTTGTTGGCTAGGGTCGGGAATCGTCTGCGGAATGCAAACGGCCCACGATTGTGGGCCGTTGAGGGGTAGCCTGTCGGCCTAGAGGGCAAGCCCTTTAGACTTCGATGGCTTTTTGCACCAAGCGGGTCGCAACCCAGTTCTTGGTCTTGGAAATCGGACGGCTTTCCGTGATTTCAATCATGTCGCCCATGTGGTACTCGCCCTTTTCGTCATGGGCGTGGTACTTGCTGGACTTGCCAACGATCTTGCCGTAGAGCTCGTGTTTAACACGGCGCTCGATCAGCACGGTCACTGTTTTGGCACGCTTGTCGCTGACCACCTTGCCAATCAAGGTGCGCTTGAGGGATTTTTTAGCT
>CAZMXB010000138.1:0-12666 GCA_964569855.1 uncultured Rhodoferax sp.
GCGCGCTCGGCACCACGGCGGCATCGGCGGCATCTGGCGGTGCGGGTGGCACGGTTGCAGCCACGTCGCACGCCATGCTTGCCTCGCTGGCAATCTGCTCCTTCACTATCGGCTCATCTGGTGCCGCCGGCTCTGTCGGCGGCGCGGCAGGCAGCAATGCGACGGCACACGCAGCCAATATCGTTAGCGGCGGCGCGGGCGGCGGTGGCAATGGCGGCACGGACGCGACCAACTTTGCCGGCGGAAACATCACGGCGGGTGGCCCGTTCAAGACGATCACCGGCGCAACCGCAGGCACCAGCGCCATCAACAACTATCCTGGCTCCGATGGTCTTACCTTGTACGCGCCGATCTCCGGCTGCGGCGGCGTTGGCGGTGGCAGCAACGGTAATCCAGCGTCGAACGGTGGCGACGGTGGCCGCGGTGGCGTCGGCTCCGGCGGCGGCGGCGGTGGCGGCGGTACGACCGGCGGCAAAGGCGGCGCGGGTGGCCCTGGTCTTATTGTGATTGTGGCGAAATGACCGCACCACTCAACACCAGCAACCTGCTGCAAGTTGACGCAACAGCGGGGCCGACGACATTCAATTCCACCGCGATAGGTTTCAGCCTCACGGCGGGGCGGGATGTTATCTTCACGATGGGCGCGTATTCTACTACCGCACACGTCTCGGCCGTCACCATCGGCGGCACGGCAGCGACGCGCGACGTGCGGGTCACCAGCAACGCCAACAACGCCGAGGTGTGGCACGCCTTTAACATTGCGGGTAGCGATACCAATGTTGTCGTTACCTATTCCGGCGCCTCAGATAACTACGTTTCCGGCAAGATTCAGGAATACGCCAGCGGTACGTTTTCCGGTGTTGATACCCCGACGATAGCGACAGCAACCGGCACCAGCGCGGCACCAGCCGTAACGATGGCAGCAGCAACAGCCCAGGCAAACGAGGTTGTTATCGCGGTAGTGGCGGCAGATACCGGCAGCGGGTCTATTGGTTATACAGACGCCACCACTGGATACACGGCGATATTCACCGAGCAGAATGGTTCAGCACACGCCAACGGCGCGAGTTCGTACAAAGAAGAAACCGGCGTTGTTACCGAGTCGGCAAGCTGGACTACGGGCGCGTCGTTCAACTGGATGGCGGCGATTGTTGGCTACAAGCTCACGCCGCTCGGCCCAACTATCAACACCCAGCCCGCCAGCACGACCAAGAATAGCGGCGATACGGCAACCTTCAACATCAGCGCGACCACATCCGGCGGCACGCTGCACTATCAATGGAAGGTCAACGGCTCAAACGTCGGCACCGATTCCAACAGTTACACGACCGGCACGCTGACGAACAGCAACCAGTGGGACGCAATCACTTGCGTTGTTACCGATGATAACGGCAGCACGACCTCCGGCACGGCAGTCCTGACGATTGCCTTTGCTGCGGCGGGTACTGGCCCGCAACGTCGCAACGTCGTGGCTGGTCATCCGGTTGGCTCACTTGGCTGGCTCGGTATCGTGTCCTCGTCCGGCACCGTGACTGGCGCAGGCTACTCGGCAGGCGCGGCAACAGACATGGCCGTCGGTCAATCAACCGTCGCCGCGGATGCCCTGTCATCGGCAATCGCTATCGCGCTGGCAGTCGGCGCGGCAACGACACGGGCGGATGCGTACACACAAGGCACCTCCACGGCGCAGGGCATAGGCGCTACCCTGCAATCGGGCGATGCGTACACACAAGGAACCTCGACCGCGCAGGCAGTCGGCAGCTCGTCGGCCAGCACACAGTCGGATGCCTACTCTGCCGGCGTTGCCACGGACATCGCAACAGGGCAGTCTACAAACGCCGCTGACGCCTTCACGCAGGGCGCGGCTACCGACATCGCCGCCGGCCAATCGACAGCCGCTGCCGATGCTTTCACGCAAGGCACAAGCACCGCCCAAGCAGTCGGCACCACATCCGGCGGCGCGGTCACGATCACCGCAGACGGCTACTCGGCGGGCGCATCCACGGCAAAGGCGGTCGGCTCCGGCGGCTTGACCGGCAACACCGTCATCACCTTGGGCGCGAATCCATGGATGAAAAACGCGCGTGCGCAGCAAAGCGCAATTGACGACGAAAACGAAGAGATTCTGCAACTGCTGGCCCAGCTTGTCCCTCAACTTTCACGCGGGGGCAGTCATCATGCTTCCCGTTAACCGCGCACCGAAGCACGGCCCCAACGCCCTCTCTCCTCCTCTAAGGTTGCGGGGCCGTGCCAAGGTGCAATGGAGAATCACATGACTTCACCGACGACCAATCGACGCTATGGCGTATCTTCCGGCACCGCGATCAAGGCGCCGTGTCGCGTAGGCACGACCGTCAACATCACCCTGTCCGGTCTGCAAACCATCGACGGGATCACGGTCGTCGCCGATGATCGCGTACTGGTCAAGAACCAGTCGAACACTACGGAGAACGGCATCTATGTCGCGGCGTCCGGCGACTGGTCGCGCGATGTGGACGCGGATGGCAACTATGACATCCAGAACGGCACCACGGTTCTCGTCACGTCCGGCGGTCAGGCCAAAACATTCTGGATGTTTTCTGGTACGAATCCGATGGTGCCTGGATCGAGCGCGATCAGCGTCGTCGTCGCACCGCAGACGCAACCGACCGACCTGTCTACGTTCCTCGCCACGGCAACCGGCGGATCGTCCTCGCGCACGTTGGCGGCGCACTATGGCGACATCGTGAACGTGCTGGACTATGGCGCAGTGGGTGATGGCGTGACGGATGATTCGACTGCGATTAACGCCGCAGTTGTCGCGGCGCTTGCTAGAGTATCGGCAACGCAAAGTTGCGCGGTCTGGTTCCCGCCGGACAAAACATATCTCTGTGCGGCGATCTTGTGTGGTGGCGGGGTAACGAAAGACCTCACGCTGCTAGGTTATGGCGCACGCATTGTGCTGAAGGTGCAGGCGGCGCTGTCGGGATCGGCATTGTTCTATCAGCAGGTTGCCTATCTCAAAGTTTATGGCTTTTATTTCTACGGCAACAACGGCACGCAGCCGCTGGACGGCTGGAGCGATTCTTTCAATGCGGGTGCAAATGGGCAAGGGCGCTCCTATCGGGCGGCGATTCGCGCAAGCACCAGTGCTGGCGCGAGTTATCTCGATGTGGCTGACTGTACGTTTGAAGCCTTTCAGGGCGCAGCCATTGCAACGCAGTCTGTCATTCTGAACATCCGAGACAATCGGTGCAGCAGCAATGCGCAGGAATTTGTTTATGCGACGAATGCCGGTGCCGCTTGCGATTCTGTAATGATCTCCAATAACTACATCGCAAACATTGCTACCGGCGATGCAACAGTGAATGCCAATGGCATCTACGTCAATTGCTCTACCGAAACGCGCGTCGTCAACAATACGATCAAGAGCGTCGAACGTGCCGGTATTGCTTTCGTGGCAATGGGTGGCGGATGTCAGACGGTGCTGTCAAACAACATCATCGACACGAACACGAAAGACAACTTTGCGGGCATCTCGGTCGATTCCGCAGCGGCGACAATCTACAACCTAACCGTATCCAACAACACGATGTACAACGTCGGCGCGGGGATCAAGTGTACCGGCACGAACCTGTATCTAGGTACGCTGCTGTGCAATCAGGTCTACACCACGACTGGCACGACATCGGCGGATGGCATCTCGATTGCCGCGATTGCGACCGCGAACATCGCCAACAACAGTCTGCACGACATCAAGCGCCACGGCATCATCGTTTCCGGCCAGACGCTGAACTTCATCTGCACCGGCAACACGGTATACGGCAAGGCAGTGGCGACCACCTACGGACTGCAACTCAACGCGACGACCGGCACATGGCCGAATGCCGTGATCCGTAACAACATCTTCAGCAATTTCGAGGGCGCGGCGGGCGGCTTGGGTACGGTCAACTTCACGCGCTCGGCGGCGTACACATTCACGATCATGACGTTCCAGAACAACATCATCCTGACCGGCGGCGCGGCGAACAAGGGGCTGAGTGATGGCGGCGTGGCGCTGCTGGTCAATGGCTCGATCACCGACTGCTCGATTGATGGCTTCATGTCGATGACCTCGACCAACGTGCGGTATGTCGGCAACCTGATCACCGGCACGCTGGCGATGCCTGCCGCGACTGCGAACCTCGACTTCACTTCGACGGTGTACACCACACTCGGCGCGGCAGCAGGCAACTATCCGGTGCTGCGATTCAACAATACGAACTATCTTGTGAGCCTGTTCACAACCTGAAAAAGAAAGGGGAATCCCGTGATAGAGATACCAGGCGTGAAGTTGGGCTTGGCGATTGCCGGACTCGCTGGCGGCGTCGTGAGTCTGTCATACGTCAAGCCGTTGACCAAGACGCAGGCGGTGCTTGCCGTGTTCACGGGCGCGGTATGCGCGGCCTACCTGACTCCGCTTGCCATTGCATACTTCTCGCTCTCCGAAGCAGGCGAGCACGGTGCGGCATTCCTGATCGGCGTCACCGCGCTGAACATCGTGCCAGGATTCATCAAGCTGTCGGAAAGATTTCGTTCTAACCCAGAGGATTGGAAAAAATGACCCTGCCTACCCTACTGAACATACTGCTATGTTCCGCCGTCGTCTATTGCATCATCATCCGCATGAACATGCTGCACGGGCCGAAGCAATGGACTCACCGCCTATCGCTGACGAGCATCCTGATCGGCATGTGCTGGGAAGGGTATGGCCCGATCGTCTACAGCTACAACGTGTCGTGGGGCGATCTCTTCCTGCCGCTGGGGCTTGCCGTGTTTTTCTTCCGGTACGTTCGCAAGGTCGAGCGATTCTTCAATGCGGGGCTTGGCGGTGACTGACAACCGCGCTGCCTTCCTCGACATGATCGCCTTCAGCGAAGGCACGGCACGCATTCCGAATAGCGACGATGGTTATCGCGCAGTCGTCGGCAATGGCACGTTCGAATCCTATGCCGATCATCCGCGCATCAGCGTGTGGCTTCCCAAGTTGCGCGTCTACTCAACGGCAGCGGGTCGCTATCAATTGCTGGCCCGCTACTTCGACGTCTACAAGAAACTCATGCGCCTGAAAGACTTCTCGCCGGAGTCGCAGGATGCAATCGCATTGCAGCAGATCAAGGAGCAGGGCGCGCTCGAGGACATCGACAGTGGCAGGATCAGCGATGCGATCGAGAAGTGCCGCAACATCTGGGCATCATTCCCAGGCGCGGGCTACGGTCAGCGCGAGGAGAAGGTCGAGAAGTTATTGATGGCTTACGCAGGAAATGGAGGGCAGTTAGCATGAAGATCCGTGAAGCATTGAACAAGGTAATGGTCTGGGGCGACTTGCATCGCAAGGCCGCGCTGGGCATCGTCTGTTTCGTACTGGGATTCATCGTCGCCAAGGTGCTGTGATGTGGATGCTGCTGCTGAACCGTTACGTTCTCGGCGGCATCGCACTCATTGCGCTGGCCTTCTACCTGCACCACGCCAAGGGACCCTATGACGACGCCCGACGATCCGAAGGTGCCGCCCCCTACATCGCCGCCATTGCCGCTCAGAAAGCAGAGGCCGCGACCCAACTTGCTGCGAAGATCGCAGAGAATGCGGCGCGTGAAAAGGCCGACGCACTCCGCGCGATAACCAACCAGAAGGAATACGACGATGCCCTTAAGAAACTTGCTGCTGATCGCGATAAGTATCGCGCTGATGGGCTGCGCTTCAAAGCCGATCGAGGTGGGATCTGTGGTGGTGGCGCCGGAAAAGAAACCGGAACCAGTGCCGGAGCAACTCAAGACGTTCCCGTGGAAGTCAGAATTCCGTATGAGACTGGAAAAGCTCTTCGGGAATTAGCAGATGAGGCAGACCGTCTTGCGGTTTGGGGCAGGTCGTGCTTCCAGTTTGTGAACAAGTAGCATGTGCCGCTGGCTGATCCTCTTCCTGCTGGCCGGCTGCGGCGGCGGATCAGGCAGCGCGCCATCCTCGCCGATCGCTACACCGCCGCCTGTCACGCTGCCACCGCCCGCACCGATCAAGTATGACTGGCGCGACTATTCCGGCCTGCGTGCGAGCTACAATGCTTCCGGCTGGCGATCCGAGCAGACTGGACCAGACAGTTTCGTGATCTGGTGGGGCGGCAATGGCGAGGAGCAGCGCATCGCACCGAATCCGGCTGACGGTGGGCGCCTGTGGGTATGGCTCGATGCTTATACGGCGCCAGGCATTCGGTATGTGTCAGTGACGACGCGCGCCGAGATCGACCGCATGGACGGCAAGGGCTGGGTCAATATCCAGCCGCCGAACAATACGAGCAGCCCGTATGTGCCGGTCGAGATCGGCGAGGCAGGGATACGAGTCCGCACTTGGGGATGGATCTACCTCAATGGCAATCCGATCAAACGGTGGTTCTGGCACACGACAATCAAGCCGTCAGCGGGCGAAGTCTATAACTCCTGCTGGACGCTGGATCACGCGACCCGCAAGGCACTCTATATCCAAGAAGCATGGTGGGATTTGGGCGGCGACAACTGGACTGACCGCGGGCATGGCGACATTGATCCGGTCACGCGCGAACCGTCCGGCGAGGGCGTCGTTTACGACTATTGGATTTACAACGCCGAGATGATTAACGGGCATGGCGGGTATGCTTGGCGCTATGGCTACACGTCGGGCGGATTGCCAGGGTGCGCGACGTTCTAGGCTTGCGTGGCGGTGAGGATGGCGCTCATTTAGCGGTCGCAGCCTGACTCGTAGGCCAGCTCAAGGTGTTTTTCGAGCCAAGCAATAGCGCGTTCCTTGGGGATGCTTCCGTTTAGCAATCCGGCGACAATTTCTTCTATGCTAGGTATCATTTTCTGGCACTCAAACGTGGATGATTGTGGCGCTCATGATTGCTTCGCCTTGTCGAATTCAGCGAGGGCATCAAACAAATTTTGCTTGCGAATCTCGTTCGGTAAATCCTTGAATGCTAGTGCCGCCGCGATCACCCGCTGATCCTTTTCGTGGGCGGCTAGGATGGCGGGGAAGGCATTGCGGAGCGCGGCATCAAAAGTAGCGTCATGCTCCATGTTTGGATATGGATACTCGGCAACGTAGGTATAGACACCATCTGCCGCAACGCTATGCATCTTCCAATACGTTTCACACTTCACTCCATTGCGTCCGGTACAAGGCTCCACATCAACATCGTGCGTTGCCTTTGCTGCCAATGCTTTCAGCACTTCCCAATCAACCTTATCCATTGCTAGGCTCCTTTGCGGCTACGATCATGGCTGCATCAATTGAGGTTTTCCTATACGCTTTGTCATGCAGCCAAGTGTTTGCACTCTTAACCGCCAGTTGTGCTTCCGTCATATTGTTAGCATTACAGATTTCTTGCATGTGCCTGTCGGCAACGGATAGTTCAACTTTTAGGCGCTCAACCGGCACACTCACGATCCCTGCCGCTGGCCGGATTGCGCGGTCTGCGGCGATGACAGCGCGAATTGAATCCAACCAGTTCTTATCTATCGGAAAATCTGCCATGAACCGCTTATTTCTTACTCCTGAAAACGCCTCATCTATCTCTTGATCCGACAACTCCCGCGCCTGTGGCTGTGCTGGTGGGGATGTGAAAAGGGGTGTAACACTTACCTCGTGTTCGCTTAACTCGTTAGGTTCATAGCACGATGGCGGAATTGTAGATACGAGTGGCTTGCCACCTTTTTCGCTGTATAGCCACGCAACAGGCTGTGCTTGCTGGTCTGCTTGTGCGCGAAGGGCGGCAAGGATAACTTTCCATTCTTCGATAATCTCTTTGTCGCGTAAAGTGGCTGGCGCATCAGGACTTGCAAAAGGCAGCATAGATTCGCCTTGTGCGATTTGGCGCTCGTACTTGGCAATCAGCGTTTCAATCTTTGTGTTCATTTCTTTTCCTTTGCGGCTGCGCGAGCAACTACATCGCTGATTATTTTTGCTTCTGGCTGCAATGTTTTATATGCGTGAGAAAACGCAGTTTCCGTTTGCACAATGGAGGTTGTGTCGGTGGAGGCGAGGGCTTGTTCAAATTTATCGAGCGCCAGTTTTGTCATTGATGGCATACGCTCGTTTTCAAGCATTAAATCCAACTTGAGTTGGTCGAGCGCCACCACCACTCGCGCCTGTGCCTCGGCCTCAGATTCCTTAACGGCTAGTTCAATAGCGTTGCGTGTATTGGCGCATTCACACAAGCCATCCAACTTCGCCATTGCCACAAGTTGTTCGATCCGTTCTTTACTTAGCATGATGGGCCTCGATTTCAATGCTCTCAGCTAACTCAGAGCCGCATTGATTAAGAATGGCTTTTCGCAAGGCGGCTAGTTCCTTTGCTTGTTGTTCCGCCAGCGATTCGCAACCAAGCGCCACATACTTTGCAACAACAAAGGGGCTGACAAATATAGCGAAGTCCATGCCATCCAAAATCCGCTGGTATTCCGGTTTCAATTTGTCCGTCAGTTCGCGCTCGCTCATTTCGTTTTCCTTTGTCGTCATGCGAACAACTCCCGCTGCATCGGCGCCTGATACAACGCCATGACCATCTTGCCGGTGATTCTGCATCTTGTCGGCGTCATTGCTTCGAGCACGAGGCCGACCTTGAGTAGTTCATTCACGCGCCCGCTCACCGCGCTAGTGTCATATCCAGTCGCCTTCACAATCTCCCGCCTGGTACAGCACGGATTCTTGCAGATGTACTCATACACCTTGCTGATCTGCCGCGGCTTTGCAGGGAAATTGTGATACGCCTCGATGCTGGATTCGCGGACGGCGGTTTTCATTCTGGCTCCGACTTGTAACCACATTCCCAGCATACCCAGTACGTCGCTTCTGGCGTTGAAAATGTAGGCTCGTGGCGGAATTGATCGTAATCTGTGCTGCCACACTTCGGGCATTCCGGCTCATCGCTGCCGAGAATCGAATGCCGCAGCATTTCCTTCTCGTCGCGCCACCGTTCCTGATCGTGCTCATACTTGGTCGTCATTGCAACTCCCCATTGTTGTAGGCAAGTTTCAATTCCTCATAACTGTCGAACTTCTCCGTCGAGCACCGATGCCACCATTGCACCCTGATCGCATGAGGCGCCCTTTCCCGCCGCGCAACGGAATTGACTCCGTGCGCGGCGTTCGTCATGAACTGGTACAGCTTGCCGGTGGCGTCAGACTTGCTTTCGACAAGGATCATGCGGATGCGGTCAGGCAGGGGCATGATTACTTGACCAACTCGGCGCGCAACGATTTGTAAAGCTCGGCCAATTCAGGATGCACGGTCACATCCTCGACCTGCGTGATCAGCGTGGCGTGCGCGTCGAGCAGATCAACGTCCTTCGCTTTCGCGGCCTTGTTCAACTTTTCAGCGACTTGGGCGTAGGTTAGGGTTGGCGCATCAATCGCCTTCTCGCGGTTATCGGTGATCTCGCCAGTGGCAGTATCAACGCGCTCGGATTCGCCATCAATTGGCGGCGGCACAAACGTCCCGTTGATCGCGTCGGTGATACTCAAATTCTGTGCACCACGGTCGGCAGCATCGTTGAGCACCAGCGCGCTTGCCATTTCGTTTGACTTCGGCAGGTATTTGCAGATCCGGCGAATCAACGTCTTGCGCGCCATTTCCTCGAAGTCGGTATCCCACGGCGTTTCCTTGTCGTACTTTTTGGCGTTGCGGACATTCTGCGAACGGTTACGGATGCGGTGGATTTCGTCCAGCGTCATTACTTCAACGTGCGTACCGCCGCCTTTCAGTTTTGCCACGGCATAGCCGAATTTCACTTGGCCGGGATCGCCTTCGATATGCGGAATGTGGGTCACGCCAGGCTCGGTGCCGAATTGCACCTTGTATTCATCTTTCTCGTGAACGAGATAGGCGCCGATGGAGTCGACCAAGCCAGAGCGCCGCACCAACTCCAGCATGCCTTGATAACCGATTTGCAGCGTGCATTGATCCTTGTAGGGGATCAGATAGCATTCGCCCAGCATGCCGGGGCGCAAGCCCAACTGTGACGCCTGGATCACGCTGGCAAACACACTCGCCGGCTGACATTCGGCCAACTTCGGGTTCATGCGAAAACACGTCAACGCGACGCGCGTCATGGTGTCGGCGTTCAGGTGGCGCGGCAAAGCCCGAGCAATTTCCCCTTTGTACGCTTCAAGCATGGCGGGAAAGTTATTTGGCTTCTTTTGTTCTTGGCCGGTTGCAATGGCCTTCAATTGCGATGTGGTCATATTGACTCCTATTTAATGGACAAACGGAAAACTCTTGATTCACTTGCAACGGTAAATTGTTGCGCCAGTTCAGGCTGTTTTTCTTTGAATGATTTCTGATCGAACCGCATGGTCGTCTGCGTTTTCCACGTCGCCAGTTTCTTATCGTGATGCATCAACATCGCCGCCGGCTCCATGAATGCCTGAATTTGAAACTCCAACTCGTCAATCTTGAGGCCGATAATTTTGGCCTCATTTTTCAGTCGCGCCAATTCGCGCACCGATTCAGCGACTTCCTCGGTTGCCTCTTTCTGCGTGCCATTGTCTTTCGGGAACAGGATGCGCAAGTCCTGAAAGTCAAACGCATTCGGCGGCGTGTCGGTTTCAACGTGCTGGCGCCAGAATAGCGAGCACTTGTCGCGCATGGCTGTAATTGTTTCGGCATCATTTTCGACAAAATACGGAATCATGTTATCTGCGCCGACAAGACAACCAACCACACACAGGCGCCTTTTCGTGATGCCCAGACCGTGCATGACTTGCGCCGCGTATTCGATTGGCACCTCGTCGGTATCCATGTCGCCCCACTTCTTTTGCGCGAAGGGGTGGACTGTCTTGATTTCGGCGTTGACCAATTCTCCATCCAGCATCAACTCGGCGTCGATTTCGCACGCGAGAAAGTCCAACTCTTTGTCGATATAGCGGACATTGACGCCGACGATCTCGACCGCATGGCCGCGCGATTGCAACTCATCAATGAGCATTTCCAGCGCGATCGGCTCCCACCGCTTGCCACGGTTCAACACCTTGGCGACCGCCGGATCATCGGCGCGATTCTGGGTGCGTCGGCCAGTCTTGTCCTGCCATACTTGAACTGGCGTTTTCCACGGCGATACGCCCATGATTGCCGCGACATCCGAGCCGCCGATAAAGCGGCGCCGCTGCTCGGGTGTGCCAGCCCCGACGATAAGTTCAGCTTGTGCGTTCATTTCGTCCTCTCCAGAATTCCATTGATAACCCGATGCCGCTCTTCCGTTTCCAGTTCCAGCAACATCTCCTCGTACCGGCGCCGTGCTTCCTCGTTCAACTTCAGGTCATGCCGCAGGTCTGCCTCGATGCCATTGCAGATGCGGATGTTTTTCTTGAGCCAGAACTTGCGCCAAAAGTAGATCATAGAAACGCCGCCCGAATCGCTGCGCCAATGGACGCCAGTGCCACGCACCAGACGAATCCGATGATTGACCACCAAAGCACGGTGCGCTTACTCATGTTTACCTCCCAGCGCGTGAAGTACCTCATGCCCCAGCCGACGCAGCCGTGGCGAATCATTCCATCCGCGCGGTTTCGGCGTGTAAATGTAAGTCTCGTCGCCAACATTCAGCGCACAGGCATTGCCGCCATTGCCGCAGAACGCGCCGATCTCGGATTCCTCTTTCCAGAACACGATGATCTTTGCCTGATTCTTGGTCAACTTCAACGGTTGCGCGTATTGCTTGCTGTCCGTTTCCATTGCCTGTGTTGTCCACTCGACGCCCGCACATCCGGCCATCACCACAAGCCCAACTACTGACAGGGCGACGATTACGCGGTTGAGGTTCATGGCTGCGCCAGTGCGGAATCTGCCATCGCAATACATTTGCGCCGAACCGTTGAACTCGGATACACGGCGAGTTTTGCGCTTATCTCTTGCAGCGCCGCTTCCAGCTTGGCAACACGTTCCGTAAGAGCGGTGTGGGCGGGGAGAATTACGTTTATCTCGGCGGCAAGACTTTTGTATAGCGTTCTGTTTGATGCCGCCATGCCAATAGCGGCGTTCTTCAAGTAGTCAATGGCTTCCTGTTCTCGGTTAGCCGCGCTGATTTCAATTTTTTGTGTCATTATTTTTGCGCCTCAATAAGGTGTTCTATGCAACCCATACACCAGCGTTGCAAAGCAAATCCACCGGCCTTATCGGGGTTTAGTTCCCCGTCGCAATACCAATCCCCCGCTTTGATTTCTTCTCTACAAACAGGGCCATTGGATTCTCTGCGACCGTATTCGCAGCGACCCGCTTTTCTTGCCCTGTGAAGGGCTTTGGTGCCAAACACAGGAAGATCAACTGCCGGAGATTCGCTCATCGTCTTGGCCTTTAGGAGCAGGATGTCAAGCAAGACATCGGAATGTTTCTGCGCTTGCGCCGTCGGCTCGGACTTGTCACCGGCCAAATGTCCTGATTCGATTGGTTGTGTCATGTGTTCCTCTCCGTTCATTTTGATGTGGCACTTGCCCAGCTTGGCTACCCTTTCAACAAGGGCGGCGTGTTCTTGAAATATCTTTGCATTGGCCCGATAGCATCCATCGGACGGGCCTGCGCCACATTCGGGGCATGGGCCGCGTTTGGGCAATTCAAAACCTCCGGCGCATTTATTCATTTGAACACCGCCATATCCAGCGCGGCCTCACACTCCTTCGCCGCCGC
>CAZMXB010000139.1:0-5879 GCA_964569855.1 uncultured Rhodoferax sp.
CAAGACCGCGGTGGAGATGTTCCAGGCCGCAGCCGACGGCGAGATCCGCGCCCTGTGGATCGCATGCACCAACCCTGCACAAAGCCTGCCCGACCAGACCACGGTGCGCCGCGCGCTGGAGCGTGCCGAACTGGTGGTGCTGCAGGAGGCTTTTGCGATGACCGCCACGGCACGCTTTGCCGACCTGCTGCTGCCGGCCACCACCTGGGGCGAGAAGGAAGGCACGGTCACCAACAGCGAGCGCTGCATCAGCCGGGTGCGCGCGGCAGTACCTGCGCCCGGCCAAGCCCGCCACGATTGGCAGATTGCCGTCGATTTCGCCCACCGCCTGGAAGCGTTGACCCCCATCGGCTTGCGGGCGCAGAAGACGCTCTTTCCCTATTTGACCCCCGAATCCATCTGGATCGAACACCGCGAGTCAACCCGGGGACGGGACCTGGACATCACCGGCCTGTCCTACGCGATGCTTGAAGATGCCCCGCAACAATGGCCCCTGCCAGCTGGCCAAAGCAGCGGCATGCAGCGCCTGTATACCGATGCAGTCTTCCCCACCCACGATGGCCGGGCCTGCTTCGCCAAGACACTTTACCGCCCCGTGGCCGAAGCGCGTGAGGCGCGATACCCGTTCTGGCTCAACACCGGTCGGCTGCGCGACCAGTGGCACGGCATGAGCCGCACTGGCACACTGGGGCGCCTGTTTGGCCATGTGGCGGAACCCGCGATCGAGATGAACCCGCAAGACATGAGCCACCTGGGCCTGGCCGATGGCGATCTGGTACATGTCACTGGCAAACGCGGCTCCATCGTGGTGCCAGCGCAGGCCAGTGCCACGCTGGCCACCCGCCAGACCTTCATGGCGATGCACTGGGGCGAGGAGTTTTTAAGTGGCAGCAGCAGCACGGGCCAGGCGCTGGCCGGCGTGAATGCGCTGACCAATCCGGCTTACTGTCCCACGTCGAAACAACCCGAGTTCAAGTACGCGGCCATCAAGGTACTCAAGGCGGAGTTCCCCTGGTCGCTGCTGGGTGTCGCCTGGCTACCCAGCGACACGGCTTTGCAGACGCAAAATGCGCTCAGAAGCGTGATGGCACTTTTCTCGTTTGCCAGTTGCACGCCATTTGGCCGCGAACGCAGTGGCATCCTGTTTCGTGCGGCAGGCGATGAACCACCACCCGATACCGTACTTTCAACCATAGAAGACCTCCTGGGGCTGGGCGGCTCTGATGTGCTGCGTTATGTCGACAAGAAACGCGGCCAACGACGGGCAGTCCAGCTATTGCCCACGGACGTGGCTGGTGAGAGACGCCTCAACGCTGTTCTACTGGCCGGCGACACCGGCGCGCAGCGTTGGATCCAAACGCTCTTGCAAGACGAACTGCCAGCCCAGTCCTACGGCCGACTGCTGCTGCTACCTAGTTCCAAGCCACCAATAGCGGTGTCGGCACGGGGCAAGCAGGTTTGCGCCTGTTTCAACGTCGGCGAGAACGCTATCGTCACCCAGTTGGGCCTGGGCAAGGGCAACGAAGACCTCCGTCTGGTCCAATTGCAGGCCGCGCTGAAATGCGGCACCAACTGCGGCTCTTGCCTGCCCGAGGTCAAACGCATCGTGCGTTTGTCAATGCCTGCGAGTCAGCGGGATGCGACACTGGATGCGTGAATCCGTTCAAGCGCATAACGCCCAGGACGTCGACCCAACCGACCCAAAGCACCCTTCTCAGGAATTGAATGCTTGCGCTTTAGCTACATTATTGATATCAACTTTTTCCTGAAATGACTGGGGCAAAATGCCGACTTTGACTTGAGTCGGAATTCCGGGCGATAGCGATTAAATGATCACGATTTGACGCTCGGCGCGCCATAATGGCACGCTATGGAGAACATCACCCAGAGACAAGCGCACGATCTTTCCCCAGAGCGTTGGGCGTTAATACTTCGCAGCATCGAAGCGGCACCATGGGACTGGGACTTGTCGTCGGGCGAGGTCTACCTGTCGCCCAAGTGGTGGGCAATGCTGGGCTATGACGAGAACGAACTGCCCTCCGGCGAAGCCCTGATCAAGGGCTTTGTGCATCCGGATGACGTTGTCACATTTGACAAAACCATCGCCGGAGCACTTGCTGCAAATGGTGATTGCCTGCAAATCGAGTTCCGCTTGCGACACAAGCGCGGCCACTACATCCATGTGCTGTGGCGCTCTCACATTCAACGTGATGTTCATGGACATGCATTGCGGCTGTCAGGCACCAACACCGACCTGACCGAACGCAAACGGGCCGAGTCCAAACTCCAGGAAAGCGAGGCCCGCTATCGCGCGCTGGTGGAGTGGTCACCCATTGGTATTGGTGTGCACCAACACGGCCGGGTCGTTTATGCCAACCCTGCCGCCGTTGCCATCTTGGGCGCGAGCAGCAAGCGGGAGTTGGTCGGGCTATCCATCAATGATCTGATCGACCCGCGCTACCGGAACCCGGTTGAGGAACGCACCGCCCTGGGCAACACCAGACGCGAACCGAAGCCCTTGCAGATCCAAAAATTTTTGCGGCGCGACGGCAAGTCCATCGACGTCGAAATACAAACATCTTTGATCACCCACCTGGGCGAGCCCGCCATCCAGGTCAACTTCCTTGACGTCACCAATCGCGAAAAGTGCGAAGCAACGTTACGCGCCAGCGAATCGCGTTTTCGTGCATTGACCGAGTTGTCGTCCGATTGGTACTGGGAGCAGGACGAAAATTTTCGTTTTACCGTTCTCGGCGGCAAGGTGCAGCAGAGCACCGGCTTGACCGCCAGCCAGCACCTGGGCAGAACGCCTTGGGAGATCCAGGCGCTGAATATGGGCGACGCCGATTGGGATGCGCACCGCAGACATGTCAACGCACACCTGCCCTTTCGCGATCTGGAGATTCGTCGCCCTGACACCGACTCCAACGTCCATTGGGCCTGTGTCAGCGGGTCACCCATGTTTGACACCGAAGGCAATTTTTGTGGCTACCACGGCATCGGACGTGACATTTCGATGCAGAAGCAAACTGGCGAAGAGATTCACCGCCTGGCTTTTTATGATGCCTTGACGGGCCTGCCCAACCGCCGCTTGCTGTTGGAACAACTCAAAAAAGCACTGCACGCGAACACCCGCCACCAACGCCGCGGCGCCTTGCTGTTCATTGACCTGGACAACTTCAAAACCCTCAACGACACGTTAGGGCACGATGTGGGCGACCTGCTGCTACAGCAAGTGGCGCAACGCTTGACCGGCTGCGTGCGGGAAGCTGACACCGTAGCGCGTCTGGGCGGCGACGAATTTGTGGTCGTTTTGGAAGACCTCGAGGCGGAACCCCACGTCGCGGCATCGCAGGCCGACAGCGTTGGCAAGAAAATCCTTTACATGCTGAACCAGCCCTACGATTTGGCTGGGCGGGACCACCACAGCTCACCCAGCATGGGGATCACGCTGTTCAATGCCCAGTCAAACAGCGTGGAAGACTTGCTGAAGCAGGCCGACCTGGCCATGTACCAAGCCAAGGCGGCAGGCCGCAACACGCTACGCTTCTTCGATGTCAGCATGCAAACCAGCCTGGAGAACTGGGTGGCCATGGAGTTCGATTTGCGCGATGGCCTGCAGGGCGGGGAGGAGTTGGTCCTGTATTTTCAGCCCACGGTGGGAGCCAATGGTGAATTGACGGGCGCTGAAGCGCTGGTACGCTGGCAACAGCCCAACCGTGGGTTGGTGATGCCCGAAGATTTCATCGCCTTGGCCGAGTCCACCGGACTGATCATTCCACTGGGGCGCTGGGTCATGGACATGGCCTGCGAGCAATTGGCGCGATGGGCCCAAAAACCCCAGACCGCCCAGTTCAGCCTGGCCGTGAACGTCAGCGCGCGGGAGTTGCGTGAGGCCAGTTTTGTGCCACAGGTTTTAAAGTGTTTGAAGCAGTGGGCGGTCCCTGCCAACCACCTGCGCATTGAGCTCACCGAAAGCGTTTTGGCACACCACGTAGACGACATCATTGTCAAAATGAACGCACTCAAGGCGCACGGCGTCGGCTTTTCGCTCGACGATTTTGGGACTGGCTACTCGTCGTTGAGCTATCTGAAGCTACTGCCACTGGATTTGCTGAAAATTGACCGCTCGTTTGTGCGGGATGTCTTGAATGACCCCAATGACGCGGCCATTGCACGCACGATTGTGGCGCTGGGCACCAGTTTGGGCCTGTCGGTGGTCGCCGAGGGTGTGGAGACGACGGCACAGCGTGATTTTCTGGCCGGCATTGGTTGTCAGGCCTACCAGGGGTTTCTGTTTGGCGACCCGGTGCCGATTGACGAATTTGAGATCCAGCTGGCGGCAGGAAATAGACGTGACGGCCTTCCCTGATGTGGTGCAAAGCCGCCTGAAGTGTGGCGTACGGGTTGGCATGGAACTTGTGCGGATCCCGGAGTGTGAATCTGGAGCGGCCCCGTGAAGCAATCAACCGAGATTGTCCGTGGGAGATTGACTGCACCGGCGTGAGCTTCACCGGCATGTTGGGCCGTTTGTTGGGCCACGTGGCCAACCCCCAACAGTTTGAGTTCAAACACGCCGCATCGCGGTGCCCAAAGCCGAACTACCGTGGTCGCGGCTGGCTGTGGCCTGGCTGGCGGTCGACCAGGCCTTGCATGCGCGAGAACAAACCAATGAACTGACGGACTTTTTCCATACGCCGGTTGCACACCGTTTGGCAGCAAACGCAGCGGGCTGCCGACAACAGGTTTGGCCAGCTTTCCACCACGCTATTGCCACCTGGCCCAACCAGCGCAAGTGTGACGAAGACCTGCGGCTGTTTCAGTTGCAGTCAGCACTGGGGTGTGGCACCAACTGCGGCTCCTGCGTGCCGGAAGCCAAACGCATGGTGCGCCAAACGCTCCGGCGGGATACGACACTGAGCGCCTTGCGCAGTCGCACGACTCAAAGGCTGAATTTGCGTGCGATGAAAAACGTTGCACTCGAAACCGACGCGGCAAGCGTGGCGCCCCACGCCAGGTCAACCACTGTCACCAACAGTGGCCAATCCTTCAGTGTCGCCAAGTTGCTGAGGTCATAGGTGGCGTAGGTGATCAGCCCGAAGAGCGCACCGAACAGCAGCGCATGCAGCCAGGAATTCTTTTCAATTGCCGGGGTAATCACGAAAAGCACCAGCCCCACAACAAACAATAGATAGAAAATAGTCGCGGCTGGCCAGTTGATATCGCTTTTCATCAAATGGCCCAATTGATCGCGATAGAAATTCTTCGCCAAAAGCCCCAACCAGACCATGTCAAGGGCAAAAAAAACGGGCAGCGCCACTGCATACAGTTTAATGAACATAAAGACGGGCAGAGGTGTTGTCAGGCGTTGAGAACCGTGATGGTCATTTGCAATACTGTCGCAAATATTCCCCACAAAAGGTATGGAATATTGGCATAGACCACCCAGCGCAGCGCTGGTGAGGCGTGCCAAACGGCCACAAGCGCCCAGATCAGCGTGCCTACCACCAGCAGAATATCAAGTGCCGCGAGGAGATTGTTCTTGAGGCCGAATTGGATTGGCGTAAATGCCAAATTGAATACGAGATTGAGCGCAAAGGGCATCGCGACCATCCACGCAAGTTTGCCAACAAACACCCGGTAAAACACAGTGCCGTATGTCACCGCAATGATGGCATACAGCGCAGTCCATACGGGTCCAAAAAGCCAACTCGGAGGCGCCCATGGCGGTTTGATCAATTGGGAATACCAGTTATAGGTGTCCATTACCGCTGGCTCCTTGGTCTTTGAAAAATGGGATTTGCTTTGGTCAGAGGTCGACCATACAAAAATGCGGCCTCAACATCGGTGCGTGACCGAACACATCCGCCATCCAGATT
>CAZMXB010000139.1:5979-8153 GCA_964569855.1 uncultured Rhodoferax sp.
GATGGACCATCACTTTGGAGGGTCCATTCGGTCGCCTATCGAAGTGGAGAGAGTTTGGTGCGCTCGAACTCGCCCTCACCGGAGGGAGACAGTGATGATGGCTCCGTAGGGGTGACCACAACCGGCAAGGGTTTCTTAGGCGGCCGTCTGGACTTGCGCCGGTCCAGGATGGACGGGGCCTCCTCGACTGCCACGTCGTGCGCCCAGATCATCGGTGGTGGCATCACGGTGAACGGACAACCACTATCGGGTGAAAATCGCCATGAAATGATGTAACCGGAATGGTTGACCAACGGTTCAAACCGGTCGAGTCCCTGTCGCAACTGGTGCTCCAATGCGTAGGCATAACGCAAGAACAGTTCGCTCCACTTCAACAACATGAGTTGAATATGCAGTTCTTCCTGTTTGGGACCTCTTGTAACCGTGATCACCTCGCATGTCAGCCAATCAAGGGGAATGCCGCGGCGGCGCAGTGTCTCTTTCAGAACGCCGCGTACCAACTCCTGTCGAAAGTCGCTATGCGAGCGCGAACTCGGAGGGTTCACGGACTCTGGCGCGGAAACCGAATCCGACCGCATTACCGAATCCGATGCGTCCTTTGAAATGCCGCTCTTCAAAAACTTGAACATTGACTGCCCCTCAATCTTTTCCGCTTGCTCCGCCAGATTACTGCACCAACTTGACTTCCCGCTGACCCGAACGCCAAGGCCTTGTGCAAGCCATTTGACAATACAAACGCCAGCAACTACGCTAGGCCGATTCACTTTCTCGGGAGAACCAGAGATGCTGACGCCCTCTATCCGAAGCTTGGTACTGTCCTGTACTCTAATCTTTTCCTCGCTGGGCGTGTTTGCCCAGACATGTATTGGTGCCACGGCGGATGCCAACCTCGCAGCCCTGAACATTCCGGTCATTTCATTTTCGGGTCAGTACTACAACGTCACGTTTAATTTGGTGGGCTATTACCAGGGCAACCCGGTGTACCGGTTGGGAGCCGTTACCGGCGCGGCCGCTCCCGGGAACGCCTGCCCGGCGCCATCGGTTGCCGCCGACTATTCGGTCAGCATCGCCTCTGGTCTGATTGGCACCACCCCCCGCGCGATCAAACTGACGTTTGTACCGTCCGAAAACCTCTGGATCGGGACCTCAACTGCAATTGAGGCCAGTACCGGTACCCCCAACGCGTCTGACCCCCTGACGCGACTGCTGGTGTCCTCACCAGCCTGGTGTTACTTCAGTTTTTCTGCCAGTTCTGGCGTCAGCAAAAAATACCGTTTTGCCTTCCACCCGAGCGGCTCACTCTTGGTGGGCGGCAATGCCGACACCTACTTTGACACGGCGACGGGTTCTTACTCCAGTGCGGGTGGACCCGATGTGGCGGTTTTGCGGTGGTACGCGGTTGGCGAAGTCTTGACCTTGACCGGCGCCACCGGCAGCACCGAGTTGACGGTCGGCATGACACTCAACTCCAACGGCAGTCCTATCCTCAATGTGGCGGGTTCAGAACTGGCCCGTTGCCAATGAGGTGTCGGAGTTGACCGTTGCTACGCCCGAGGTAGCAACAAACTAACCCGCAATCCCCCGCCCTTGCGATTGGCCAGTGCAATACGGCCGCCATGCGCCTCCACAATTTCGCGTGCCAGCGCCAGGCCCAAACCGGTACCACTGCGCTTGGTGGAATAGAAAGGCAGCAGCGCTTGCGCCAGTACCGCGTCATTCATGCCCGGGCCGCGGTCGGCCACGCTGATGCGCCAGTCCTCGCCCTGCGCTTGTACCTGCAATGACACCCCCCCGGGCGGCGACCCGGCTTCATGGGCGTTTTTCACCAGGTTGATCAAGGCCTGCTCGATCTGCGGTGCGTCAAGAAAGCCCTCTTCACCCGGCAGGGGCTGTGCCAAGGTGAATGCACAATGCGCCGCCAGCCGCTCGACCATGGCGCTCCAGGCGACGACCTCGCGCCGGGGCGCGGGCAGCTTGGCAAAGCTGGCGTAGCCCGACAAAAACCCGTGCAAGTGGCTGGCCCGCTCGCCAATGCTGGACAACACGCCGGGCAGGCGCTCCAGGTCGCCGCGGCGTGCCAACTCGGCCGCGCTGTGCGCCAGCGATGAAATGGGTGCCAGTGAGTTGTTGAGTTCGTGGCTGATGACGCGAATGACGCGCTTCCAGCTGGCCAC
>CAZMXB010000139.1:8253-12605 GCA_964569855.1 uncultured Rhodoferax sp.
CGCTGGGCCAGTTGCTGGCGTTGTTCGCGCAGCGCCAGGCCGAGTGCGCTGTGCAGGCGCATCAGCTCGGTCAGTTCATCCCCCCCCGTTCCCGTGGGGGCCGCTATGGCCATGCTGAAGTCGCCATCGCGGTAGCTCAATACCGAGCCTTCCAGCGCGCGCAGCAAGCGCTTCAGTGGGGCCAGCGCGCTGGACGCCAGCCACCACAATACGGGCAGCAACAGCACGGCAGTGAGGGTTAACGCTCCGACACTCCAGGGCACGGTGACCCCGACGCTGCTGGCGTCGTGCCCCAGCCATTGCAGCAATGGTGGAAGCGGCCACACCACCAGCGCCGCATGCACCACCAATGCCAGCACGGCACCGGCCAGCAGCAACAGGAAAAAACGCAGTTGCAGGCTGGGGCCCCGCATGTCCTAGCCCCTGTCCACGTCGCGCGGCAGCCCGTAACGCTCCATCCGACGGTACAGGGCCTGGCGCGACAGCCCCAGCGAATGCGCTGCGCGGGCCACGACACCATCGGCACTGCTCAGCGCCGCCAACACGCTCTCGCGGCTGGGCTCGTCGAGGTTGCGCACACTGGCCTGGGCAACCGGTGCCGCGGCCAGGCCCAGATCCGCTGGGGTGATGGCACGCGCCTCACACAGGATGGCGCAGCGCTCCATCGTGTTTTTGAGTTCACGCACATTGCCCGGCCAGTGATAGCTCAGCAGGGCTTCACTGGCGGCTTCACCGAGGCTGGCGCGGCCGCGCAAGAAATGCTCGGCCAGCATCACGATGTCGTCGCGCCGCTCGGCCAGAGGCGCCAGGCGCAATTCGATGACATTCAGGCGGTAGTACAAATCTTCGCGAAAACTTCCCGCCGCCACCATGGCCTTCAGGTCGGCATTGGTGGCGCTGAGCACCCGCACCGTGGTCTCCCGCGTACGGCTGGAGCCCAGGCGCTCGAAGCGTCCGGTTTCCAGCACCCGCAACAATTTCACCTGGCCTGCCAGCGGCAAATTGCCAATCTCGTCCAGAAACAGTGTGCCGCCGTTGGCCGCATCAAAGCGTCCTTCGCGTGCACGGTTGGCACCGGTGTAGGCGCCGCTCTCGGCACCAAAAAGTTCAGCCTCGATCAGCTCGCCTGGCAATGCACCGCAGTTCAGTGCCACGAAGGGACCGTTGGCCACCGCCGAATTGGCGTGCACGATGGCCGCAATGCGTTCTTTGCCGCTGCCGTTGGGCCCGGTGATGAGTATCGGCAACGGCGCGCGCGCCAATTGGCAGGCCATTTCCAGCGTGCCCAGCATGGCGTCGGACCCAAACACCAGCCCGTCCAGCTGGTAGCGCCGCCGCAGGTTGGCCATGCGCTGGCGCCGGGCCTGGCGGGTTTGCTGCAGTTCGCGCGTGGACTCGGACAGCTCCAGCAGGTTTTCAATCGTGGCCAGCAGCTTGGTGTCGTCCCAGGGCTTGGCCAGATAGTCTGCTGCGCCGGCCTTGACCAGCGCCACCGCGTGTTCAAGTTGGGTCCACGCGGTGAGCAGGATCACCGGCAGATCCGGCTGCTCGGCACGGATGCGGTGAAACAACGCCGTGCCCTCCAGGCCGGACGTGGTATCGGCACTGAAGTTCATGTCCTGGATCACCAGGTCGACGACCTCCCGCTCCAGCAGGGCCAAGCCCTGAGCCGGGTCGGTGGCGACCAGCGCACGCATGTCGTGCAGCGACAAAAGCAGGGACAGGGCTTCGCCTACGCCGGGGTGGTCGTCAATGATCAGTACGCTTCGCATGGGGTGCCAAGCATATCAAGCACGCAGGGCGGCCACCGGTGGCAGGGCTGCGGCGCGCCGGGCGGGCGCCCAAACGGCAATCTGACCCAGCAACCACAGCACCAGGGCGCCCAACGGCAAATAGAACAGCGGCAGGCGCGGCAACTCATAACTGCGCATCAGCAGCAGGCTGATGCCATAGGCCGCGACCATGCCCAACACAATGCCCACCGTGGTCAGCAGAAAATTCTCGGTCTGGAAATAACGCAGGATTTGCCCCTGTGTGGCGCCCATGGCACGGCGGGTGCCAATCATGCGGGTGCGCTGCTGCACCCAAAAGCTTGCCAACCCGACAATACCAAACGCCGTAACGGCCAACAGCGCCAGACACACACAACCCAACAGCCAGGCCATGTTCATATCCTGCCGGTAGTACTTGGCACGCAAGTCAGAGAACCGAGTCTTCTGTCGAACAATCCGCTGCCCATCCACTTTCATCAATTCTGCGGACGCCGCTGTAAGCAAGCCGTCTCGCTGCGAGGGTTGCGTGCGCAGCAAGTAGTTACCATACCGAAAATGGGGTCGTACGGGAAACATCATGCTATACAGCTGGCTGTCACTGGTACCGCCAGGTTGGGGGGACACCAGGCGCTCCAGGACCCCCACAACCACCGAAGGGGCCGTGCCAAATACGTAAATGGATCTGCCCAGGGCGTCTTCACCAGGGAACAGGCGTTCAGCCAGTGCTCGGTTGAGGATGACGGCAGGTATGACGGGAGAGGTAGCTTTCTCTGCATCGCTCAGATCGATGTATTCGTCGACAAGGAAGTCGCGCCCGGCGACCAGTTGGAGCCCCATGGTCTGCAACCAGCCTTCAGAGGCGAAGTAGTTGGCAGCGCCTATCGCCGTTTCGCCAACCCCCATGGGTTCTGGCTTGAGCCGAACGCTGCTGGCATTGAAATTGTCGGCATACGGCAATTGGTTGATCATGGCCACATGGATGACGCCTGGCAACCTGCGAAGGGCCTCGAGGTCGGCGCGTGAAGTCGCATCCGGGTCCTGACTGCGGGACAACCCGGAGACATTGAGCACCACGATTTCTGACTCGGCCATGCCATTGCTCTCGTTGATGCGCTCAATACGCTGAGAAATCAGAAACAAGGCATTGCAGACTATCGCGCAGGTCAGTGCGACCTGCAAGACAATCAAACCTGCGGCAGTCTTATGGCGCTTCAAAGTAGCAAGAATAGGAAGGATGTCCATGGTGGGCCTCATTGTGTTTTGAGTTGCATCGCAGGAGACACCAGGCCGGCTCGCCAGGCGGGTAGCAATCCGGCCAAGAGGCTGGCCAGCAGAGCCAACCCCAGGGTCGTGGCCAACATGGGGGTGTCCAACTGCACCAACTCGGCATAGCTGCTGGAGCCGTGACGCACCGCCCACACACCCAAGGCGGTAAGGCCAAGCCCCAACAGCCCGCCTGCCACACCCAGACTGCCCGCCTCCACCAGAAATTGCGCAAAGATCGCGCTGCGCCGTGCCCCCAAGGCACGGCGAACGCCGATCTCACCGGAGCGGCGTAGGCACTTTGCCAATAGCAGGCCGACGGTGTTGACCAGGCACACTACAAGAAAACCAAACGCCAACCACAGCTGTAACCCGATGTCCTGCGGCACGACTTGCTGGACCGTCAGCCATCCCATGACTGTATGGGCTCGCACGTTGGTGGGACGCTCGAATCTCCCGGCCGAGCGCTGTCGCTCGAAGTAATTCTTCAAGTACTGCAGGTAGCCGGCGGCCTGTCGTTCCTGATCGACTTCAGCCCAATACTGGAGCCAGGCACATGGTGCGCCGACAGCACGCTGGTCACCACCCTCCACCTCGCCCCAGCAATTGTTATGGCCCGATGAACTGAACTTGAATTCCATGGCCGTCGAGAACGGCAGATAGACGCCTTCCGTGTTTGCAAAGCTGCCCATGGTTAAATCGTAAAAATGGGGCACCGGGCGCCAGGGCTTTAAGACCCCCAATACCCGAAACTCCTTACCCCGCACCACCACAGCCTTGCCACGGCTGTCGGCACCACCAAAGAGGCGGTCATTGTTCTCGCTGGAAATCACCACCACGCGGGCGTTCGCTGTGTCCTCGGCTGCAGTCCATCCCGTGCCGTACAGGAATGGCGCCTCAAAGATGGCGAAGAAGTCCGCGCTGGTGTAACGGGCTGAAGTAAAGAAGGCACTTTGCCCTTCAGGTTCGATGGGAACAAATCCGCCCGTCATCATGACTTGGCGAGTCCCAAAGGCCTCACGTAGCAACTGCTCCGCGTCAAAGCGGGTGAGTTGCAGCACGGGGTCTTCACCCGGTTTGTATCCACGCATGGGTTCTGCATCCAACTGCACGTTGAAGACACGCCCACTCTTGCCTGGCAGGGGGTCACCTGACAGCACATGAAAGACCGTCAGTGTGGTCATGCAGGCGCCTACCCCTATGCCAATGGTCAACACCATCAGCGCGGTGAGGCCGGGGCTGCGCCGCAGGCTGCGCAAAGCCAGGTCAAAGTAGTAGCGAAGCATCATGATTTTCCTTGCAACAATTGGTTGACGT
>CAZMXB010000140.1:0-12552 GCA_964569855.1 uncultured Rhodoferax sp.
CAGGTCAAAGTAGTAGCGAAGCATCATGATTTTCCTTGCAACAATTGGTTGACGTGGGCCAGCGCGGGTTCGCCCAAGGTGCCTGCGGCGTGCTGCAACAGCAAGGTGGCCAGCACATAACGGTGGCGGGCTTGCGCCCAGGCGTTTTGGGCCGCGGCCTGGGTTTGAATGGCCAGGAACAAGTCGGTCATGCCGCGGGTTCCCAGTGCCTGACCGGCGCGCGTGGCGGCCAGCGCACGGTCGGCGGCCTGTACGGCGGCGCCGCTGCTATCGAGCAGCTCCACACCGGCCAGCACCGCCTGGTACTGGGCCTGGGTTTCCCGCGTCACGGCGCGCCGGGAGACTTCCAGACCATGGCGTGCGGCGTCGCGCTGGTACAGGGCCTGGCGCGTTTGGGACTGCGTGGCCCCTCCGGCCAACAGGGGCACAGTCAGCCGTAGGGCCAGGGTGTTGTTGACACGCCCCACAGCATCGCTGGCTACGCCGTCGCCGCCCAGCCGCTGGCTGTCCACGCGCAGGCCCACAGTGGGCAAGTGGGCCACGCGCGCCGCAGCAATACCCTGCTCGCTGGCCTCCAGTTGCAGTTGCTGGGCTTGCAGTTGAGGGTTGTTCTGCAGAGCCTGTGTGACCCACACGTCGACGTCTTGCGGGGCGGGCGGCAGGGCTTGCAACTGGCTCGCCAGTGGGTGCAACGTGCCAGGAGGCTGGCCGGTGATTTGTGCCAGGGCTTGGCCCGCGTCCTGCACGCTTTCATGCGCCTGTACCGTGGTCCCCCGTGCCAGCGCATGGTAGGTGCGTGCCTGCTCTACGTCCACCATGGCCGCCAGGCCCGAGGCATAACGCTTTTGCGCCTGGTCCACCTGCTGGGCAAAAGCGTCTTCGTTAGCCTGGGCGGTGGCGAGGGCCGACTGGGCCGACAACACAGCAAAGTAGGCCGTGGCCACCCGGGCGCACAAGGCTTGTTCGGCTGCACGGAGGTTGGCCTCTAGCGCGGTGACCAGGGTACTGGCGGCCCGCACGCGCTGGAATTGGCCCAGGTCGACCAACACCTGACTCAGATTGCTGCCGACCTCGTTGCCACGCTGGCCATTGCTGCTGGCGCTGGTGTCATTGGCATACAGCGACCATTGGGGCAATAGAACGGCGCGGGTTTGCACTGCAAGTTCCTGTTGCAGGCCTCGCTGGGCTTCGGCCAGCGCCAGCACCGGGTCTGCGGCGCGGGCCTGGGCGTAGACCTCCAGCAGACTCTGCGCCTGGGCCAGCCACGGCACGCACAGGGCGACAAAAATTCCAAAGCGCCACATATTCAAGCTTCCGCTTCGGTCTGTGCTTCGTTATCCCGCTGCATCGCCTGGCCCAGATGCAGCTCGGCGGCAATGTCCAGCACCTGGCCGTCCATCACATGCACATTGCGCTGGGCGCGCTCGGCCAGTTGCATGTCGTGGGTCACCATGACGATGGTGGCTCCGTCGCGGTGCAGTTCTTCCAGCAAGTCCATCACGCTGCGCGCCATCTGGCTGTCCAGATTGCCGGTCGGCTCGTCCGCCAGCAACAGGCCAGGGGAACCCGCCAGCGCGCGGGCGATGGCCACGCGCTGCTGTTGCCCGCCGGAAAGCTCTGCGGGGTAGTGGCGCTCGCGGGCCGACAGGCCCACACGCGCCAGCGCATCACGGGCCCGTTGCCGGCGCTGGTCGCTCTTCATGCCGCGGTAGCGCAGTGGCACTTCAATATTGTCCAGCACGTTCAAATCAGGGATCAGGTTGAAGGCCTGGAAGATGAAACCGATCTTTTCGTTGCGCAGCCGAGAGCGCTGGTCGTCGTTCATGCCGCTCACGTCCACGCCGCCCAGCGAATAGCTGCCGCCCGTGAAGCCTTCGAGCAAACCGGCGATGGTCAAAAACGTGGTTTTGCCCGAACCCGATGGACCGGTCACGGCGACAAACTCACCGGTCTTGACCTCCAGGTTGAAGTCGCGCAGGGCATAGGTCTCGACCATCTCGGTACGGTAGACCTTGGAGAGGGATTGCATGTGCAGCATGGAGGGAGTTCCTTGTGTGTTGGCTATCGGTTTACTGACTGACAGTGACGCGTTCTGCGCCGTGGAAGTTGTCGGCGCCGGAGATCACCACGCGCTCGCCGGGTTGCAGGCCTTCGATCACTTCGACCAGGCTAAGGCTTTGTGCGCCCAGCCGGATGGCGCGTTTGACCGCCTGCCCGTCCTGCAGCACATAGGCAAAGCCGCCACCGCCCTCCTCCACGAAGCTGCCACGGGCCACGGCCAGCACCTTGTCGCGGTGGTCCAGCAGCACCCGCACCGACAGGCGCTGGTTCTGGCGCAATTGCTCGGGGCGCTGACCTTCGAAGCGCAGGCGCGCCGCCACCTCGTTGTTGACCACTTCGGGAGACACCGAGCTGACGGCACCTTTCCAGGTCTGGTTGTTGCCGCGTATCTCACCGGGCATGCCGACCTGCAGTTCGCGGGCGAAACTCTCGGCCACCTGCATCTGCACCTCCAGCGCCGACAGGTCCACCACCGACAGCAGCTTGGCATCCTTGGCCACACTCATGCGCTCCGACACAAAAAGCTGCCCCACCTGGCCGTCCACGGGCGAGCGCACGGTCAGTTCACCCTGCTGGCGCTGCACGTCACGCACGACCATTTGCTGGCGTTCGAACGCCTGGCGCTTGGCCCGCAACTCGAACTTGGTGGACTCGTCTTTAAGGCCCAGTAATTGTTGAGCCTGTTTGAGTGCGACCTGGGCGCGCTCCAGCACATCCTGTGCCTGGTCCACCTGCATGCGGGCGGTGGCGCCGGCCTCGAAAGCCTGCTGTTGGCGCGCCAAATCATTTTGCGCCGTCTTGTGCGCAATGGCTGCCGTTTCCAGCGCGCTTTGGGCCTGGGCGCGCTGTTGGCGGGCATCGGCCTCGGCGCGCAGCATCTCGCTTTGCAATGCATCGGCGTTGGAGCGCTCCTGGCCCAGGCGCGCCAACAACTCGGGGCTGACCAGACGCGCCAACTCCTGGCCTTTTTTCACTGCGTCACCGGCCTGCACCGCCAAGGTCACGGTGCCGGCATTGCCTGCGTATAGCGTGGGGCTCACGGCAGCCACCACCTTGCCCTCGCCGGCAATGTCGCGGGTCAATGGCCCATACTTCACTTCGGCCAGGCTTAGCCGACTGATGCCCACCGACTGCCCGGACCCGAACATCCGCGCCAAAGCAGGAAGACCCAAGACCATGGCGACCACCAGCGCCACGCCAACCATCAGCAATATCGGGCGCTTCCAAGGGCGTTGGGGTGGGGTCAGCAGCTTGTCCTGGGCGGATGTGTCTCGGATCATGATCAGGGCCTGTCACGTTGTGGTGCCCCGACATTTGCAAGCCCTGTGCCACACCCTCCATGAAGAAATTACCTATATGAATCAAAGGCCTACGTTATGGACCGTGAGCCGAAAGGGTGTCCGCGGACACTTTTCGGACAGGTAAGTGGACACATGCTGACGCCGTAGCCTGTACGCGTTTATCCTTGCCCACAAGGACTCGCCCCCAATTGGCCGACTTTCATCGCAACCCCCAACTGCAAGCGCTCAGGCCGTTGACACTTCAGGCACTTCCAACCACTCGGCATGCCCATGCACCTCCCAGACAAAGTCCAAATTGCGATAAAGGTGCTTGGCACCTTCGGCCTGGCTAGCCATACGGTGGCACCCTTGCTCTTTCGCCAGTTCTTGCGGCTTCGACCAAATACGCCACCGCCTTTGTGGGGTGCGTCCAAGGCCTACTGAAACTTCCACTGCGTGTGGAACGCGCTGTTTTGGGGTGGTTCGGCAATGCAGCTGATGGTCCCGGACCCTGGGGACCGAGCATGTTGACATGGCTGGGATCGATATGGGCCGGAGCGGGCCTCTTCGGCTGGGCCGGCGCCTGCGAAATGCGGCGCGACGCAGTGCGCGAAGCCGACGTGCCGGGCTTGCCCGGGAACTCTTCCACGCTGCATGGCGGTCTTCGCTGGACACGCCACGCCAGCGAACCAACACAGTGCACTATTGGTTGCGGTCGCTCTGGGGCGACCCCCTGGTCATGCGCGCCGGTGCCATCGGGCTCTTGTCATTTGGAGTCGTCGCATAGTTGATTCCCGACAAGACTGGCAGCTTCGGCAATGGCATCTCCATGGTCTGTAGGGCCCTCGCGGTGATTCGGGTTCACCCGCACCCACAGCCGCAAGTCCTTGCCCCAACTCACCATCCGGGCGAGCAGGCCGCGGGCTGGCGTTGGGCCAACGGATTTTGGATAGGCTCGGTGCTGGCGGCAGTTGTGTGGGAGGCTGGTGCCGGTGAACTGGCGGGCTACCCGGTGCACTTCAACACGGTCTGGTGCGCGGTGGCGCCCTCTGTAGTGCACGTATCGGAGTGGTTCAGCTTTGCATAACAAAAAAGGCTTGGCATTGCGCGCTGAACAACGCCGCCAATTGGCCGAAGCGCGTTTGCAAATGTTGAAGAACCAGATCGAGCCCCACTTCATCTTCAACACGTTGGCCCACCTCCAGGCTTTGATCAAAAGTGAGCCGGATGTGGCGGAGCGCGTGGCCAATGAGTTGTCTGACTTTCTGCGCGCCAGTCTGGCCTCATTGCGGCAGGACGAATTCAGGCATGTCCACTGCTCACCCGCGATCCGGGTGTCCGCCATTGAGCGGGTGCGGCGCGACGACATGGGCCGCCTGCACCTGGTGTAGCGTGGCAGCGCCGTGTCCATTGGGGCGAAAGCCCAAACCGGAGCTACTTTGCGGCCTTCATCTTCGACACGCTCACCGGCGCCCAGTCTTCTGCAATGATGCGCCACGCGCCATTGAGACGTTTGAGTTTCAGGTGCTTTTCACCTATGTCGGCATGCCGCTCTGCGGTGTAGTACTGGACGAGCTTGACGTCAGCGTGGTCGTTGGTGGTCTCAATGCGAATGTTGTCGAACCGCACCACTATGCCGGAGTTGGCAAGGCGCGCGCGGCGCTGCTTTTCCCAAGCGGCACGGCTGCTGGCCTTGCCCTTGACTTCGGGACCATAAAACCTGAAATACGCATCGGCGTCGCCCCTCGCCCAGGCGCCGCCCCAGGCTTCCAGCATGTCACGCGCCGATTGCTCGGGCGAGATTGCAGGTACGACCCGCGATTTGGGCAAGGCCGATGCAGCGACTGCGTTCCGGGCGGGCGCAATCGCCTGGCTTACAAGTGGTGTCTGTGCATGACCAGTTAGCGGCGCGGTTGCAGCCTTGGTGTCTACGACTTGCAGTGGTGGTGGCACGACCGAGGCCGGATAACTGATGACAACCACTTGGCGGCCATCGGGTTGATGCACGAGACTCGCGGTGGCTTGCGACGTTTTGCTGCGGTGACGCTCGGTCGCTGCCACGCCTTGCCGCTCAAGGTCGCGCACCGAGCTGGGCGACACGTGGGTCGAACATGCCGCGAGCAGCATGCATGCCGCTGTCCCGACCGCCCAACCCGAAAGACACGGCAGATTCACTGGCACCATGGTCACCTCCATAGTTTGACCCATGATTCTCGCTCAAGGCCGACCCGAAGTTTGCTCAATTGGGCTTATGCCGGAAAACCTTGTAAATGCGGGTGATCAGCACCCTGGTCTCCCGCGGTGTGGCTTGGTCGAATCTGTAAACCGGGGCACCCCAGGCGGCATCGAGAATGTGGGCCTGCGTGTTCAATGAAGAGTTCCCTTGAGGTATCGGCTCGAACGGGCGAGGCTTAAGCTCATAACCCAAAGTTATCTGGCCTGCGGGACAATGGACCCATGGCAATTGGAAACTACATCAAGGAAATTGGCCGTGGCAAGGACGGTGCCCGTGCACTGAACCGGGAACAGGCTGCCGACCTGTTTGGCCAGGTTCTTGACGGCACGGTGACTGACCTGGAAATTGGGGCATTCTGTCTGGCCATGCGGATCAAAGGCGAAACCGCGCAGGAGATGGCCGGTTTTCTTGATGCCACCCATCAGCGCCTGAACACCCTGCCGGCCAGTGAACGCCCCACGGTGGTGATCCCCAGCTACAACGGTGCACGCAAATTACCCGTGCTGATACCCTTGTTGGCCCTGTTGTTGGCGCGCCAGGGTTTGCCAGTGCTGGTGCACGGCACGGCCACCGAATCCCGTCGGGTCTTTACATCAGAAGTGCTGCTAGCCCTCGAAATACCTGCACAAGCAGCTATTGAAACCATAGCGCCTGGCACCGTGGCCTTTGTTCCAACCGCCTTGTTGCATGCCGGGTTGCAGCGCCTGCTGGACGTGCGCCGCGTGGTTGGTCTGCGCAATCCGGCACACAGCCTGGTCAAACTGATGAACCCGGTGCAGGGCAAAAGCCTGCTGGTGACCAGCTACACCCACCCGGACTATGCCGTGTCCATGGCCGAGACACTGACCCTGATGGGTAGCGACGCGATGCTCTTGCGCGGCACCGAAGGCGAAGCCGTGGCTGACCCCCGGCGCACCCCCAAGATGCAGGCCTTCTTGCACGGCAAGGTCGTGGAGTTGCAAGCGCACCAGGCCGGCACCCTGACCACGCTGCCCGACCTGCCCACAGCGATTGACGCCGTCACGACCGCTGCCTATATTCGCGGAGTGATGGACGGAAGCCAACCGGTTCCCGCACCCATCGCCCAGCAAGTGGCCCATATCTTGCATCTGGTGCAAGAACTATGAAACACGATCTCTCCAACCGCGCAGCAATGGGTCATGTCACTCTGGTCGGCGCAGGCCCGGGTGACCCGGAATTGCTGACGCTCAAGGCACTCAAGGCCATACAGCGCGCCACCGTGGTCCTGGTCGATGACCTGGTGAACGAGGACATCGTCGCCCATGCGCCGCCGACGGCCCGCATTGTCTATGTGGGCAAACGCGGCGGCTGCAAATCGACGCCCCAGTCGTTTATTGAAAAACTGATGGTCACTGCCGCACTGGAAGGCGAAAACGTGGTGCGTCTCAAAGGTGGCGACCCCTTTATTTTTGGACGGGGCGGTGAAGAGGTCGAAGCGCTGCAGGCGGCCGGCGTGCGTTTTAGCATCATCAACGGCATCACGGCTGGCATTGCGGCCCTATCGTCCCTGGGTGTGCCCCTGACGCACCGCGAAGCGGCCCATGGTGTGGTGTTCATTACCGGCCATGCCAAACCTGGATCCAGCGGAACCGACTGGCGCGCGCTAGCCAGCACGGCCCGCCAGGCGCGATTGACCATCGTCATCTACATGGGGGTCAGCGGCGCGGCTTACATCCAGCATGAGTTGTTGTACGGGCTGGACGCCGACACACCGGTCGCCATTATCCAGAGCGCGACTCTGTCTGCACAACGCCAGGTCGTATGCACCTTGGCCGAATTGCAGGCCACCATAGTGCGCGAACAACTCGCCAGCCCTAGTGTGATCGTGGTGGGCGATGTGCTTCAGGGCCTGTTGGCCGCTGGCTTGGCAGTGAGCGACCCGTCCCGGCAAGGCCGAGCGGCTTGAGCCGGATTAAAAGCTTTCGCTGCCATCACGGATTCTGGTTGCTGCCGCTGTTTTCGGAGTCAACCTGGGTCGGTTCAGCCTTTGGGTTTTGCCCGCCAATCCGCGATCGAACCGCCTCCCGCAGCAAGTATTCCACCTGGGCATTGACACTGCGCAACTCCGCTGCTGCCAAACGCTCGATCTGCGCCCACAACACGGGGTCGATACGCAGTGCAAAAGACTTCTTGTCGGGGCTTGCCATGGCGGGTGCAGCTCAACAGGTATCCCGCTAAACCCGATCCTTGTGGGCTTGTGCCTTGACCTCGGCGCGCAATTTCTGCAATCCGGGTGGCTCGCCCGAAAACCAGAACCATTGCGGATCGGTGCCGCCCTCGCGCAGCACCCACTGGTACACCGTCAGCGTGACCACGGTTGCTAACAGCACCAGGGCCCCAATGCCCAGCACACCTAGCGTGCTGTACAACAGCACGGTCAGAAGTGGCGCTTTGGGTGCCAACTGCGATCCGGCCACGCCGGCCAAGGCCGACAGCAGCAGGATGGCGACCAAAATCTTGATGACCATGTGGGGGTTGAATTGGATGGTTTTCATGGTGTGTCTCATAAAGGGTTGGCGACAGCGCGGGTCACAGTACGTCCGGCAGATGTACCGAAATTTCCGATCGTGGAACGAGGTGTTGTTTTTCGCCTTGAGGACGTCAGTTGTACAAGGTGCCGGTGTTCACCACCGGCTGGGCGTCATGGTCCGAGCACAGCACTACCAGCAAATTGGTCACCATCGCAGCTTTTCGTTCATCGTCCAGCTCCACCAGACCGCGCTCCTGCAGGCCGCTCAAGGCCAGCTCCACCATGCCAACAGCTCCCTGCACAATCAGGCTGCGCGCCGCGATGATGGCCTGCGCCTGCTGGCGGCGCAACATGGCTCCGGCGATCTCGGGGGCGTACGCCAGGTGGGTGAGCTTGGCGTCCACCACCACAACGCCGGCCAGCGAAAAGCGGGCCTGCAGTTCCTGCAACAGCGCCGCGCCGACCTGCTCGGCGCCGGAGCGTAGCGTGATCTCCTTGGGAGCCGTGCTGCCGGTGTCGTCTAGGTTGTCATAGGCATAGCCGGACGCTAAATGGCGTACCGCCGCCTCGGCCTGCGTAAACACATAGGACTCAAAATCCTCCACGTCAAAGCTGGCGCGTGCGGTGTCACTGACCCGCCACAAGATGGCCGCTGCAATCTCGATCGGGTTGCCGCGCAAATCATTCACTTTCAGCTTTTCACTGTTGAAGTTGCGCGCCCGGGTCGAAACTTTGCTGCGGCTGAAGAACGGATTCGCCCAGCGCAGACCTTCTTTGCGGTCGGTGCCCCGGTAGCTGCCGAAGAGCTTCAGCACCGCGGCTTGGTTAGGGTTGAGGGTGTACAAGCCCGCCAGAAACCACAGAGCGACCAGACCCGATAGGGCCGACAAAACCAGGGTCGTGGGGCCGGGCGCACGTGTGATCATCAACACGGCGGCCAGTACGAGGCCCACGCCCACCGCCACCGCAACAAAACCATTGGCGGTGGTTGCCACATATTCGTTAGAAGCTTGTTTTTCCATGTCAGAGTGTCCTCATTTTTAATTGCTCCAGTCGCCGGACCGGAGGCTGCTATGGTCCGCGCTATCCTTGCAACATGAGATCATAGTGATATCACTATAGTAGCATTTCGGAATTCGTCAAGTTTCTCTGGTGGCTATGCTCACCCAACCCGCGGTAAATTCACAATAAAGCGTGTCCCGGTCCCCAGCACACTGTCCACCTTGATCGTGCCGCCATGCAACTTGACGGCACGCCGGACAATCGATAAACCCAGACCTGTACCGGAAATCGTACCGACATTGCTGGCGCGGTAAAAGGTCTCAAACAAACGCGCCACGTCTTCTTTGGGCATGCCTATGCCCTGGTCGGCCACGTGGAATTCCACCTCGTCGGCCCGGCAGGCCACGCCAAAAAACACGCGACCGCCGTTTGGTGAGTATTTGATGGCGTTGGACAACAAGTTGCTGAAAATTTGGCGCAAGAGTTTTTCGTCAAACTTCGCGTCACTCGTGTCACCCGTCATGCGAAAGTCGATGGCCAGTTTGGCGGCTGCCTCAGCGTTCAAGCTGGCACGGCTGTCGTCGACCAGGCTTTCGCAGAATGCGCGCAGTGCCAAAGGCTGCGGGTCAAACTCCAGCTTGTCGGCATCACTTTTGCCGATCAGAAGAATGTCGTCAATCATGTGTTTCATGCGGGCGACTGCGGTTTCAATATTCTCCAACAGCGGGGTGCGTTCCTCCATAGAAAGCTTGTCGCTGTAGTACTTCAGCAGTTCGGCCGACAACAAAATGGTGGACAAGGGTGTACGGAACTCATGGGACGTGACCGCGACAAATCGCGACTTCATGCCGTTCAGTTCGCGCTGTTTTTCCAGCGAGGCGCGGATGTCCTCCTCGGCCTGTTTGCGCTGTGTGATATCGGAGATAAAGGACAACATCGCAGGTTGCCCGTCCCACTGCACCACGACGGTGGCAATGTGCACCCAAATGAGCTGACCGGATTTGTGCAGCGCCCGAAAGTCATATTTGGACTCGAAGGCCTCACCCCGCATGCGGCTCGCATGGTTGGCCAGGAAGAATTCACGATCGTCGGTATACACCAGCGGCAAGAATTCCTGACCCAAAATTTCGGCGGCGCTGTAACCGGTCAAGGAAAGCAACGCCGGATTGGCAAAAATAAACCGGCCGTTCTGCACCACGACCATACCCTCGCTGACGTTTTCAACCACAAGGCGGTACTGCTCTTCGGTGCGGCGCAGGTTTTCCTCCAGTTGGCGGTGCTTGGTGATGTCCATGACTGCCAACACCGTACCCTGAGACGCATCAGTAGGGTTGACGGTGCGAGCCGAGGTGTAGACCCAGATCAGTTCGCCATTGCTGTGCCGCATCCAGCGCTTGTCTTCAAACGCCTGGCCCTTGTTTGAGGCTTCAGTGAGGGCACGGTCCACTGCCAGGTAATCTTCGTGCGAGGGGTACAGCGACGTGATGGACTCACCGATGCCCTGTCCGGGCGACATGCCAAACATCTTATAGGTGGCCTGGTTGGCCCATTGCAGCCTGCCCTGGCCGTTCAGAAAAATGATGGCCACCAAGGCGTTGTCCAAAATGGTGTTGCGCTCCTGCAAGCTGCGCTGCAGGCTTTGCTCCAGGTGCAGGCGTCCCGCTTCCTGCAGGGCCTCACGCTCGGCCTGGTCTTTTTTGTCACGCAGCAGGTTGATGCGGTACACCAGCGCGAAGGACAACAGCATCATCTCGGCGGCCGAGCCTATTTGCAGGCCGTATTCGCTGGCCAAAGTCCGCGGAATCCAGCCAAAGGCCGACAAAGGCACGGCGATACCGCCCAGCAACTGCAAACACCAGGCCAGCAAAAAGTAGCGCGCAGGCCGATAACCACGCGCTGCACTGAGCACGCCGCCCACGGTGATCAGCACACTGCCCGCCAGCACCATGGCGGTCAGCGCCAGCGTGGCCGGCATGGGCGCCAGTTGGAACGCGCCCACCAAACTGGCGGCAATGGCGAGGACTACAGTCGCCATCAGCAGCCGCCCCACCAGCGGCGCAGTGTGCGCAAGGTCCAGGAAATTGCGCGCAAACAAGCCGCCAAACACGACCAATGCACCAAAAGACAAAGGCAGGGCACTGACTTGCCAATGGGTGGTATCAGGCCAAAGGTATTGCGCGCCGAAACCGTTGAAGTTCAGCGAAAACAAGCCCAGGGCTGCCAGGTACAGCACATAGTAAAAGTAGCTCGCATCGCGAATGCCGACCGTCACTGCAATGCTGTAAAGCAGCAGCGCCAGCAGCAAGCCGTAATACAGGCCCATACCCGCCTGCTCGTTGTGCGACCCATGGAACAGCGCCGCCTCGGTGTACAGCATCAAAGGCAACTGCACCGACACTGACGACTGCACACGGATGAACACATCCACCGGCGGTCCCGCCTGGCGCGTGATGCGAACATTGGGAAAGCGGTGCGCAAGGGCCCGTGTATTGAACGGCAGCGCTGCACCCATGCGCAACGACACCACGGTTGTGTCCGGTTGAAGCACAAAAAGGTCCACCGTGTTGACGCGGGGCTGCTCCAGCACCAGAAGTTCCGTGCAAGCCTCATCAACAGCGGGTAATTGCACGTGCGCCCACAGCGCGCCCTGAATGAACCCAAAACTGGGCATGCCGTTCCGGTGTTGTTGAAAGGCCCCAGCGGCGTATCGTGCCCGCGCAGAATCCAGACTCACGGCGAGATCCGGGTCGCCCAGGCTTGACAGTGTGGCCGCAAGCGACAGGCCGCGGGCCGGCAACACACACTCGGCCAGGACTGCGTACGCCGATTGCCCTTGGGCGACCAGCAACAGACACCAAAACATCCAGCGGAATAGCAATTTTGCTGCCATGGAGGGCCCAGTGGGCGATTGGAGGTCGACCACGCGACCTAAATTGAGATTATCGTAACACCCGTGCCGGGGCCGCCGTTTAAGCACAATGGCGCGCGGCACACGACGCCTGCACTGGGCGCTTTTCAACCAAAAGGAGACTTCAACCATGCTCGGATACGTTACCCTGGGAACCAACGACCTGCCCCGCGCTGCGGCGTTTTACGACACCTTGCTGGCGGAAATTGGCGCCAAGCGATTGATGGAGTTTCCTACTGGCATTGCCTGGGGCGTCTCGATGCAACAGTGCAGCCTGGGCATCATGAAACCGTACAACGGGCAGCCCGCTACCGTAGGCAACGGCGTGATGGCGGCCATCGTGGTGGACTCGAAGGAAAAAGTGGACCGGGTCTACAAGAAAGCAATGGAACTCGGTGCCCAGGACGAAGGCCCCAATGGTCCGCGTGGTGACGGGTTTTATGCGGGCTATTTCCGCGACCTGGATGGCAACAAGCTCAACGTGTTTTGCATGGGGTAAAAGAATACGGCCCCACGCTCCGCCGCTGCGCGGGTCGCTGCCCCCCAAGGGGGCTAACTCGCCTTGGGGCGGCCC
>CAZMXB010000141.1:0-12539 GCA_964569855.1 uncultured Rhodoferax sp.
TGGCGCTGGCGGCTGCGGATGCGGTGGCAGGCCAGCACGCCAATCGGCACGTTGTTGATCGCTATGGGCAAGGCAATAAAGGCCACGGTCTCGGGCGGCAACTGGGCACGCGCCACGGCGCGGAACAAAAACAAGGGCTCGGCATCGATGTCCTGCACGATGGCGGGCTGCCCACTGGCCAGCACCCGCCCGGTAATGCCTTCGCCCAGCAGGTAGTGGCCGCGCGCCACCTCCTGCCGCGTCAGCCCATAGGCGTGCTGGATGCTGGCGCTGCGCGGCGCGCCGGGGTCGGCCCCAGGCGGGTCGGACAACACAATGCGCCCGCGGTTCAGCCCCAGCAGCTCGCTCATCAGGTGCAGCATGGTGCGCAGCGCCAGCGCCGGCGCCGGGCTGCGGCCGACCAAGCGCATCACCTCGCGCATCAGCAACAACTCTTGCTCGCGCCATTCGCCAGGTGTTTGGAGTGTCGGGTGGGGAGCAGACTTCATATTTTCAAGAAGCAATTTTTACGCCCGCTTGCGCCCCGGCCCTTGCCGGTGGGCCCACCAAAGCTGTCGTCGGATCAGTAACTGAATGTATGTGTATGCACTGCGACAAAGAGAATGCGTTGTTTCACTGCTGACGCCGTGAAAGGGCAAGACTTACCCCACTTGAGCATTACCGGGGAGAAATACATTTTGTTGAATCAGTAACCACAATCGAATGTTTGGCCACGCCTACGACTACTGTCTGAAACACAGTTTTATGCCGGGACCTGGTCCATCGGAGGCGCGTCTTTTGACGAAATTGCCGCCAGAAAGCTGACCCAGGCCTGGACGTTTGACGGGTCGCTTTGGAGAATGCAGACTGCGGATAGCTCCTGCGGCAGTGCGTCGGAAGCGGTCGCAATAGGTTTGGGCGATTCGTGAATGGCGCGAAAGCAATCAACCTTGTATGGTCGTTCCAGTTACCAGGAACTGCCCGCCAGCCACATGGTGAATGGTGCGAAGGTCATCTGGCGCATCGTCGAAATGCCATCGTCCGTCGCTGAATACCCGGTCGTCCGCCCACGCTCCGATCACTTCCCCAATGAACAGGTCGTAAACCTGTTGGTTGTGAAGCTCGGGGATTACCCTGCATGCCAACCAGCCCACGCAACCTTCGACAAGTGGAACTTCGCTATCTGGCGCATTAAACGTCTTCACACCATTCTTTGCGAGCTTGTCCGGCACATCCTTGGCACTGTCTGTCCCCACTCCGACCGTCCGAGTCACCATCGCCTTGGTAGGGAGTTGGAGTGCGAACCTCCCGCTCTTCTCAACCAACTCCCGCGTCCGTGTCGCCTTATCCAGAACAACGGTCACTTTGGGCGACTGGCCATAATCCAGCACACAGGCCCAAGCGGCGGCCATCACATTGGTCGAACCGTCATGCTGCGAGGAGACCAGTACCGTCGGGCCATGATTCATGAGCCGGTAGGACTTAGCCAGAGGGACGGCAGCGAAGTGTTCAGGAGTCATACCCCTACTGTAATCAACCGACAATCCGGCATATGAACGAACTCAAACAGCTTCAATCCATGGGCCTGGTGTTACCCAGTCCAGCTTATCTGTTTGGAGCCCTCCTGTTCGGCCTCATTGGCTATGTGGCCTACCGTCGGGGCAAGGTCGTATCGCGCTCCGAACTCAAATGGACCGGGCTTGCCTTGATGTTGTACCCGTATGCGGTATCGGAGACCTGGATCCTGTGGGCGGTGGGCGTCGCACTGACTGCCTGGCTATATGCCAGGTGGAGTTGAGGGCCGGCAAAGTTCTCTTGGCACATGTGATGTTACGTGGATACCTTGTTTCGGATACGTGCAATCGTCACCTCCATCGGAGCGTCCAGCGCCACTTCAAGACCCAGCTTCCTTGCAATGTCATTGACGATTCCTGCGTGCAGTGGAAGGCCGCCCGCATCGATAGCGCTAAGCAGATCCACCGCACGCTGCTCTACCGACGGCGATTCTTTGTTTGGCTGCAGCAATTGTTTCAGTCGCTGCAAGGTACTGGGCTTTAGGCGATTGACCATGATTCAGGCAAATTCAACACGCAGTCGTGATGGCGGGAGTCGGAAGTCGTCGTCATGGACGGCATGCTTTTTGAGGTCGGGTGTGCATTTCACTTCGATCTGTCCACTATACCCAGCGTTTGGAACCCGTGGCTCAATGAGGCGCAATTGGTATATTGCGAGCTTGTCAAGTGATGGGACCACCAAATTGATTGATGAAATAAGGCCGTTTCTACTCCACTGGGGTATCACCGCGGTGTCGCTATGGGTAGCAAGTCGTATATTCAAGGGCATAAACTTCACTGACACATCGAGCCTGGTCGTATCCGCTTTGCTGCTGGGCTTCGCCAATGCAGTGGTCAAGCCGCTACTGATTGTCTTGACGCTGCCATTGACCCTTTTGACCTTCGGACTCTTCCTGCTGGTGATCAACGCCTTGATGATTCTGATGGTGTCCGGATTCGTGAAGGGGTTTAAGGTCTCTGGTTTCTGGACGGCGTTCTTTGTCAGCATCTTCGTGTCTATTCTCAGCATCGTCATCGAGGCATTCTTGCCCAGTGACAATGGCGTGCCGCAGATTGACATACCGCATAGCGGGGTCTGGCTATAGCGTGCTGGGAGTGCCAAGGCTGACCCACTGACGCGTCCTACGCACAGGCCACGCGCTTCAAAGCACAGGATTTACTCTGCAAACCAGGCACTGTGCACCGGCATAGTTTTGTCCTGCCAGAGGGAACGTTTGGGGGCACAACGTCAGACTCAGCGAGCGCGACCTTGCTGGATGCCGGAGGCCGTTGGCTTGGTTGATTGGCCGGTGAAACGAAGCGGTTTAGGCCACCAGGCCTCGCCTCATGCCACGTTGGAAACATGCTTTTATTCATTGCATGTCCCGCGACCACGAGTAGCGGCGCAGCTTTGGTGAAGCAATTCCTTTCTTCAGCATCCATTCAGGCAACCGAATCGGCTCTGTGCATTCCGGGGTGGGTCCTCCGCAATTCAGTCCCAATCGTCTTGGGTGACCAGGAAAGATCTGCACCCGCATCAACAATAGCTGCCAAAAAATAGGCGACCTTGCCTTCCAGCAGACAATTTGGACAAATTGAACCCAGAGTACATTTCATCGATCGGCTGGCACTCGCGGAGCAAGTCGGCCTACAGCCGCCCCGAAGCCACCATGGGAACGTCCACCGAAAAACATGTTCCACATCCGGACACGGGCACAATGGTTAACTCACCGCCCAGCACCGATGTGACGATGCGGTGGCAGACCGCGAGCCCGAGGCCCGAACCACCCTGTCCAAGTTTGGTGGTGAAAAATGGATCAAAGGCACGCGCCTGCAAGTGAGGGCTCATGCCCATGCCGTCATCCGTGACTGTCACCACAATGCGCTGCCCGGGCGTCTGCCGCGCCTCCAGCCGAATCGTTCCCGAGTCTCCTTCGGCAAAAGCGTGCGTCAGCGCATTCTGAACAAGATTGACAATGACCTGCGCCAGCGGCCCTGGGTAGCTGTCACAGGTCATGCCATCTGCAATTGCATTGGTAATGTGAATCGCGGGGCGGTTTGCTGTCGGCCCCATGGTCGTCAAAATATCTTCCACCACCTGGCGCAGGTCAAAGCTGCGCCGGCTCTGTGACGTCTGGTCCACGGCCACCTGCTTGAAGCTGGCCACCAGCGCCGCCGCCGTCTGGGTGGATCGCACCACCAGGCGCGCCATGTCCTGGCCCGAATTTACAAATTCTTCAAGTCCCTTGCGCGTCAATTTCCCGTCACTCATCTGAGCTGTGATGCGTTCAAAGCGCTCTTCCATCGCGGTGGCCACGGTCAAAACGATGCCGACTGGCGTGTTGAGTTCGTGCGAAATACCGGCCACCATGGAACCTAGGGAGGCCAACTTCTCGGCTTGAACCAATTGGCTCATGGCCCGCTCCAGCTTCTGAACCGTTTCCTGCAGGGCTTGGTTGGACTGCTCGTATTGCGTCGTGCGTTCGGTCACGGTTCGCTCCAGAGAGGCGCGTGCCCGGCGCCGGTGAAAGGCGGCGGCGAGTGCTTCGGCCACGATGGAAAGCATGCTGGGGTCCGAGTCGGCAAAATAAATGGCAGGGTCATAGCTTTGCACCACCACCGCACCGATGGTTTCACCCGCGACCACCATGGGCACTCCCAACCAATCAACGGCATTGGCGCCGAAGTCGCCGTCCTCAAGGGTATCCACATGGCCTACGCGCTCCAGCAACTCGCGCGAGGAGCCTCGCAGAACCCGCCCGGCCGAAACGACCGCCGCAGATAGCGAGCCCCGCAAGCGCCCCTCCCGAAACGGAATGGCCTCTACAGATCTCTCGGTCACATCCACGAAATACTCAAAGACCAGAGTCTCACGCGCCTCATCAAGCACGACAACAAAGAAGTTCTCGGCATAGATAAGCTTCTTGAGCGACAGGTGCAGCTCAGCCAGCGCGTCTTTCACATGCGCACAATGCTCCAGAGCATGCGCCAAGCTCAGGCTGGAGCGCAACAAGTCACTTTGGCGCGCCAAGCCGGAGAGCCGGACAAAACGCTCCGACTGCACGGCAGTGTCAAGACGTTCACTGAGGGCATCGACCAGGGCTTGAAACGGCGCCGCGTCAAACCCTTGCGCTTCACCCTTCAAGAGAAATACACAGGCCCCGCTGCCGGGGTCAGTCAACCGCAGAGGCACTGCCAAAATACCACCGGACACCACCACACTGGCTTGCACGCAGCATTGGCGCGCGCATCTTCTGTCCGCCTCGTCGTCTGAAGGCCCCAGCACTGCGCGCGGATGCAAGCCCATGTCATCGGCCACCCAGATCTGCACGCCTATGGCACCCGCTGCTTCAGTCGCCCACGCCTGCAACGCTTGTGCCGAAGTCAAAATTTCAGTATTGAAGGGCATGGATTCAAAGTGCATCCGGGTAGGGAGCTGAAGAAGTCATACTAACTCCTGCCGCGAAGCAGAGCTAGCGTGACAGAAGTACAGGAAGGCTGCGAGGACTTACCAAATCATTTTTCCTATTGAGATATCAATTGTCGACCAAGTGCCCCGATCACAGTTTGATATGAGCGACTGCGGTTTCCATGGGCAAATTATCCTTTTTGCGGTGCGATGCTTCGACTAATGCGGTCAAATCCTCTATCGGTATTGACATGAAGCTGGTTGAACGCGAAAGCCATTTGCGGCGTTTGCGCCAGCTTCTAGTCAGTGGTTCCAGTACGGGTTATATCGTTCTTCAGGCAGGCGAGGCGGGTGCGGGCAAAACCACCTTATTGCGCACCCTTGCGGCGGAGCGACGGCGTCAACAGCAACCGGTGTAGTGGGGGGCTTGCGATGCCCTCGAAACACCCCACCCACTTGCTCCACTTGTCGACATGGTGCGCGATTTAGTCCCTTCACTTGCCGGGCCATTACACGGGCCGCGCCCGGTCCTCTTCGAAGCCATGCTTAAAGCCGTGCGCCAGTGCTCCACCCCGGTGTTGATGGTGATTGAGGCCGCCCATTGGGCTGACGCTGACACTCTGGGTTTGCTCAAGTACCTGGGTCGTCGCATCGATCAAAGCACGGCCCCTCTGGTCGTGAGCTACCGCGACGATGAGGTGACCCTGTCGCATCCCCTGCGGCGAGTGCTTGGGGAGCTGCCGCCAGCCAACCGAGGTCATTTGCAGGTTCCTCGCCTCAGCCCGCAGGGCGTGGAGGCCTTGGCGCACGCAGCGGGGCGGACGTCTCAAGGCCCGCACGCACTAACCCTTGGAAACGTATTCTTCGTGACCGAGGTGTTGCGGGATGGTGAGGCGTCGGCTGGCAAAGTGCCCCAGAACGTGCAGGACCTGGTACTGACGCCCTACGCCAGTCTCGGCGAAACCGCGCAGGCCGTTCTTCGCCTCATCGCGGTAGTACCTGGGCGCACCGAGCGCTGCCTGGTCAATCAGTTGTTCTCGCTTTCGAAAGATGCCTTACCCGATTTGGATGCTGCGACAGAGGGCTGTATCAATATTGGCTTGCTGGTCACTGATGGCGATAGTCTGAGCTCTCGACACGAACTCGGGCGGGTAGCGGTGGAGTCTTCTCTCTCCAGGCCACGGGCACAGTCCCTGCACGCCCGTGTTTTGACCCTACTCGAAGCGCCAGAGCGTGCAACAGCTCCTGCAGGCCTTCTGTACCATGCGGTGCTGGCTCGCAACCACGGCGCGGTCACCCAATGGGCAACGCAGGCCGCAGCTGAAGCATTACAGCGCGAAGCTTACCGGGAATCAACAGGTCAGTGACAAGCGGCGTTGGAACGTGGCGACCCTAGCGACGACACGGTGCGTCTGCAGTGGCTCGAAGCCTTGTCGCAAGCCCAGTTACCACTGGCACGCGTTGAAGGGCGGCTAGTTACGCTGTGAGCGATCAAAACGCCCGCACACTCCCGTGGCGAAATCGGTCGGGCCGCGCGCGCCCGCGCCCGCGCCCGACAAGCGGGCACGTTGATCGGTTTGCTGCGCCGTCCTGAGGCCCGTCAGGTCCTGCGGGAGGCAGTGAGCATGCTCGATGCGATTGAACCCGGCGCCGACCACGCTTTTGTCTGGGCGGAGCAAGCTCTCAATTCCATGCTCGACCGGGACTACGATGCAGCCCTCTATTGGGGCCGCTGCGCGATGGGCCTGGCGAAAGCACTGGGAGAACCGGTAACCCATGAACGCGCACAAACCGCTTCCGGCGCAGCGCTTTTGTTTATTGACTACCCGGCCGGTCATGCCATGCTTTTGGATCTGCATGATAGAAGGGTGGCAGTTGGGCAGATGTACGTAGCCAGTCTTGCACTAACCATGGTGTGCAGCGGTGCGGATGAGCTCATGCATTTTCAGGACGCGCAGGCCCGGCTGCGTATGTCGATTGCAATGGGCAACAACCTTGATCTTGACCAAACGTATGCCCGGGCATGGCTAGCCCTTTGCCTCATGACTTTGGGTCAATGGGAGGAAGCGGGCACGATGGCTAACGCGATCCGTGCCGTTGAACACGATAACGAGATGGCTCGGCTCATGGCCGCTATGGCCCTCGGGCGTGTAATCTTGCGTCGGGGCGATCCTGGCACCCCGGAGGTACTGGACCAAGCCCGCGATCTGGCCCAGCACAGCGATACCCTGCAACGCGTGGGTCCAGCCGCCTGCGTCCGAGCGGAAGCTGCTTTTGCACAAGCCGACATGGACGCGCTGAAGGCGGAAGTGCGCCGTGTCTTACCCTTGGCACAAGCCAAGGGTCACTGTGGTTCGTGGGGGAGCTTTCTTGCTGGCTTTGGAACGCCGGCGCATTGAGCGGGATTGCTGCCGAATTCGCTAGTGACCGGCGCACCTGAGCGGATCCCTATCGCCTGCAGATGGCTGGACAGTGGCGGGCCGCGGCGCGGGCCTGTGCTACTTTGGGTTGTCCGTACGAGGAGGCATGGGCCCTGGCTGAGGGCGACGAGGCCGGCCAACGCGAATCCTTGAGCAGTTTCGAAGCCTTGGGTGCCCGCCCGTCAGCCGAAATACTGCGTCGATGGCTGCGCGAAGCTAGCGTCCGCGGGGTCGCACGCGGTGCGAAAAGGGCCACGCGCAAGAACCCCGATGGTCTTACAAATGCCGGGTTCACGGTGTCGGGCCTGATGACGCAAGACCTGCCCAACGCTGCCATTGCAGCGCAACTCAGCGCTCGGTGCGCACGGTAGACCACCATGTGGCATCGATCCTGACCAAGTTGAAGGCACGAGGGCGTCATGCGGTAGTGCGCCACGCGCTTGCTAGAAGTTGGTCCACATCGGTGCAACCTGATTTACGCGGTCTGAACGCGAAAAATAGGCAGTCCAGCCGCGCAATATAGGCAGTGTTGTTGTCGCGCAAAATCGCACCGAAGGGCAGAGTGGACCCAGGCAGCAAAGTTGCTGTCCCAACCACAGGAGAATTCCATGCCCCGCTATCTCATCGAACGCAAATTCCCTCAGGGTCTATCCAACCCGCTCAACGCAGATGGCCACAAAGCGATTGACAAAGTTATCGCCAACAATTCCGAACAGGGTGTTACGTGTGTGCAATCATTCGTCACCCCCGATTGCAACCAGACTTTCTGCATCTACGACGCGCCCAGCCCCGAGGCAATCCGAAAAGTGGCTGATAGAAATAGCCTGCCCTGCAGTGTCACTACCGAAGTGAATGTGCTTGACCCCTACTTATATCGCAGCTGAACAGCCGTCATTGCGCCTTGACCGAACCGACTGACGCGGCGGAAAGAATCAGCGTCCAGGACCGTCCCACCGTTGTTGGTTCGGTACCGGCATGATTACATGCGTTGCATAGCATCTAGCCGAATTGTGTATCCGCATATGCGCGGACTGGCGGCGGGACAAGGTATCCGTTCGATAGCCACCGCCCAGGTGTTGCAGAGAGTTGTCAGAACCGGAGGCGTGCCAGCAGCAGTATCTTCAATCCGCAACTCGAAAATCATCCGCATTGCATCCTCGATGACTGCTCGAAAGCAAAGAAATATATAGCCTAATCCAGCTCAACGACTGCCTCCATTTTTGACAGCACTCAACACAATTCAATGAGATTTGCATTGAAATCCATCTGCAAGGTGGCGTATCTCAATGAAGCGGTCAAGCGATAGAAGAACAACTTTAATGCGGTTGCCACCAGCCTCGCGATTATCCCGAAGTCGCACGCTCAAAATTCTTTGGAATACCCATCGCCAGTTTCTTCCATCCGGACTTGCCCAATTCGTATTGAGCGACACCATTTGCGATGACAGTGGTCTCATTGTTGATAAAAGTGCCAAGATAGTTGAGCACTGGAACACGCTCTGTACGATGCGTCACACAAGTTTCGTATCGCGAAAAATTGATCGCCTCGACGGTGAGGCCAGGTTGGTGCTGCCAACCATATTCAGAGAACGCATTGACCGGTTTGTGAGTCACCTCATGATCACCGAGGTGGTGAAGGCCGCCTCCCTGGCATTCAAAACTGCCCTGATTGAGCGTCCCCCTCAATAGCTTTCCAACCTGCTGAAGAAAAGTCTGACCAAACGCAAGCCCGAGAGCAAGGAGGATTGCATCCGCCACGAAAACCAACTCAGCCCGAGCCCTACACGTGTTCGATGTGGTCAAGGCCATTGCTTGCTCTGAGGGGCGCCATTTTTGGCCGAGCACTCTACGCCCGCCGCGCTGGTATGGCCAGTAAGCCAATGCCCTATTGAAAAGCACGCTAACGCAGTTGAGCAAGCCGATCAGGAAGATCATGTGCGCAACCAGCCAGGAACTTCAGGCTACGCGTGTATTATTGAAGTCCTCGGTTGTTAATGGCCTACTGTAGAGCATGGTAGTAGCAGTGCGTTACCGTACTTCCAAATATGTAGACGTGGACCTGCTAAAGCTATCAGTTTTCTCGATGCGATATCGTGTGTCGATATGGGCCGGATGGGCTAGCGATGGCAAACGACCTACGATGATGGGTGAACCGGGGTTTGAATTTCAGCTAGAAATGACCTCAATGAGGGAAGACTCTTTCTGGATTCAACGACCTTACGGCAATGTATCAGCCAAAGCAAACACCGAGTTGAGAACATTTGAACCAAGGGGTTTTTGCGCGGGCAACCTAAATACACCACAAGACGGCGACGGGGTTCTCCTTTCGACCTTAACACCCTTGGCAATATGTTCTACTACCAAGCTCTTCAATGTGACGGACTGCATGAGGCCAAGCATCTTTGCGTTTACCGCATCCCAAAGGTCCTGAGTAAGCTCTCGGGATGGTGAGGCGAGCAGTTGATTGGACACCGATGTTCCTGTCTCAAGAGCACCGATGATGTCCGCCACTGTGATGACGTCTATGCAACGACCAGGCGAATACCCGCCACCACGCCCGCGGGCGCTAATGACCAAACCCTTTTGGCGCAACTTGCTAAACAATTGTTCAAGGTACGTCAGCGAAACTTGTTGCCGCCTGGCAACGTCAGTCAGTGGCACAGGGCCACCTTCTTCGCGCAACGCAATATCGATCATCGCGCTTACCGCCAATTGACTCTTCGGATTTAGACACATCATTCAGACTCTTGCCGGAGCATCTAACCTGTGGAAGCCAGCCCGCCAACTGCTCTTTGAAGATATGAGCATTCATGGACCGACCATTGTTGAAGTTGAACTTTGAGTGGGTTGACCGGGGTGCGGGCTCAGCTCCATCGCATTCTGGCTGATATTGGATCCTTCCGAGAAAGCGCTGTCGGTGTGCCAGCGAACACAACTGATTTAGGCATACAACTCACGGACTGTCGCTTTGCAAGTCGCCGTCTAAGGCCTAGTGCGCCAACTGGCGTTCCAAATTTGGGCCTCCGCCGTCTGGGGAATTAAATTCGTCTGCTTCTCATCCAGGCCATCGAGCATTTGCGTGTGGGTAAACAGGCCACAACGCTCAACTCCTATAAAGGCAGCGGCACTTGACACGCCAACGCATCGGGGGGGGCAGCTTCTCGATCTCAGCCGCGAACGAAAACGATAAGCCGCACGTCACCTCGACCATGACGCATCAATTTCGATCAGTAATTCCCGGGTCAGACTGAGTATGCCTGGTCGTTTGCTTTCACGTGGGCCTGCGGCATTCGGCGACCTGATCCCATGCTGGCGTAGCCATTCGATAACGCGTGGCGCCGATTCACCGGCAGGGACGTGCTTAAACTGAATCAGGTGACACGGCTTATTCAACCGCTGAGCAAACACCTGGGTGGCCAGGGTTCCGCCATCTTGTTCACCGAGATTGATGTTCAACGTCCCATCGCTGTCCTCAACGTTTCGGCGGATGCGTTGGCAAAAGCCACCAAGCTCCAACCCGCGAAGTTGATACTTCAAAGGTTTCTTGCCGCCTTCAGCTTCGCGCCCACGGGGTCCTGTTGCTCTGCCAGATCCCAATCCGGCTCGATGTGCACCCGGTCATCCATCTGCGCATCACCACAGTCCTCCCAAAGCGATAGTCGGCGCGCCGAGGCTATGTGCAGGGGCTATGTGCAGGGGCTCGGAGTCGACCCCGATGTGGTTCAGTATCTTCTCGATCGTAACTGCCCGGCAATCCCCATCTTTCGCGGAAAAGCGTAGTTCGTTACGCCGAATGGTTACCCGTTAATGACGCGCTGAAGTTGGGCAAAGGAGACGCGCCAAAGGAATGTGAGTGACAGCCGAAACCCTAATTGAGGGCGGCTGCAGCGAGTAAGTGTTCGATGTCTTCCAGTGTGTTATATCCTTGTACGGACACACGAACGAAGACTTTGTCACCATGAGCCGTCACGGGCACCTCAATGCGACTTTCCTCGTAGAGCCGCTTGCGCAGCGAGTCCGGATTTTGTGGTGGCACAGGTATTGCGACCATCTGCGCCCAATCGTCATCACGCGCGATGGGATGGGTTCCGAAGCGCTTCGTAAGCTCATCCAGGGCCAGCTTTGCAAGTTCGTGGCACCGCATCTGCAACTCCAGCCAGTCATGTTTCGCTCGGAAGTCGAGTGCTGCGGGAAGCGTAAGCCACGCCGATATGTCGCGCGTACCTTGCCACTGCATTCGGCGTTCGAACAGGCTCGTTCCAAGGTAGGCATCAAAGCCGGAATGGCCACCCGTTCCTTGCGCGTACCCCCAGCTGATAACAGTCGCATCCAGCATCGAATGATGCTTCGTCCGAGCGTGCAAGAAGGCAGAGCCCTTGGGGGCACACAACCATTTGTGGCAATTTCCAACGTAAAAGTCCGCCCCGATGGCATCGAGGTCCATTGCAATATGCCCGGGAGCGTGAGCACCATCAATGAAAGTTGCAATGCCTCGCTCTTGAGCTGCCGCGCAGATTTCTGCAGCGGGAAGAATCAATGCCGTCGTAGATGTAATGTGGCTGAAGTAGATGAGCTTGGTCCTGCTGGACACAGCAGACATCAGAAGTTTGGCAACCGCCTCCCGATCGAACGGTAGTGGCACCTCGACGCGTCGATATTGGGCGCCGGATTGCGCGCAAACACGCTGCCATACTGCATCGCACGCACCATATTCCAAGTTGGTAGTTAGAACCTCATCACCCGGCTGCAGGGCGAATGATTGGGCTACAACGTTTACGCCAGTTGTAGAGTTTGGTACAAATACAAGTTCATCCGCCCGCCCTCCCAGTGCTTGACCAAGTGCCGTTCGGGCTTGAAAGAGTAGATCTGCCGAACGGCGACCGAGAAACTCCACGGGGTTTCTTTCCATCTCCAGCTGCCAATTGCGCTGTGCATCAAGAACCTCACGTGGGCACGCTCCAAAAGAGCCATGGTTCAAAAAGGTGAGCTCAGGATCCAGAAGGAATAGGTTGCGCATCCGAATAGTCTAGATCACGCCGCACCTTTGAGCCTGTCGGCCTTGGCGGTGCCGCGCTGCGCGTTTGGCTCTCGGCGACAACACCGCCAAGCGGGAGGGCGGTCGACGCAGTCATCGCGCAAGGGCAGCTTCAAGCTGAGCTTTGTTCATTGCGGAACGTCC
>CAZMXB010000142.1:0-12536 GCA_964569855.1 uncultured Rhodoferax sp.
CACAACTGGATGAACTGCGCCGCTTTGGTCGATCAGGCAGGCTGGATCGGGCCGTTGTTACCCAAGATGCCTACCAGTTGCCCCTGCACCCGGGCGTGGCCGCACATCATCTCGGCACCGTATTCGGGCTTGAATTCCAAGAAGTCCGAGCCATCGACTAGGCGCGCGATCACCTCGCGCACATCGTAGGGCTCGCGCTCGTCGGCTGGCACGATGCCCATCAACTCCTGCTCGTCAAACAGCGGCTCGGCACAGGCGCCATCCGCTGCGGCCAAGTCCCAGCGCAGCTTGTCCATGACCTCGCGTGCCATGGCAATGGCATGGGCATCATCCTCGCACAAATACTCGCCCAGCCCGGTGACCTGGGCATGTGTCTCGGCGCCACCCAGCTCGTCTTCGGTGCAATCCTCACCAATAGCGGCTTTGACCAGGGGTGGTCCGGCCAGAAAGATGTTGGAGCGCCCGCGCACCAGAATCACATAGTCCGACAGGCCCGGCAAATAGGCACCGCCCGCCGTGCTGGAGCCGTGCACCACCGCAATCTGCGGCAGGCCCATGGCTGACATGCGAGCCTGGTTGGCAAACGTGCGCCCGCCTTCGATGAAGATTTCGCTCTGGTACATCAAGTTGGCTCCACCACTTTCCACCAGCGAGATTAGGGGCAGCTTGTTTTCCTGTGCAATCTGCTGCACGCGCAAGCCCTTCTTCAGCCCCATGGGCGCGACCGTGCCCCCTTTGACGGCGCTGTCGCTGGCGGAAATGATGCAGCGCTTGCCCGCCACCACGCCAATGCCCACGATGGAGCCGCCGCCCATGACCGTCTTCTTGCCGTCGTCGTCGTGCATGTTCAGGCCGGCCAGGCGGCTGAGTTCCAAAAAGGGTGTGCCGCGGTCCAGCAAGCGAGCCACCCGCTCGCGCGGCAGCAACTGCTTGCGCTTTTCGAACTTGTCGCGTTTGGACTCGGACTCGGCAATCACCAGGCTTTCGAGCCGTTGCACTTCGGCCAGCAAGCCCAGCATGCGCTGGGTGTTGGCGGCAAAGGCGTCCGACTTGGGCTTGATCTTGGAACGGATGGCAGGCATGGGCAAAATTCCTTGCTTTGAATTTCCGCATTAGAAATGAAGGTAACGTTAACGTCAACTAAATGTCGTATAGGTGTTTATACTGATGTAAACGGGATATGCGACTGTTAGCATTCAGCCTGAAACCAACCAGCCCTGCGACAAGCGGCGCCGCCGCCTCACCCGACTCTATTTTTTGCAAGGAAAACGACCATGAACCTCGAAGAATGCACTCAAGCCATCCGTACCAAGGTGGGCGCCGACAGCGGCCTGGCAGCCACGCTGAAGTTTGACTGCGGCGAGGACGGCTTCATCCGTATCGATGGCGCATCCACCCCCAACACCGTGAACAACGACAACGTGGACTCGGATTGCACCGTGGGCATTACACTGGAAAACCTCAATGCCCTGCTGACTGGCGACCTCGAGCCCGCGACCGGCTTCATGGCCGGCAAGCTCAAGGTGTCCGGCGACATGAGCGTTGCCATGCGTCTGCAGCGCGTCATCTGAGTCGCGCGGCGAAGGCCTGCAGTGGACAAGATTACCGTCGTAAAGACGGATGCCCAGGCATTCGTGGACTCGCACCGCGACGAGGCCACGACCGAGCTGTTTGGCATTACCGAGCTGTGTCGGGAACACGGCATCACGCTGCGGGCGCTTCGGTTTTATGAGGACAAGGGGCTGCTCTCACCCCGGCGCATCAACGGTGCACGGGTCTACACCCGGCGTGACCGCGCCCGCCTGACGTTGATCCTGCGGGCAAAGGCCATTGGATCCCCGCTGTCAGAAATCAAGCGTTACCTCGATTTGTACGGTGACCAAGGCGAAGGGCGCACCCAGCAGCTGAGCTACGTGATTGAGCGGACGGATACCGAGATTGCCGAGCTGGAAATGAAACGCGCCCACATCGACAAAACGCTGGCCGAGCTGCGCGTGATCAACGCGACGTGCCGCGAGCAATTGACAGCCCGCTCGCGCGGTGGGCAGGCGTAGGGGGCCGCGTGCACTTTGGCCGGCTACCCATCCGCCGCTTGACCGACTCGCCGTCAGTTTTGCGTCCGCAACGGCCACGTCGGCGGTGATACCCATACACATGGAAACCCTATCGGCCTTAGCGGCGATTTCATCGTCAGGAAAGCGCCCTAGAAGGCACAGGGAGAGCACATTTGACGCAACAACTATCATCTGAATGGCGCCGCTGGATCGCAGAAAACATCGCCCGAGGCTGCACGGACAGTTCGTTGATCGCCTCCATGATTGACGCGGGAATCGATCCCGCACTGGCTCACGCAGCGATAGTGGCGCTTCGCGATCCAAGTACGCCGCCATTGCACAGCTCATCGTCGCAGTTTCACGCCGGAAATTCAATCCTGACGCAAGACCAACTGGTTCAGGTCGTGATGCGGGTTTCGACGCCCTGCATTGCCGTGTTGAACAACGTTCTGACACCCGATGAATGTGACGAATTGGTTCGACTATCGCGAATCAAACTCAAGCGTTCCACTATCGTTGATCCGCTGTCGGGTGAATACCGGGTGATTGAGGACCGCTCCAGCAGCGGTACCTTTTTTGCGGTCAGGGAGAACGATTTCATCAGCGGGTTGGACCGCAGAATTTCCGAAGTGATGCATTGGCCTGCTGAAAACGGTGAAGGTCTACAGATCTTGAACTATCAAGTCGGCGGCGAGTACAAAGCGCATTTTGACTACTTCCCGCCTGATGACCCTGGTAGTCAACCCCACTTGAAGAAAGGCGGACAGCGTGTCAGCACACTCGTCATTTACCTCAATGACGTGCCAGAGGGTGGCGAAACGGTTTTCCCCCGAATCAACTTATCGGTGTGCCCCAGAAAAGGCAGTGCGGTGTACTTTGCGTACTGCAATGCAGCGGGAGAAATTGACCCGATGACGCTACACGGCGGTGCACCGGTTCGCGCCGGTGAAAAATGGATTGCCACCAAGTGGATGCGGCAATCCCGATACGGCAGCGATTGACACTCGCCACACTCCATCACCCGAAAGTTTCACCGTGGATTTGATGGCCGTGCAATAAAAGAGTTGTAATCACGATCCAGGACGAAAAGTGACTTCAAATTTGCCTTGCATCCTTTTTGATTGGAATTTCATATGCAACACCTCCCTGCAACCACAGCCGGCGCCAACTTTCGAATGAATGGTCACTTCAACGTGAAGATTGGAGCGGCGGTTCTGCTCCTCGGCCTTTTGTCCATCGGGTCGGTGCATGCACAGGTCGAGATCACCGACCCGGCCCCATCGCACCACTTTGGAAAAATTCCGCTGGGGGAAACCTATGCGACACAGTATTTTTCGGTATTTAACCGGGGCAACACACCAGTTACGGTCGGGCAGGTCACTGTGGACGGCAACGGGTTGGCAGTTTGCGCGGCGCTTGGGTGCCCAACCATCGCCCCGAGCGACTTTGTGGTCAGCTCCGGCGTCGGATGCAGTGGTTTGACACTGGCGCCGGGCGCCGGATGCTCTACCCTGATCACCTTTGTGCCCACAGTCGCGGGTGACCGGGTGGCTCGCCTCGTGTTTCCCGTTTCCAACGGCAATACCACTACGCGTACGATTGCCGGAACTGGTGTGAGTCAGCCGCTCGACTGCGTGCTGGATTGGGCGGAACAGCAGTTCAAAGCCGAGTTGACAAACCCAACCCCCACGTTCTTGATCTCGCCCTTTTATGCGCGGTGTTACCAGGGAGGTGCCATTTGCCTCGGAGCAGACTCTGCGGTCCCGTCATTTGCGCCTGCCAGTGTTTACCTGTACCAGAACCAATCCCTGCAATCGCTGGGTTATTTGAGCGCATTTGCCGCGATGGCCAAGTGCCAATGAGGGTGCACTATCTGCTGAGGTGAACAACACACGCAGCCTATAATGCGGGCTCTCCGGCCGGCCCTGATGACGGAATAGGTAGACGTAACAGACTTAAAATCTGTGGACCGTAAGGTCGTGCCGGTTCGATTCCGGCTCGGGGCACCATTTAATAGTTTCAAGCAGCATCGCAGCCCCTCAAAACCCGCGTAGTCTATAGCTACAGCGGGTTTTTCTTTGCCTCATACGCTCTCAAGGGGTAACATGCCATCACAGTACTTTTCCAGTACTTTTGCCAGTATCGGCAAATTACTGCATTCCACGTACTGTAGTTTGGGGCTCAGATGGCACTTACCGACACCTTCGTTAAACAAGTGAAGCACACTGGCAAACCTGCTGGTGACAGGTATGCAGACGGCGGCAATATGTACTTGCTTGTTAAGGCTGCTGGCAAGTACTGGCGACAGGACTACACCCACGCCGACAAGCGCAAAACGCTGGCGCTGGGCACCTACCCGGAGGTTTCTTTGCTCAAGGCCCGGCAGCGCCGTGAAAAGGCGCGCGAGTTACTCGCTGACGGCATAGACCCGAGTGCAGCAAAGCAAGAAGCAAAGGCCACCAAGCGCGCCGAAGCCGCGAACACCTTTGAACTGGTGGCGCGGGACTGGTTGGAAAAGACCAAAGCAGATCGCATGGCCAGCACTCAAACCAAAGTGACGGCATGGCTGGAAAAGGACTTGTTCCCATACATCGGCAAGATGCCCTTATCCACCATGGGGCCACGCGACGTGCTCGGTGCCTTGCGCTATATGGAGGCTAGAGGCGCACTGGACAGCGTCCAGCGGGTGAAACAGATATGCGGACAGGTGTTTAGGTTCGCAGTGGCCAGCGGCATTGCAGAACGGGACGTGACGCAAGACCTTAAAGGCGCATTGGCCAAGCATGCGGCTGGTAACTTCGCCGCAATCACTGAACCCAAACAGGTGGGTGCCCTGATGCGCTCGATTTTCGACTACCAAGGGCATCCTTACACCGTGGCGGCGCTCAAGCTCACCCCGCTGGTATTTGTTCGGCCCGGTGAACTGCGCACGGCGGAATGGGTAGAGATTGACCTGGACGCCGCCGAGTGGCGCATTCCGGGCAGCAAAATGAAAATGAAGGTGGACCATCTTGTCCCCTTGTCCACCCAAGCCGTCGACATTCTGCGCAGCATCCACCCTGCTACCGGGCACGGACAGTATGTTTTCCCTAGCCTTCGGACCGGCGAACGGCCAATGAGTGAGAACACCGTCAACGCCGCCTTGCGAGGTATGGGTTACGCCAAAGAAGTGCACTCTGCCCACGGGTTTAGGGCCATGGCTAGGACTATCTTGGACGAGGTACTTGACCAACGGGTGGATTTGATAGAACACCAGTTGGCCCACGCCGTGAAGGATTCCAACGGCAGGGCATACAACCGCACCGCACACCTGCCAGCGCGCAGGGTGATGATGCAAGCGTGGGCGGATTATTTGGACAAGCTGCGCATCGGCGCGGACGTGATCCAGCTACGCACAGCGACGTAGTTCAGTCGCCTAGCCGTCGCCTGATCTCATAGGGTGTTATCAGTGACGCCATTGTCCAGGTAGATGCAGAAGATCTATCCACAGAAAACGACGATGAGCGAATTTTTGCCATGCTAGCCGATACCAACCAACTTACACCGGTTACCAACAGCCTTTCCCCATGTTGTCCCCGGCAATTAAATTGTGGATAAGAAAAGGCGGGATAAGATTCACTCATGTCAATTCATAAGTCGCCAGAAACGGTCACTGTGAATCGACAGGCACTCAAAGCAAAAACCCGTCAAAGTTCTCAGGCAATGACGGGTTTAGGGGCACGAAGGCCATGAAGAGTTACGACACTATTCAAGCCCTAGTTTATACACCAGTTTAGGTGTCGGTGATTGTTTATGAGTCCTTATGAGGCTTTATGACTAACCCGACATTTAATGGTGTACCCCGTGCTGTGAGCTATTTATCGGTTCCATCACTGGGGATTTCCCATGTCACATATCGACACCATTCGCGGCAAAAAGCCCGGCGCACTTACGCCAATTGCATCCAGCATCCCGGCGGCAAAGGCAATCATCCATCAATCGGTTTTCGACGCACTGCCAGACAGCGCGTTGGTCCGTGAATCCCAACTGGTGCGCAGCGCAAAGAATGCAGACAGCGCAGTTGCACCCCTGCCTTTCAGTGCCCCTACCCTCTGGCGCAAAGTGGCGGCGGGCACTTTCCCCAAACCCATCAAGCTATCCGAACGGGTGACTTGTTGGAAAGTCAGCGAAGTGCGTGCGTGGATGACGGCGCAGGCAGCGGCATAAGGGGCCGCCATGATCACCACCACGAATGCACCAAGAATTCAGGCGCACGGCGACAATCTTTTTGTCATCACCAACGTCATTGCTGAACTATTCGACCGTCCGCACAAGAATCTGATGCGCGACATTGACCGGCTTATCGAAAGTGGGGCCGTCAATGCGCTCAAGCTTGAGCGTATTGCCTATACCGACTCACGCGGTAGAGCACAGACTGCATATCAACTGTGCGAGCGCGATGCACTGGTTCTGATGCCCTTCTTGGGTGGACGCAAAGCCGCTGAAGGACAAGCCCGCCTAGTGGACGAGTTCTTGCGAATGCGTCATGAATTGCGCCGTTTGGACGGTCGCAAAACAGATCCGTTGTTGCTGCTTGCCAGTCGCGAAAAGTGCGCCGTAGCGACGCTGATGACCGACTGCCTTGTCGATGCACGCGCAGCACAGGGGAAAGAAACCAAGCCCCACCATTTCAGCAATGAACACTCGCTTTGCAATTGGGTACTGACCGGGTTTTACGGCCATGCCGACGACAACAATCTTGACCGGCTGGAATTCCGCCGCCTGACGGACATTCGTAGGCGCAACAGCATGTTGATTGCCAAAGGGTTGACCTACTCACAGCGCAAAGACGCACTGCGCGAAGCATTCCCATTGTTGCAACTTGTGGCGGCAGTATGAAAGCGCTTCAAGCAATTTTCCTGCGCCTTTGGTGCGCTACACCATTGGTCTGGCTTGCTGCCATCCGGCGGCGCTGGTGGGCAAATGGCTAATGGACGCAACAAGGGCGGCAAAGGCGACTCAGGGCGCGATCCAGGTGGGTTTGTAGCTTTGCCATGGAGCGTGATGGATTGCCCAGCCTACGCCCGTCTATCCCATGCTGCACGGTCTTTGCTGATGGAAATCGCACGCCAGTTTGTGAAGGACAACAACGGCAGGCTTTTGGCTTCAGGTGCATATCTGCTGAAACGGGGCTGGAAAAGCGCAGACGTGATCACCCGTGCAAAACGCGAACTGATTGGTGCTGGCTTCATCTTTGAAACCGTCATGGGGCAACGACCAAACAAGGCAAGTTGGTACGCGGTGACGTGGCAACGCCTGGACAAACTGAAAGGGTATGACGAAGGTGCTGCAGAGTTATTCAAACGCGGTGCTTACGCGGCGGGTGTTCCGTTGCAGCCCCAACGCACCCGGGAAGAGCTTTTTGCAAAGTGGCGCAAACCGGCTGAGAAAAACGCAAGCCTTACACCGTCTGGCGGCGTAGAGAGTGCCCTGATAGCACCGTCTGGCGGTGTAGAGGGTTTGACCGTAGCACCGTCTCACGGCGCTATAGACCCCATTTCTGCACCCTCGCCTACACCGTCAGACGGAAACCATCTAGATATGCCATCTACTGCGGTCAATCCGCTGTCTTCGGTCTCTGGCAATGACAAGGTGACGACCCAAGTAAACGACCAGCAACCCCCTGACGTTGTTCGCGTCCGCGACTGCGATCAAGACCCAAGTTTGTACGACCCGACAACGGGCGAGTTTCTTAAACGACCACCGCCACCAGTGCGCACACAGAAGCAAGCTGCTGATTCGTGGGTGACTGCGGCATTGGCAAGCAGGTAATGGAGGCTTACGAAGTTGCGAACTCGGTGTTGCTTGCTTTGGGCGCTATTGCCACCGCCTCCAAAAGGCGCACAGCGGCTGTAGCGGGCTCTGGAATTGAAGCTCCAAAACTGACACCCAATCCGGCAACACGGACGGATACATGGTCACGACCGCTTCGGCAATCTGGGACCCTGTCACTCTACAACTTCGAATGGGGGGTTGAAGTATGTCTACAGAAGCGGGTGCAGTCCAGCAGGCGGGCAAATCACCTTGCGACCCATTCGTTCGTTTCCATTGCTACCTCTCCAACACACTGTTGTTCAGTACCGAATATTCATTTCTGGAGAAAAGTGAAGGTCTGCGGTCCGAGGCCAAAAGTTCAAAGCTGGACCTTTGGGAGAACGGGTTTAGCCTCTGCGTTAGTACAGCGGCGTACAAAATAATTACCTAAAATCAAACATAGGTATATTTAGTTGGTGAAATGTAGTGCTATTTAAATTCATCTATATTTGGCGATAGCAACACCTAAAGACCTATGCAAGATCTACAAACCCAATTCAACAAGCTTGCGGCACTATCTAAGGCATTTAGCCCCAGCGCACCAATTGACCAGCAGGCGCTCTTTTCGGGTCGATTAGCGCAGCTAGTAGACGTAGTAAATGCAATTAACCAAAAAGGTCAACATGCGATCCTTTTCGGAGAGAGAGGCGTGGGCAAGACTTCTTTGGCTCGCGTGATCTCCTCAATCGTTGTCGCAGGGACGGGCGGGCCAATGTTGACCGTATCTATTAACTGCGATGGAACAATGGATTTTTCCAGCCTCTGGCACAAGATTTGTAGAGAAATCTCGGTTACCACTAGCTCGCCAGGAATTGGATTTACGGCATCGCCGACTTTGTCAGGTCAGTCGCTGGCCAGCCACTTGCCAGATTCGGTAACGCCGGACGATGTTCGTCATTTACTGGCGCGTTTAGGAAAGATTTTGATTGTTATTGATGAACTGGATCGAATTACGGACCCGGCGACCGCTGCGCTATTAGCTGACACCATCAAGACCATGTCAGATCATGCTATTGACACCACGCTGCTGCTTGTCGGAGTGGCCGACTCAGTTGAAGCCCTTATTTCCGAGCATCACTCAGTCGAAAGAGCGCTTGTCCAAATTCGCATGCCTCGTATGTCTCAACCGGAGCTATTTCAGATCATCGAAAAGGGCGTGACGGCAGCAGCGATGACCATGGATGCAGAGGCAAAAAAGAAAATTGCTGCGCTCTCGCAGGGACTCCCGCACTATACCCACCTCCTATCCCTATATGCTTGCCAAAGGGCTGTCAGTGTTGGACGTGCAAACGTCGAGGTAACTGACGTTAGAACGGCCATTGATACTGCTCTTGCCAAGACACAACAAAGCATCATTAGCATGTATCACAAGGCCACCAATAGCCCGCGCGAGAACCTCTACCCGCAGGTGCTTCTATCCTGTGCGCTTGCTCAACCCGATAGCCTCGGTTATTTTGCTGCAGTCGACGTGCGATTTCCGTTGAGCAGCATCATGAAAAGGCCATACGAGATTCCAGCTTTTTCACAACATTTGAATGCATTCTGCGAAGACGCCCGAGGCCCGGTCCTTCAACGAACAGGAACGGCCCGACGATATCGTTTTAGATTCGTCAATCCTTTGATGCAACCATATGTAATTATGGAAGGCATCCGAAAATCGTTAATCACTGACGAACTAAAACCGAACTAAACGTCGAACTAGCCACCCCTTCCATAGCCTTTCGGCCATGAAAGAAGCCCCACTTGCATGACACAAGGGGGCTTCAATATTGGTGGCCTGGGGCGGAATCGCACCACCGACACAAGGATTTTCAATCCGCGAGCCGCGGCATGGTGTGTAAGCGAGAAAGATGTTGGACTTCCAGTTATCTGCCCTTCGCCAACGACAGTTCCAGCCCTACAGGCGAAGTGGGTCACCCTCCTAACCCGTCATTGCTTTCGGCTAACGTCTCTGCTGCTTCGCCAAATGCGCTGGGCGGTGTCGCATTGCGAGCATCACAGGACGTGACCATTCGTTCACCGACTTGATCGACTGCATCAACTTCTTGTGTTCCGTGACGATCACGAAATATAATCGTGTGACGGTCACGAAAATCAGTAACCATGACACCAACGCCCAAGAAACCCGGTCGACCTGCAAAACTCGGGACTGCCATGACAGATCGACAACGGGCGGCGATGTACCGGGCGCGGCGCTATGAGTCTGCCATGGTGGCGCATGAAGACCTCAAGGGCGCTACAACGGCTGCACTGCTGGCGGGGCTGGCGCGACAACTCAAGGCCATCGATGAAACGGGTGATGCCGATGTTGCACGCGATATTGCGGCGCAATTGATCAAAGAAATATGTGACCGTCACGAAATACGATTGACGCGCTCTCGCAATACGGATTGACCACCATGGCAACAAATAAAACGAATGCAAAAAAGACACCGGCTGTACCACCGGCACGGAGGGCCGCACCAGTGGCAGACAAGCCAAAGACGCTGGAGGCGCATGAGGTTGTTTTGTCAACGGTTGTGCAAAACGCGGTAGGCGTGTTGTCCTGGAGCAAGTTCGCCGGGGAGGCTAACCTAGCAGAGCTGGTGCAAGACCTGGACAAGCGAATCGGCAAGATCAATGACGGGGACATGAGTTCGGTCGAGGCCATGCTATTTGGGCAGGCCAAGGTTTTGGAAACCATGTTCACCAGTCTGGCAAGACGGGCAGCCAACAATGATGGGCTGAAGCAGTTTCAGGTCAATCTGACCCTGGCACTCAAGGCGCAGGCGCAATGCCGGTCAACACTGGAGGCACTGGCCGAGATCAAGAACCCGCGGCCTGTCCAATTCGTGAAGCAGGCCAACATGACCACCGGGCCGCAACAGGTGAACAATGGGACAGGATTGCACCAGTACGCGCATACACGCACGGGCGCGGGAAATATTGAGAGTGAGCCAAACAAACTATTGGAGGCAGATCATGGTCAACGGCTGGACATTGGAACGCCGACAGCGGCAGGCAGAGCTAATCCGCACATGGCAACCGTGGGCTAAGGCCACCGGGCCGAAGTCGCCAGAAGGCAGGAAGCGGGTTAGCAGGAATGCCTGGACGGGCGGCCACCGGGCGCAACTGCGGGAGCTGTCCAAGCTGGTCAATGCAGAATGTCGGCAGGCGCGTGAGTTGGTTGCGTCCTGTTAAACAGTCTGACAACAGATAGAAAGCAGACATTGCTGCGAATGACCGGCAAGCCATTCACCGGACTGGCCTAGGGAACAGTACGCACGCGCACGCGAAGGCACCCTAAACCAGCATACGCAAATTTGCGGAACGCTCTCGCGCACGCGAGGAACCACAAGGTTACCCCAAGGGTTTGAACGCTGGAAAACGGATTCTGTTCCTGACGAGGTGATCGTGGAGTGCGCGGCAGGGATTGCGGAGCAAGTTAAGGGTCTTCTGGAGCAAGCCATGATCCAAGGCTTTAAGGACATATTCCCAGAGGCTCCTCTGGTGGATGTGGTGGAGACCTCTATCGGGCAGACCTGGGCGGATAAGTGAGATTTATGCTCACAAGGCTACGACCAGTTGCTTAATCATTTTTATGGAAAAGGCGGCTGTAAGCTGTATAGAAAACATAACCCCAAAAAGCTACAGCAACTAAATAAGACCACTTAAAGTCACCTTGGTAGAAGGAAACAGGGAGAGCGACAAATAGCATCAAACCTGACACTCCAATAAGAAACATAGCCCATGCTTTTCCAGCACGACCCAGGCGTGGTGCTGCAATTTTGGCTTGAACCCCAATTTCTTCGTGTGTTTCTGTAGTTTTTGGCGTCCGGTTCAACTCAGCTATGAATACCGTTACCTCATCTTTCAACGACTGAACTCGTAGCTTGATGTACTTGGCCCCAGCCTTTCCCTGATCCATATCGGACTCAGACATTGCCTTGGCCCAGATGCCATCTCGCCGCTGGCCTGACTCGATTTCCCGCAGAGCTTCTGCGTACAGGGCTTCTTCTGTTAGGCGGTACGTTGCGCCTTTGGCCTTTATGTCATCAAAAATGCCCATGATGGTTCCTTGAATCTAGTTGTGGTGGCATCTTAGTCGGCAAACATCCAAAGAGTCACCATGCAAATAACGGTTCTACTGGGTGTCGCAGTTCTGCTGGCACTCCACGCCCATGCAAACACCCTGCTGGGCAAGGTCACCAATGTGGCCGATGGCCGAATCATCAGCGGCAGAGATTGATCTGTAGCAATCGGATTTGAATTGCACAAAATACCGCCCCCGGTTAGCAAACGCGAACCTAGAATGCCTGAAACGTCGGAAATCTTGGGTGGGATAGCATTCCCAGCGGCCTCTAAAGCTGCAACGCGATTGACCGTCAAAGTCAACACTCCCTTTGTGCTTTTGCATCCCGCTTGGAGTGATCGTGAAAAAAATACTCGCACTTTTCCTTTTCTGGATTGTCTGCCAGTCCAGCGTGATGGCCCAAGCCTGCTACAGCAGCAGTATTACCAATCCGGTTCCATTCATGGGCACGGGACAGGAAACGGTCACTTTGACCGATGGCACCAAGTGGAAGATTACAGACTACACGTATCTGTACCTCTACTCGTATTACCCCAGCGTCACGATATGCCCAAGCA
>CAZMXB010000143.1:0-12520 GCA_964569855.1 uncultured Rhodoferax sp.
CCGGATTGGGCTGGGCGCGCATCACCTGCATGCGACGCCATTCGTACCAACCCCAGACCAGTTCCTTGTCGTTCAAAAATGCTTGGGTTGTCGCCAGTTCTTCCGCATCAAACCGCTCCCAAAGGCCAGTCTGGGCGTCGCGAAAGGTCGGGACTCCGCTTTCAGCGGAAACCCCGGCACCGGTAAAGACGACAACATGCCGGGCCTGCTGCAAGGCGGTAATCAAGGTCTGGGGGATGGGGGGATCAATCGTGTGCATATCAGTGTTTGCCCAGGTCATATTCATGCATGAAAGCCAGGCTCGTTTTGTTGTTGCGTATCTTGAGCCCTAACGAAACGCCCAGCAGAATCCGATGGTGACGGCAAGCAGCCAAATCGACCGATCCTGGAGCAACGGAACGCTTTCAGGGTTTATCAAGTCGATGATGCCTGTTTTTGTGATGTCCAAAACCAGATGGGTCTTGTTGCGACTTTTCATACACGCGCCACACGGTTAGGCAAGTTGAAGTCCCCAGTTGGCACAGGTCCCCAGTTCAGTTGAAGCGCCGCACGCTCGCTAGTTACCGTTTCGCCCTTACCCCATCGACGTTTTTTCAATTGAAATTACCATTCCCGACCGTGTTTTGAAAGCCGATCCATGAAAATGCTTTTTTGGCTCTTGCTGCCTGTCGTTGCGCAGGCGCAAAACCTAAAAACGGAAGTGATTGCACAGGGCTTGAACAGCCCGTGGGCCGTGGCCGCGCTGGCACGCGGCGAGTGGCTGGTGACCGAAAGACCGGGCGCGATCCGTAAAGTTGACGCACAGGGCAAGCTCAGCGCGCCGCTGCAAGGCCTTCCAGACGTGGATGCGGGGGGGCAGGGTGGCATGCTGGATCTTGTTTTGGACAGCAAATTCGCCCTCAACCGTCAGCTTTACTTTTGCTACACCGAAGCTGGTGCCGGCGGCAACGGCACGGCACTGGCCAAAGCGCGCCTGAGCGCTGACGCAACCGCACTGGAGCAGGTGCAAGTCATCTTCCGTCAGGTACCGAAAATGAGTGGGCGCCACCACTTCGGCTGCCGTATTGCTGAAGCGCGCGACGGCACGCTTTTCGTGACCTTGGGCGAACGCTTTAGCGGCATACAGCGGGCGCAGGAACTCGACAACCACCTGGGCAAAATCATTCGCGTTACCAAAGACGGCAAGGCCCCAGCCGACAACCCCTTTGTCAAAACAGCGGGCGCTTTGCCCGAGATTTACAGCTACGGCCATCGCAACCCGCAGGGCATGGTGCTGGATGCCAAGGGTCAGCTCTGGGCCCATGAGCACGGCCCCCAGGGCGGTGACGAGCTCAACCTTGTGCAAGCCGGAAAAAACTACGGCTGGCCCAGTATTACCTACGGTGAAAAATATGGGGGTGGCAAGATGGGAGACGGCGCCACTGCCCGCGAAGGCATGGAGCAGCCCGTGGTTCAGTGGACGCCCTCGATCGCTCCTTCGGGCATGGCGCAATTGACGAGCTCGGCCTATGGCGAAGCCTGGAGGGACAGCTTCTTTATCGGCTCCTTGAAGTTCCGTTATCTGGAGCGTGTACAGCTCAAAGACGGCAAGGCTGTGAGCCAGCAAAAGTTGCTGGGCGATGTGGGTCGCCTGCGCGATGTGCGCCAAGGTACCGATGGCCTGCTATATATCTTGACTGAAAGCGAGCCGGCACAACTGTTGCGCTTGCTTCCCGGCAATTGATCACCTCCTCCCTCCTGGCGCTTGTAACCGGTGCCAGCTTGCCTGCGGTGGCGGTGCAAGGTCGCGCTGAGCGGCAAGCGGTCACGGTCGTGCTTGCAGAGCCTATGCTGCAAGAACGCCCCGTGGCCGACTGGCTGGCCAGCGCGCCCGGTGTTTTTGCCGCCGAGCGTGCCAACTTCGCACCAGACACGCAGCTTTCAGTCAGGGGTTTCGGTGCGGGCAGCCCGCTTGGCGTACGCGGTGTGCGCGTACTGGTGGACGGCATCCCTGCCATCATGCCCGACGGCAGTGGCTCCCTGAGCCACGTTCCACTCGCCAGCTTCGCGAGCATCGCTGTGTTGCGGAGCCCCTTCAGTGCGCTCTATGGCAGTAACAGCGGAGGGGTATCGGCGTTTACCACCGCCACGACCAAGGGCGATGAGCCAACACGGATAGGGTTTCAGGCCTGTGCCTTTGGAGAACGGTTGTGCACCTGCAAACCGGCCAACGAATTGGCGACGCTGCACTGCGCCTAGACGCAAGCCACTGGCAGCAAGACGGTTGGCGGCCAACCGGCAATTACTCGACCTGCGATTGGACCGGGGCGAGCTGCGTTTGAGTTTCAATGCGCTGCGCTTGCTGGCCGACGATCCACAGGGGCTCAACCGCTCGCAGTGGGACAACGCCCTCGAAAGCACCGAATCGCGGGCCTTGGCCTTCAATACCCGCAAGGACTCCGCCCATTGGCAACTGGGCGCCGGCTGGCGCGGTGGTAATGCCTGGATGGGGCAGCGAAAAGTGACTCAGTGGCAGCCCATCCCTGTCGCGGTGCAGGCCGAGCCAGGCGATCCCGGTGGTGTGAGTTACCTTGCGCGCAATTTTGCCGGCTTCGACCTGCGTGCCAGCCATCAGTTAGGCAGCGCAAGCGTGATCACAGGTGTAGCGTTTGAAGGTCAGAGGGACGATCGCCAGGGTTTCGAAAACTTCATTGGCACACAGTTGGGCCAGAGCGGAGCCCTGCGCCGCGACGAGCGGAACACCGCGCTGGGGTTGGACCTGTACGCGCAATGGCGCCTGCCCTTGCGTGCCTCCACCATTTTGCAGACCGGCGGGCGCAGCGGCAGGTTGCAGATGCGTAGCGAGGACTCTTTTCTTGGAAATGGTGACGACAGCGGTATGCAGTGGTTTCATACGCTTAGCCCGTTGCTGGGAATAACCCATCGTCCGGACGGGGGGTGGAGCCTGTACGCCCATGCCGGCAGTGCCCAGGAAACCCCCACTGAATGAACTCGCTTACCGCAGCGATGGCAGCAGTGGCTTCAACGCCAGTTTGCTGCCCCAGCAAAGCAGCCAGATCGAGCTGGGCGTGCGGCAATGGCTTGGCGCTGAGTGTCTTCAGAGCTGACAGTCGGGACGAAATAATGGCGCTGGGCAGCACAGGCGGCCGCGCCCGATTTGGTAGCGCTGACGGCATTCGCCGCGCGGGAGTTGAGCTGAGTTGACAAGGTCAGCTCACCAACACCTGGGATTTTCAGCTGGCCGTCACCGCGCTGCGCGCCACCATGGCCGATGGCAGCGTGTTACCAGGTGCAACCGCGCAAAAAGCTTACGTCGCCCTCGGTTGGGCGTCGGGTGGCTGGCGGGCCCAAGCCCGGGTTCAGGCCCAGAGTGTTCTGTGGGCCGATGCACGCAACGCAGCGCCCGGCTTCGCGCTAGTGCACCTGGCCCTGCATCGCGACGGGCGCAATACACTGGGTGTCTGGCAGATCCGGATGGCACTGGACAATGTTCTCAATCAGCTCCACGGCGCCAGTGTCATCGTGGCGGAGGCCAACGGCCGTTTCCTGGAGTCAGGGGCACCCCGGCGCTTACAACTGGGCGTCAGCCAGAGTTTGTAATCCGTTGGAATTCCGTTTTCTGACCGTTTGCAAAGCGTCTTGGGCACGGCGCAACTTGGCAACTTTTTCGGGGCAAGAGAGCGCTCCAGCCCTCGTAAAACAAGCGTGAGCAGCTATGCTAGTTATAGCAAATTCCGTCGCTTCATCAGGGGGCATCAAAACGCCGCAACGCCAGCATTGCTGGAAGCCGCCATCCACCAGCTCGCCGCGCTGGTACAGCCATTGGCGTTGATGAATGTTTTGCAATTGGTTCATAAGTTCCCGCGCCTTGACTTCTTGCGCGGGGTGCACGATCCAAACTCCCGGCAGGCATCGCGCCGGCGGCAGTTCTCCCGCTGCGCTCGCCAGGTACTACCGTTGAACGTTGGCGTCAATGCCTCCGGATGTGAGGGCATCCGCCCACAGCGTCACCAGCATCAGGTTGGGGCAAGTGGAGTAAAGTGGTGGGAAGATGCAGTACTCAACGCCATCGATAAAACCGAAACACTCCACCCCGATGTCGATCACTGTGTCAACCCGGCGCTGACTCTGGTTTTCAACCCGAATGACTGAGCGGGCAGCCAATTGGCGTCGATCGAGCCCGATGCCAACTCAGCGCAGCAAAATGCACAAAGCAACACACGGAACCAGAGCGAGGATAGCAATGATGTTGTGTTCACTGCTCGGCCTCTTGGGCTGCGAGCCCCACGCGGGCGCGCCGGAGAAGCCAGGCATATCGCAAGCCCTCACCTACCCGGTGCTGCTTATCGGCCAGGCTAGTCTGGATGTGCGCGACGATGAAAACGCACTCATTTCAATTCCTGGCGCATCCAGCCTCAATCTCTTAGAGCGAGTGGTGCTCGATTCGCAGGGCGACTTGTTCACGGTGACACAGGCCAGTGAGGTTGCAGGACAAGCCTCTCCGATGTGGAGCATGGGCACCCAGGCCCGACTCTTCAGCGTGACGCTGGTCAAGCAAAAGCGCCCGTCTTGGGCACACGTGCAGCGCTTGGTGCTCGAACAAGTCGCCAATCCCAACAGCATTTGGAACGACGACCCGCAGGCCAAGGCCAGGGTACAGGCGTTCACCGACGTTGCTGAACTGTTGGCGGCCAGTCGCACGTCTTGGGGCTGGGCCACCCAAAATTAAGGTCCTATGGCGCAGGAGAGCAGTCAAAACCGAGGCAGCACTTGGCTACAGGTTGCAGGCTTCCGTTTTTGAACTGTGCGCAAACGTCGGCCAAAAGTCGCATCCCCATTTAGGGCTCGAACCAGTTATCTTCGACGCTGTCCTCGTATGGAACGTCATCACATGTGGTGTCAAGGACAGGGTCGTTGGTTACCAAAACATCTCTGGCCTCAACATGACATCTTTCGAATTGCGAAGCAGTAATGCTTATCAGCGCATCGGCCTTGTTGAAAGATTTGGTTTTCGGTTTCGTGAACATAGCAAATTTTGTACGTTCGGATTGTTGCAATCGGTACGGTATCGCACGTGTCGACTCGAAAGTGGGGATGCTGAGGTATTTCCCCGAAAAAGTTGCCAGGATTGCGGTTGAGTGCGTACTCCAGTCCAACTCACCTTGGGCAATGGGTTCTTGATACCACTTGCGAAACAGCAAGACCTTATACGGACCAAATTGGTTCTCTTGCTCTTGAGGTAACGCGCGCCATGAAACTCTCCACCCAGATAAAGCCCATCAGCTACTTGAAAAGCCACACGGCGCAAATCGTTAAAGAACTGACGGACAGTCGGCAGCCCATGGTCATCACCCAAAATGGTGAAGCGACTTTGGTCGTCATCGACGTCAAAAGTTTTGAAGAGCGGTGGAACACGCTGGCACTGCTCAAGATCCTGGCCATGGGAAACAAGGAAATTGAGCAAGGCAAGTTCAGGGACGTCGAGGCCGTGTTTGCCGATCTGGACAAGGCCGATTCGCAATAAAGGTTCTCGTCCTGGAGTCGGCCCAGACCGACCTGGTGGGAGTGCGCAGCTATATCGTTAAAAATTTCTCAATCACTACCTGGCGTACGACCTATGCCAAGCTGAAACTGGCCATTCGCAATCTCGCGCGATTTCCACAACTCGGCGGCATACCGTATGAGCCAGAAACCTTGAATCTGACCCAATACAGACCAATCCTCTCGGGTATGAACCGCGTCATTTAAGAAGTCAGGCAAGACGCGGTGTACATCCATCTCATTGTTGATACGCGACGGAATTTGAAGGACGCGTTGATGCAGCGCTTGTTGCGTTAAGGTCGTCGCCCAATGGGAGTAGTTCCTTGATGTTCCAGCGCATCCTTCGTTCACCTGGTCACATCATTGTGGATTGACGGCAGCCTCCGGTTTTGACTGGTCTCTTCTACGTTGTTTGCGACTTGGTCAACTTCTTTGACGGGCAACAGCCGCCTGTGCAGCATAAAGTCTTGATGCATCTGCTGTGTCGCGAGTCACAATCGTTTTACCCACCGGAGCAAGTGCCAACAGAGCCAGTTTTAGGTGCTGGATTCCGAAGGGAATGCCAATGATGGTGACGAAGCATGCCATTGCACTCGCAACATGTCCGATAGCAAGCCAGACGCCGGCGGCGATGAACCACAGGACGTTTCCAAGTATGCCCATTGGCCCGGTTCCAACGTCTTCAGTTCCAGTCAACACGTCGCGGCTGATGGCTTCCTTGCCGAAAGGCAGAAAAGCGAACTGACCGATGACAAAACATGACTTTGCCCAAGGCAGGCCAACGATGGTGATGGCGCAAAGCAGTCCTGCAAGCCACCAACCCAGACCCATGAAGAGGCCTCCAAACATGAACCACAGGACGTTGCCAATCGTGCGCATTCTGATTTCTCCCTGTCACAACAGAAATTTGTTGGTGTCGATATGCTTATAGGCCTGTAACGATTCAATCACCGTGCCGCGGAGAATTATGTTGACATGCCTGCTGCAAGACCAAGCAATTTAGTATCCCGCACTAGCCCGCCATATTGGCGTCAGACCTGAATCTTTGCCTATGATCTCAACGCCAGATGTTCATACAGCGTTGACCGCATGCACTTTTTTTTCACAGCCGGGTTTGCGACAAATGATGCCAATCTTCGGCAAGTCAGTGTCTAGGCCAACGGGGTGTTGGCTTCTTGCATCTCCGCAGTTGAATCTCTTTTGATCAAGACGTATTCGGTGTGTGTTCCCGTCAGCAGTTGGAACATCGCAAAAATGGGACCTGGCATGTTGCGTGGATCCGTCGTGCTTTCCAGCGCCTGCCAGGTTCTCGACTGCAGTCCTCCCCTGCTCCCCATCTGAACGGGATAGCCCATCCGCGCGGCAGCGTCCACCTGACTCAATCCGGTTTTTAGGCGCGCATTCTTTAACTCTTCGCCGCTCGGACTGGGCATCTCAATTCGCATGGTCATTTTTCGATTCATGAATGGTTCGCCAAACGGTTGAAGTGGGTAACAGAGGTCTCGTCAATCCGGTGAATCATCCAATCGGCGTTGCACAACTATTATCTCGATCGTGCCCTGGTCTTTCATGTCCGCATCCACTATCCTGAGCAGATACGCATAAACCACACGCCAACGGGTACCACCACATTGCAATGACACCGTCTTGTCATTCAGGCGAATGATTTTGCCGGTACGTCGGTTCTGATCCCGGTCGACAAATCCGACCACGTCGCCAATGGCCACTTCGTTGCGCCCCAAACCCTATACTTTCTGTTCCCGGATTTGCACATCGCTGCCGTCCAGGCTGATTGGCGTGTACGAAATCCGCCACCGCCTCGCATGATTCATGTCCAGCACAACCGCCTGCTTTCTTCGAATTTCAAGCACTTTCCCATTTCGAAGTGCATTGGCCTGTGGATCAAAATATTGTACGGCTTGCCCAACCTTCAGTCGGGCCTGCACCGATTGCATCCACCGCGGCTCGTCCGCCGAGCCTGTGCGCAGGGGGAATTCTGGTCGTAGCCTTACATTTTTCTCAGCATTCGCCAACCCGTAGGCTTTGGGAAAAAGGACGGTGCCGTGCTGAGAAACAATGACCGCCGCGCCCGGCTCTCACGGCCTGACGTATTTGGACAGCATGCTGTCGATTTCTTGCCCACGAACATAGGTCATGACGGATTCATTGACGCCATCCTTTAGGTCACTCGACTGTCCCCATGCGAAGAGAGGACCGAAGAAAAGCGGTAAGCTCAGCGAGATTAAGATACCTGCCCGAGTGGGTGAATCCAAAAACAAATTTGATTGCATCAGCGCTGCCTGATGACGAATTGCGAGATTCGATGCAAAACAATCGGTGCAAGTGTCTCGTCAATTTTGTCGTATTCGTCCTCAGAGCCGGTTTTTGCAGTTTGGAAGAGGTGGTTTAGTGAAGGCAATTCTGCCGCTTCCACTTCTTCATTTCCACCCGCGTGCAAGGCGGCGACAATTCCGGTCAGGTGTTCTTTGGCAGGCACCTGATGATCAAGACTCCCGTTCAGCGCAAGCACCGGGCATCTCACGCGGCGCCAAGCGATTTGGGGGTTGGACAAGAGTGTCGCACGCAGAAATGGTTTGGACGCCCAATTCATAGAGAGTGTCCCTTCGTTCATCTTGTGCTTCTCCACCAATGCCTTTTCCGCGGGTGATAGTCGACCATAAAGTGCATGCAGCGCTTCGATGCGCGGCGGAACTTCCGCGTTGGTCAATATCGTTTCATAGTACGCGCGCACATAGACCATCAGCCGCTCCACTTCCGCCGGATTCGCACCGTGGTCTTTCGCCCAAACCTGGTCCTGAAGTACGAGCATTTCGATACCAGGAAGTCCGGTTCCAGCGAGTGAAACAACAAAGCTAACCTTTTTTGGATTTTTAGCGGCAACTTCAGCCGCAATTTGAGGCCCTTCGCTAAGACCAATCAGCCCAATGCTGGCGAATTGCTTTCGGGCTCCCATTGCATCGACGACAGCATTCAGATCATCGACCAACTGTGGAAGCGTGTGATTCTCGTAGTCTCCGGTAGAGCGAGAGATACCCCGCTTGTCGTAACGCAAAACCGCGACACCCCGGCGCGCCAGGTAATCTGCCAAAACAGCGAACGGTCGGTGCCCCGCCATTTCCTCGTCGCGGGTGCCAGGACCACTTCCGTGAACCAGGACAACCAGCTTGGACATCGCCTTACCATTTGGGATAGATAGTGTGGCGCCAAGCGTAGCGCCACCGGTACTGGCGATTGCAAGAGCTACGTTTCTATAGGGGAAGGGCGCGATAGGCGTCTGTGGCCTGACTCTCTTGGGGAATTCCTCTACCCGATTCATAGTCAGGGCCAAGGGCGAGGGGCCTTGAATCCACTCGCTGTTGAAGTGGTCTCGGCTCCAAGTTAATCTCATCGCCGCGAAACCAAGATCGAGCTCTAGTGTGCCGCCTGATTCCTTAACTTCTTTGACTGGAATGTCGTAAACGTTCTGATCCGGACTAGACACGCTGGCCCAATGAGTACCATCGGCTCGTGTGAACAATTCCGCACCAATTTGCAGCGTGTGACCGTCTGGGACTTTCATTAGGCCCAGCCATCGCCCTTGGTGCTCTTGCAAAATGCCTGCAAAGGCAATGGAGTGCACCGCGAATGCCAGCGCCACTACTTGTGCGCTGTAAAAATAGAGCCCCATGATTGGGGCTCTAGCTATTGCTGCGCAGGAGCTTGGCCAACTCCACCGCAGCCGCATTCAGTGCCAATTCTGCCGGTGCCAATGCCGAAAATCTTGCTTTAAATTCAGACACCGGTGCGAAATGCGCAAGCGCCATGCTCGCCAGCGGTTGACGCGTTTCTGCATCCACTACTTCGATTTCCACCGCTGCACCTCCGCGGTCCAGCGGTACAGTCAGCAGCACTGAAGTCAGGACGTTGAGTGCAGGAGACACCGACTCGACTCGGGTAATGACGGCGCGGATGACGACCGGGTGCCCTTCGGTATCCCATGGAAGAACTTCTGTTTTCCTAGAAATGGCAGCTTTCAGGGTGGCCAACGGTTGTGTTCTATCGCCAGATGACAAACCCGCGTCGGTTGGCAGGGCCCACTCAACAGAGAGCGCGCGCACCTGATGCGGGTCCACCGGCGTTTTCGAACGGTAATAGGCCGTACTGCCATCCTGGGAACGCACCATTTCGTTTCGATTTTTCAGGAATCCGGTGTCGGTGGCTTGCATGGTCGAACAAGCTGTGAGGCCAGTCGCTAGCACCAAAAGGAGCGGCTGGGCCGCGCGGACTATTAATGAGCATGGGTTCAGTGAAGACTTCATAGTTGTAAGCTGCATCAGGGCTTGTATGGGCGTAGAGAGTGCGACACGCCCGTTAGGTAGAGCTAGCATGGACATCGATGACCGCTCGGCCGTCCCTGACTTCGCATTTAAGTAGGTAGGATTTCCCGGCCATGGCCACCAATGGCGCACTGGGTCGATAGCTTGAAAATCCTCTGAAACAGTAGACATTTACTTTGTACTCACCGGCCAAAACCTGAACTTCACTCGGGTAGTCCGTGAAACCAGATAATCCGAACTCTTTCTTTTCAACGGACCCGCCGGGCTCAATTTTTGTGAAGCCTGCAATAGTTGCGTGGTAATCATCCGAAAATGGAATTCCCAAATGGCCTTTGATGACTGCAATACGAGATACGTGCTGCGTATCACCTGCGTATTGCTTCGCAGGCGTCATGAATCCGCACGCACCAAGCACGCTGGCCGCTATAGCAGTTATTAAAATTCGCTTCATTTGGTTCCTTTACACATAATTCAGGTTACGCGGTTACCACTTCTGGATAGCCATTTCTGCCAAAAACAGATTGATCAACCACGCTAGGCTCATCAGCACGTCCCGTTGCAACATGCTGGGCTTGCCTATGACAAGCATCCAGGGCAAAAGCACTACGACTTGCATGCCGGCACCTTGGCCGAGTGCGTAGGCGCGCATCATCCAGGCCCGGTGTCTGGGAATATCGCGCTGCATGACAGCGACAACGGCCCAATAAATTGAAAACAACATCGCTAGGCTCACGCTAGCGCGCACTGCATAAAGCATGTCGCCCTGCAATCCAGACGGTATGGGGTACATGACTGTCATCCACAAGCCGGATAGCGCAGTGCTGACTCCGCTGGCAACCACGACTCGCCCCGACAGCCTGTGCCAGTGGGGGCTTCTCTGGCGCAGCATGGAAGAAAACTGCAAAACGCCAAGTATGGAAAACAGACTGGCGCTGAGAATGTGCACAATCACGGGAAAAGGTGCCGCTACGAAGCGAGCGTTCTCGGCGCTGATCGCGGGATTGCCGGTAAGACCGCTTAAGCGCGCGATTCCAGCAGCAAAGGGGATTGCGCTGATTAGCAGCAGCGCCAGCGGTATCTTCCAATCGATTCGGGAGGCATTTGTCATGGGGCAAGTTTATGAATTGCCCCCACTTTTGTAACCGTACTAAGGTATGGTTTTCATTGATTCGCACCTAGATAGGTTACCAATGTCAACAGCCCTGCTGGCCACAAAGTTCTTTGCCCCGCCCCGGCCAGCCCATGACATTTCTCGCCCACTCCTGACCCAACGCCTCGAAGCGGGCCTCTCACGCAGGCTGACGCTGGTATGCGCAGCTGCAGGATTCGGCAAGTCCACTCTGATTAGTCAGTGGGCTCACGAGTGCACTTACCCCAGCGCCTGGCTATCGCTCGACGTTGAGGACCGTGATCTCAACCGTTTTCTCGAATATTTGGTTGCCTCGTTAGAAGTGATTTCTCAAACCGTTGGCGCGGGCTTGGCGGCATTGCTCAGGGGTTCTCCGCCAGCTTCGGCAGAGACCCTATTGACGTTGTTGGTGAATCAGTTATCCAAGATTCCCGGCAAGCTGGTGCTGATTCTGGATGACTACCATCTGGCGGAAAGTAGCGGCGTCAATGAGGCACTGACTTTTTTGATTGACCATATGCCTGCCCAGTTGCACTTGGTAATCGCCAGCCGGGAGGAGCCAGAACTCTTCCTGGGGCGACTACGCCTCAACGGGCAACTGGCAGAGATTCGCCAACAGGACCTTCGGTTCGGGTTGGAAGAGGCGGTCGAATTCTTCCAGCAAGGTGGTAATTTTCGTCTTTCCAAGGCCCAGATCCAAGCTCTGGAGACCCGCACAGAAGGCTGGATTTCGGGCTTGAAATTGGCGGCAATTTCGATGGACACGCATAAAGATCCAGAGACCTTCATCGCGTCCTTCACGGGTAGCCATCACATTGTGCAAGACTACCTGATCGAAGAAGTACTGCGACGCCAGCCCGACGATGTTCAGTCTTTTCTGCTTCGCACTTCGGTGCTGGACCGGCTGTGTGGCCCCTTGTGCGATGCGGTGTTGCAAAGCCACGGCGGGGCGCACACCCTGAATCAGCTGGACAAGGCCAGCCTCTTCATCGTGCCGCTGGACGCCGAGCGACGGTGGTATCGGTACCACCACTTGTTTGCCGACCTTTTGCGACAGCGTCTACATCAAAAGGAACCTGCCGCCCCCCTTTACCGACGTGCCAGCCGATGGTTTGAGGCCCAAGGAATGGAGGTTGAGGCCTTTCATCAGGCCACGCTGGCCAATGATATGAACCTGGCAATCCGGTTGATCGAAGGCAATGGCATGCCCTTGTACTTTCGGGGTGCGACCGCGCCTGTCGCGCATTGGCTTTCAAATCTGACGCAGTCGACCCTTAACACCCACCCATGCCTTTGGGTTGTATTTTCCTGGTCGTTGCTTTTTGCAGGCCAACCCGGCCAGCTGGAAGAGAAATTATCGGCTGCAGAAGCAGCCATGCGCAGCACTCCGCAAAACGCATCAACAACAGACACTTATGGCCAGATCGCCGTGCTTCGGGCCTGGCTGGCGGTCTATCGGAACGAGGCTGAAGCGATTTATGCGCATGCGAGCCGTGCGTTAGAGTTATTGAAT